>NZ_JACVUU010000030.1:0-94112 GCF_016516145.1 Klebsiella sp. S69 | reverse complement strand
GTAGCGTTGCCCGAAGGGCGAGTCTCAGGATGAGACGAGTAGCGAAGAGAGGCAACGGAGCCGCTTGCGGCGACGGCCCGAAGGGCGAGCGAAGCGAGTCATCCTGCACGACCCATCAATGTAAAAAAGCGCCCTAAAGGCGCTTTTTTGCTATCTGCCATTTCCTCGAAAATCACAACAATCCGCAATACTTTAATGCTGCGTTATTCTAACGTCGCGCTGTGTTTACCGTGGCTACAATTGGCACAGGCCAGTAGCCCGGACAGATGCGCAGCATCGCCTCCGGGAAATGTGCCGGGCCTGGCCTTTGCGTGGCTTCATCCCGGGGGCGGCGCTTGACGCGCCTTGCCCGGGCTACAGATTCGTGCGTTCTGCAGGTTTGGCAGTCCGGACAGATGCGCAGCATCGCCTCCGGGAAATGCTTCCTGAGGGAAAAATTCCTCACGACATTTTCTGCACAATCGGCTATCTTGTTTAGCATATAAAACACCATTACCGAATAATGCCGTTTTGCGGGCGTTATTGCGGTTTTAAAGTTAAGCCAGTGAAACGAGACTGCAAGATGAGCGTAATGTTTGATCCGGAAGCGGCAATTTATCCCTTTCCCCCCAAGCCCATGCCGTTAAACCGCGATGAGAAGCACTTCTATCGTGAAAAAATTAAACGCCTGCTGCGTGAACGCGATGCGGCAATGGTGGCCCATTACTACACCGACCCCGAAATTCAGCAACTGGCTGAAGAGACCGGTGGCTGCATCTCCGACTCTCTGGAAATGGCGCGCTTCGGCGCCCGACATTCCGCCTCTACGCTGCTGGTCGCCGGCGTACGGTTTATGGGAGAAACGGCGAAAATCCTCAGCCCGGAAAAAACCATCCTGATGCCCACGCTGCAGGCGGAGTGTTCATTGGATCTTGGCTGCCCGATCGAGGCGTTCAGCGCTTTTTGTGACGCTCACCCGGACCGTACCGTTGTGGTCTATGCCAATACCTCTGCGGCGGTTAAGGCTCGCGCCGACTGGGTTGTGACCTCCAGTATCGCAGTGGAACTCATTGAGCATCTGGATAGCATGGGGGAAAAAATCCTCTGGGCGCCGGACCGCCATCTGGGCAGCTACGTGCAAAAACAGACCGGCGCCGACGTGCTGTGCTGGCATGGGGCCTGTATTGTTCATGATGAATTCAAAACTCAAGCGCTGGCAAGAATGAAAGCGCTATATCCGCAGGCTGCGGTTCTGGTTCACCCGGAATCACCGCAGGCGATCGTCGATATGGCCGATGCGGTAGGTTCAACCAGCCAGTTAATCAGTGCGGCAAAAACGCTCCCGCACCAGCAGCTGATTGTCGCCACCGACCGGGGTATTTTTTACAAAATGCAGCAGGCGGTGCCGGAAAAAGAGCTGCTGGAAGCCCCTACGGCAGGCGAAGGGGCGACCTGCCGCAGCTGCGCGCACTGTCCGTGGATGGCGATGAATGGCCTGCAGGCCATTGCTGAAGCGCTGGAGAACGGGGGCGCTGAACATGAAATTCATGTTGATGAACAGCTGCGTACCGGGGCGCTGGTTCCGCTAAACAGAATGCTCGATTTTGCGGCTACACTTCGGGGATAGTTCATTACTGCGTCACAGTACGCTCTGGGGATAAGATGGATTTTTTTAGTACGCAGAATATTTTAGTTCACATACCCATTGGCGCCGGGGGCTATGATCTGTCGTGGATTGAAGCCGTCGGTACTATCGCAGGCCTGCTGTGTATCTGGCTGGCGAGCCTGGAGAAGATCGTCAACTATGCCTTTGGGTTAATCAACGTCACGCTGTTTGCCATTATCTTTTTTCAGATCCAGCTGTACGCCAGCCTTCTGCTCCAGGTCTTCTTCTTTGTTGCCAACGTCTACGGCTGGTATGCCTGGTCACGACAGACCAGCGATAACCAGGCTGAGCTGCAAATCCGCTGGCTACCGCTGCCGAAAGCGTTAGGCTGGCTGGCGGCCTGCGTGGTGGCGATTGGCCTGATGACGCTATTTATCGATCCGGTTTTTGCGTATCTGACCAGGATTGCCGTTGCGCTGATGCACGCCCTGGGCCTGCAGGTCGTTATGCCGGCGCTGCAGCCAGACGCATTCCCGTTCTGGGACTCCTGCATGATGGTACTCTCGATTGCGGCGATGATTCTGATGACCCGAAAATACGTTGAAAACTGGCTGCTGTGGGTGATCATCAACGTTATTAGCGTCGTTATTTTCGCCCTCCAGGGGGTTTATGCGATGTCGCTCGAATATTTGATTCTGACATTCATCGCCCTCAACGGCAGCCGGATGTGGATTAATAGCGCGCGTGAGCGAGGCTCTCGCGCGTTTTCCCGCTAGTGGTGATGGTGATGGCCATGCCCGGCGTGCGTCATGTTGAGACGGCACTCCGGGCCGCTGCAGGGCTGATACTCCATCTGCACCGTTACGTGTCCAATTTCGTACTTATGCTGTAAGAAATGTTGGATCCGTTCCAGCAGGCCATCGTGATCGTGCGGCGGCACCACCTGCACGTGCAGCGTCATCACCGTTTTTTCGCCGACCAGCCAGGCGTGGACGTGATGTACATCGCGCACCTCCGGTATTGAGCGACGCAGATCGCGCTTTAGTGCCTCAACATCAAGCGAGCGCGGCGCCCCCTCCAGCAGTTCGTTGACGCTCTCCTGCAGCAAACGCCAGGCGCTGCGCAAAACCAGGCACGATACCAGCACGGACAGGATGGGGTCGATAGGCGTCCAGCCGGTCGTAAGGATCACGATAGCGGCAATAATCGCCCCGACCGAGCCGAGTAAATCCCCCAGCACATGCAGAGCGGCGGCCCGCACATTGAGATTACGTTCTTCACTGCCGCGATGCAGGATCCAAAAGGCCAGAATATTGGCCAGCAGGCCGGCAACCGCAATAACCATCATCGTTTTACCGGCCACCGGCTGCGGATGATGAAAGCGCTGAATGGCCTCCCAGACGATGAGGATCGTAATGACCACTAAAGCAATGGCATTGAGAAATGCCGCCAGCGTGGTCAGCCGCAGCCAGCCAAAGGTATGTTGCGAATTCGGCGGTCGACTGGCGAAACGCACTGCCAGAAAGGCGAACAGCAGCGCTGCCGCGTCCGTCAACATATGCCCGGCATCGGCCAGCAGCGCCAGTGAACCTGAAATGAGTCCGCCTGCGACCTCAACCACCATGAACCCGGCAGTAACGCAGAACGCCAGCAGTAGCCGACGGGCATTTTTATCTTCGGTGGTTTGCGCAGAATTATGCGAGTGTGATTGCCCCATGGTGCCTTCCCTACATTATTATTTTGATGATTACTTTATGACATGATTCCCTTTCTGGGGTGAATAAAATGAAAAAAAGGAGAGCCTTAGCTCTCCTCCCTGGTGTCCGGCACTCAGCTTACTGGGTGGTACCGTCGGTTTTCGTCGCTTCGTCCTGACCGACTTTTTTATCAGTATCCGGACAGCGGCCATCTTTGCACATTGAGTTTTTGTGCACTTCGTCGCTCGACATGCCGTCATGGTTCATAGTCGAGCCGTCAGGGTGGAGCATGGTGCCATTGGTATCGGTGGAACCGGAGTTGATTTTACCGTTGTCGACGTTGTTTGGCGCCACGTTTTCACGCGCATCGGGGGCGACCTGGCCCGCGTCGGCCGCTGCATTCGCTTGCCCATTATTCGACTGCGCCCCGGTATCGGCGGCCAGGGCCGCGCCGCTGGCCAGACCAAGGGTTGCTGCGAGGAGAAGACTGCTTAGCTTATTCATTTTCATTGGATGCTCCTGTTATGTCGATTTGTCGAATTACCTCTTCCAACAGTGCATTTGCCGGAGGTTTGACTCGTTGTGGTTAAAGCTTCGGTGATAGCAAGCGGCATTAATATATAATGCTGAATGCTAAAGAAAATTAAGTTCTAACAGTTAAAAATTATAGCTTGTGGCCACTATTCCGCGACTTTATGGCGTTTTTTAGCCTATTTCCAGGAATATTCTGCCGCTACTGTAAAATCACGTTTACACTTTTTGCATGAAGAGATAGATTGGAGGGATTGCATTTCACTGGATAAGTATGGCAACGCTGGAAATAAGATGAATTATCAGAACGACGATTTACGTATTAAAGAGATCAACGAATTATTACCTCCCGTTGCGCTCCTGGAAAAATTCCCCGCTACCGAAAATGCTGCCAATACCGTTGCGCATGCTCGTAAAGCGATCCATCAGATCCTGAAAGGGAATGACGATCGCCTGCTGGTGGTCATTGGGCCCTGCTCCATTCACGATCCGGCGGCGGCAAAAGAGTATGCTGAACGTCTGCTTAAGCTTCGTGAAGAGCTAAAAGGCGAGCTGGAAATCGTGATGCGCGTTTATTTTGAGAAACCGCGTACCACCGTCGGCTGGAAAGGGCTGATCAACGATCCGCATATGGATAACAGCTTCCGCATCAACGATGGCCTGCGTATCGCGCGCAAACTGCTGCTTGATATCAACGACAGCGGGCTGCCCGCGGCGGGGGAATTCCTCGATATGATCACGCCGCAGTATCTTGCCGATCTGATGAGCTGGGGCGCGATTGGCGCGCGGACCACGGAGTCGCAGGTGCATCGTGAGCTCTCTTCCGGTCTCTCCTGCCCGGTCGGATTTAAAAACGGCACCGATGGAACCATCAAAGTGGCTATCGACGCCATTAACGCCGCCGGCGCGCCGCACTGTTTCCTGTCGGTGACCAAATGGGGGCATTCGGCAATTGTGAACACCAGCGGTAATAGCGATTGCCATATTATCCTGCGCGGCGGAAAAGAGCCGAACTACAGCGCGCAGCACGTTGCCGAAGTGAAGGTCGGTCTGGCGAAAGCAGGTCTGCCCGCTCAAATTATGATTGATTTCAGCCACGCCAACTCCAGCAAACAGTTTAAAAAGCAGATGGATGTCGGCGCTGACGTATGTCAGCAGGTTGCCGGCGGCGAGCGGTCGATTATGGGCGTGATGATTGAAAGCCACCTGGTGGAAGGCAATCAGAGTCTTGAAAGCGGCGAGCCGCTGACCTACGGTAAAAGTATTACCGATGCCTGCATCGGCTGGGAAGATACCGATACACTTCTTCGCCAGCTGGCCGGGGCGGTAAAAGCGCGTCGCGGTTAAGTCTGCAGAGAACGGCGCAAAAAAAGCGTGGATGGCTCCACGCTTTTTTTACATCCTGCGAGGATTACTTCGCTTTGCCCTGGTTGGCAACGGCAGCCGCTTTCGCGGCGATCTCGTCGGCGTTACCCAGATAGTAGTGTTTGATCGGCTTGAAGTTTTCGTCAAACTCATACACCAGCGGTACGCCAGTAGGGATGTTCAGTTCAAGGATCTCTGCTTCGCCCATATTGTCGAGGTATTTCACCAGCGCACGCAGGGAGTTGCCGTGAGCGGCGATAATCACGCGCTCACCGCTTTTCAGACGCGGCAGAATCGTTTCGTTCCAGTATGGCACGACGCGGTCGATGGTCAGCGCCAGACTCTCGGTCGTCGGCAGTTCTGCATCGGTCAGTTTGGCGTAGCGCGGATCGTGGCCCGGATAGCGCTCATCGTCTTTGGTCAGCTCCGGCGGCGTTACCGCAAAGCCGCGACGCCACTGTTTAACCTGTTCGTCACCATATTTTTCAGCGGTTTCCGCTTTGTTCAGGCCCTGCAGCGCACCGTAGTGGCGTTCGTTCAGTTTCCAGGATTTCTCAACCGGCAGCCAGGCCTGATCCAGTTCGTCCAGCACGTTCCACAGGGTGTGGATGGCACGTTTCAGCACAGAGGTATAAGCAAAGTCGAAGCTGAAGCCTTCTTCTTTCAGCAGCTTACCGGCCGCTTTTGCTTCACCAACGCCTTTTTCAGACAGGTCAACGTCATACCAACCGGTGAAACGGTTTTCGTTATTCCATTGGCTTTCGCCGTGACGAACGAGTACCAGCTTAGTTACAGCCATACACTTACTCCTCAATACACGTCATCTTTCGCGCCGCCTCGTCGTTGGCTACTTTCACTCATCCTGGTCACATAGTTCACTATGTTCCCGGGGATTCGCTCATTTGCCGCCTTGCTGCGACCCGAAATCTGTAGTGTGTATATTTATTGATTGATAACTATTCTCATTATATTGCCGCGATTTACCTCACGGCAATGCTTATCCCTAACCATAGCGAAAATAGTGGCTCAGTGTAAGGTGCTTGTAAAACAGAGGTTATGTTTTTGTCTGTAAGTGACGTAATTTTCAGCAAAATGATAAAAAGCCCTCCATCGGGAGGGCCAGAGGCTATCGAGCGATAAACTGATATTCCGTCAGGCTGACGTACTCTTCGCCGGGGCGCAGTACACAATCCGGCTGCGGCCATTCCGGATGATTCGGAGAATCTGGAAGGAACTCGCTCTCCAGAGCCAGGCCCTGCCAGTCATCGTACGCCTGCGCTGTGCGCGACGGCGTGCCGCCAAGATAGTTGCCGGAGTAAAACTGCAATGCGGGGGCGGAAGTATAAACCGTCATCTGTAGCTTTTCGTCCTGCGACCAGACGTGAGCGGCCGGAGTATCGGCATTCCCCAGCGCCTGTAGCAGGAAGGCATGGTCATAACCTTTTACTTTTTGCTGATCTTCGTCACGCAGGAAGTCGTCCGCCAGGGTTTTCGGCGTGCGGAAATCGAAGCTGGTCAGGGTGACGTTTTGCAGATCTCCCCCCGGAATACCGTCGCTTTCGACGGGCAGATAAACATCGGCAAAAATTTGCAGCTTATGGTTGCGCACGTCGCTCTGCACGCCATCGAGGTTGAAATAGACGTGGTTTGTCAGATTCACCGGGCACGGCTGGTCCACGGTGGCGCGATACTCAATAGCGATCCGGTTATCGTCGGTCAGGCGGTAGTGCGCGGTTGCCGTCAGATTACCAGGATAGCCCTGATCGCCATCGCGGGAGGAGAGAGAAAACAGCGCGTGGCGAGCGTCAGCGCTAACAATTTGCCAGCGGCGCTTATCAAAACCTTCCGGTCCGCCGTGGAGCTGATGGCCAGCCTCGTTGGAGGGCGTCAGATTGATGAGCTGGCCATCCAGGGTAAAGCGGCTGTTGGCAATACGGTTAGCGTAACGGCCTACGGAAGCGCCAAGGTAAGCGGCCTGGCGCGTATAGTCGCCGGGGGTCGCGCAGCCGAGCAGCGCTTCTCGTTCGCTACCGTCCGCCAGGGGCACGCGCGCGGAGAGCAGCGTCGCGCCCCAGTCCATCACGGTGACCGTCATGCCTGCGTCGTTACGCAGGGTAAGAAGATTCCATGGCTGGCCGTCCGGCGCCAGCTCCGTTGTTTGCTTTAGCATTGCCCGGCTCCCTGCGACGGTTTGCAGACGTAGAAGGTCTCTTTAATGCCCGTTTTCGCTTCATACTCTCTGGCAACGGCCTGCTGCACGGTATCAACCAGCTCCTCCGGCACCAGCGCGACGATACAGCCGCCGAAGCCGCCGCCGGTCATGCGAACGCCGCCTTTGTTGCCGATGGTCGCTTTGACGATCTCTACCAGGGTATCAATCTGCGGTACGGTGATTTCAAAATCATCGCGCATGGAGGCGTGAGATTCCGCCATCAGTTCGCCCATCCGCTGCAGGTCGCCTTTTTCCAGCGCCGATGCGGCTTCTACGGTGCGGGCGTTTTCAGTCAGCACGTGGCGAACGCGTTTGGCGACCACCGGATCAAGCTCGTGAGCCACGGCGTTGAACTCTTGCAGCGTGACGTCGCGCAGAGCCGGACGCTGGAAGAAGCGCGCGCCGGTTTCGCACTGCTCGCGACGGGTGTTGTATTCGCTGCCCACCAGGGTGCGCTTAAAGTTACTGTTGATAATCACTACCGCGACGCCTTTCGGCATCGACACCGCTTTCGTCCCTAAGGAGCGGCAGTCGATCAGCAGAGCGTGATCTTTTTTACCAAGCGCGGAGATCAGCTGGTCCATAATGCCGCAGTTGCAGCCGACGAACTGATTTTCCGCTTCCTGGCCGTTCAGGGCAATTTGAGCGCCATCGAGCGGCAGGTGGTACAGCTGCTGGAACACCGTGCCGACGGCGACCTCCAGCGAAGCCGAGGAGCTTAACCCGGCGCCTTGCGGCACGTTACCGCTGATTGTCAGATCCGCGCCGCCGAAGGCGTTATTCCGCTGCTGGAGATGCTTCACCACGCCGCGGACATAGTTTGACCACTGCTGGGTATCGTGGCTGGTAATCGGCGAGTCGAGAGAGAATTCATCGGTCTGATTGTCGTAATCGGCGGCAATAACCCGCACGGTACGATCGTCGCGCGGCGCACAGGCGATAACCGTCTGGTAATCAATGGCGCAGGGCAGCACGAACCCATCGTTATAGTCGGTATGTTCGCCGATCAGGTTAACGCGGCCTGGGGCCTGGATAACATGGCTGGCCGGGTAGCCAAATTTCTCAGCAAACAGGGCTTGGGTTTTCTCTTTCAGACTCATGGTTATACTCCGGATTCGCGAAAATGGACGTCGCTCACAGCGCGCAGACGCTCGGCGGCCTGCTCGGCCGTCAGGTCACGCTGGGTTTCAGCCAGCATTTCATAGCCGACCATAAATTTACGCACCGTGGCGGAACGCAGCAGCGGCGGGTAAAAATGGGCGTGCAGCTGCCAGTGATTATTCTCTTCATCGTTAAACGGCGCGCCGTGCCAGCCCATGGAGTAGGGGAATGAGCACTGGAACAGGTTGTCGTAACGACTGGTCAGCTTTTTCAGCGCCAGCGCGAGATCGCTGCGCTGGTCGTCGGTTAAATCAGTCAGGCGCTGGACGTGCGCTTTTGGCAGCAGCAGCGTTTCAAAAGGCCACGCGGCCCAATAAGGAACCACGGCGAGCCAGTGGTCAGTGTCAACGATAGTACGACTACCGTCGGCTAATTCGCGCTGCACGTAATCCACCAGCATCGGCGCGCCGTGCTCGGTGAAGTACGCTTTTTGCAGACGATCTTCGCGTTCCGCCTCATTAGGCAGAAAGCTGTTGGCCCACACCTGCCCATGGGGGTGCGGGTTGGAGCAGCCCATCGCCGCCCCTTTATTTTCAAAGACCTGCACCCAGGGGTAGCTCTTTCCAAGGTCGGCGGTCTGCTCCTGCCACGTTTTAACCACGCCTTCCAGCGCCTCAACGCTCAGTTCCGGCAGCGTTTTGCTGTGATCTGGCGAGAAGCAGATGACCCGGCTGGTGCCGCGGGCGCTCTGACAGCGCATCAGCGGATCGTCGCTTTCCGGGGCATCAGGGGTATCGGTCATCAAAGCCGCAAAGTCATTGGTAAAAACAAACGTGCCGGTGTAGTTCGGGTTTTTGTCGCCGGTGACGCGGGTATTGCCCGGGCACAGGAAACAGTCCGGATCGTGCGCGGGCAAGGTCTGCTTTGCCGGCGTTTCCTGCGCCCCCTGCCAGGGGCGCTTGGCGCGATGCGGAGAAACCAGAATCCACTGCCCGGTTAACGGGTTATAACGACGATGTGGATGGTCGACGGGGTTAAATACGCTCATGAAGGTTCCTTAGTCTGGATAACCCTGCGGATGACGGGACTGCCAGTGCCAGGTGTCCTGCGCCATTTCGTCAAGGTTGCGCGTCACGCGCCAGTTCAGCTCGCGGTCGGCCTTTTCAGCGTCCGCCCAGTAGGCCGGGAGGTCGCCTTCTCGGCGCGGCGCGAAGTGGTAGTTAATCGGTTTGCCGCAGGCTTTGCTAAAGGCATTGACCACGTCGAGTACGCTACTGCCGACGCCTGCGCCAAGGTTATAGATATGCACGCCGGCTTTGTCGGCCAGTTTTTCCATCGCCGCGACGTGGCCGTCGGCAAGGTCCATGACGTGGATGTAGTCACGTACGCCGGTGCCGTCTTCGGTTGGATAGTCGTTGCCAAATACCGCCAGCGATTCACGGCGCCCAACCGCGACCTGCGCGATATACGGCATCAGGTTGTTCGGAATGCCCTGCGGGTCTTCGCCCATATCGCCCGATGGATGGGCGCCGACCGGGTTGAAGTAGCGCAGCAGTGCGATGCTCCAGTCCGGCTGCGCTTTTTGCAGGTCAGTCAGGATCTGCTCAACCATCAGCTTGCTTTTGCCGTACGGGCTCTGCGGAGTACCGGTCGGGAAGCTCTCGACATAAGGAATTTTGGGCTGGTCGCCGTAGACGGTGGCGGAGGAGCTGAAAATAAAGTTTTTCACGCCCGCAGCGCGCATAGCGGAAACGAGTTTTAGCGTTCCGGTTACGTTGTTGTCGTAATATTCAAGCGGTTTGGCGACGGATTCCCCGACGGCTTTCAGGCCGGCAAAATGGATCACCGCTTCAATGGCGTGATCGTGAAGAATTTCCGTCATCAGCGCTTCATTACGAATATCGCCTTCAACAAAGGTGGCGCTTTTGCCGCCGAGACGTTCAATGATTGGCAATACGCTGCGCTTACTGTTGCAGAGATTGTCGAGAATAATCACGTCGTGTCCCTGCAGTAGCAGTTGAACGCAGGTGTGACTTCCAATGTAACCGCTACCACCTGTAACCAGTACTTTCATGATTCGCTCCAATAGGCTTATCGTGTGAGAAGAAGATAGCATACCAAAGAAGGTAAAAGTGTGACACAGGGCAAATTGGTGGAATCGTTTACACTAAAATTTCCAGCCGTAGCTTTTAAGATTTTTTGATTATAGAACAGTGGGTTAATTTATGATCAGGCTATTATTCTGAAAAAATAAGGGATCCGCAGACCCCTTTACAGGCTTAATTTTCCAGCGGGCCGACCCGGTAGGTGTAACCGTCTCCACTGCTCACGAACGCCAGGCGATGGGTGATGCAGTCGGGAGCGTCTTCCGCATGGTGGGAGACAAACAGCAGCTGCGTCGCCCCTTCGCTAATGAGCACATCAACAAAGCGGCGCACCAGCTGGCGGTTGAGCGGATCCAGCCCCTGCAGCGGTTCATCGAGGATCAGCAGGATAGGGTGCTTGACCAGCGCGCGGACGATCAGCGCCAGCCGCTGCTGCCCCCAGGAGAGGCTATGGAACGGCGCATCGGCGGTGCGTTTATCAATCCCCAGAATATCCAGCCAGTTCTGCACCAGCTTATGCTGTTTGTCGGAAACGGCCTGATAGATGCCAATCGAGTCGAAATAGCCCGAGAGAATCACGTTACGTACGTTGGTGCTGACGCGGTATTCAAGGTGCAGGCTGCTGCTGACGTAACCGATATGCTTCTTAATATCCCAGATCGTTTCCCCGCTGCCGCGGCGGCGGCCAAACAGGGTCAGGTCGTTACTATAGCCCTGGGGATGGTCGCCGGTGACCAGGCTGAGTAGCGTCGATTTACCGGCGCCGTTGGGGCCGACTATCTGCCAGTGTTCGCCGGGATTTACCGTCCAGTTCAGATGATTAATGATGGGGCGGTCATTGTAGGAAACCCTGCCGTCGTTGAGCACGATGAGCGGCGCATCGTCGTCCAGCCCAAGACGCGCGGCCGGGGCATCGGGCTCCGGCAGCGTCATGCCATCAAGCCTTTCGCTGTGGGCCAGCTGGGCAATGAGCGCCTGCTGCAGCAGGGCCTGCTTTTCGCCGGTTTCGCTCAGAACACACTCCGCCAGCACGCCGGCAAACTGAACGAACTCCGGGATTTCATCGAAACGATTAAGAACCAGCACCAGGGCGATCCCTTTGCCGTTGAGCGTGGCCAGCAGCGCCGCAAGCTGCTGGCGTGAGGCGACATCAAGACCGTCGAACGGCTCATCAAGGATAAGCAGGTCGGGGTCGCCCATCAGCGCCTGGCACAGCAAGGTCTTACGCGTTTCTCCGGTAGAGAGATATTTAAAGCGGCGCTCAAGCAGGTGGCTGATAGCGAACTGTTCAGCAAGGCGGGCGCAGCGGGAGGGGTCTTTAATCTCATCCTGGATAATTTCCGCTGTCGTGCGTCCGGTATCTTCTTCTCCGGGGCTGAGCAAGTCCGTGTTGTTGCGCTGCCACTCATCGCTGACCAGCTTCTGCAGCTGTTCAAAAGAGAGACGGGTAACGCGTACGAACGTATTCTCGCGCTGTCCGCTGAGCAGCGTCAGCTCTCCGGATAGCGCCCGCGCAAGGGCCGACTTCCCGCTGCCGTTGCTGCCGACGAAAGCCCAGCTCTCGCCAGCCTGCACGCAGAGCTGTTCAATATTTAACGTTTTGGTGTCGCTCAGGCGAAACGTGCCTTGCGAAATTTGCAATGATGACATTGTGTATCCCACTTTTTGCAGCGATTTATTTCAGGGATACGTCTTCACGCCCACAATGTCAATGGCGTTAGCATAACGTGGCGAGAATGATGCGATCGGCATTGAAATATGCTATCGCTTCCGCGCCTTCGGCCAGATCGCGCGTCTGTTCCACCGGCAGGGTGGCGCAAAGGCTTTGACCATCCGGGAGCGCCATCAGTACTTCGCACTGCTCCGGCCCGCGTTCGATGCGGCTGATTCGGCCGGACAGTTGATTATCAGCCTGTACCGCCTGCGCGGCATCCAGGGTGATGCCAACCCACGGCGCCTTCAGCAGCACTAATACTTCCTGGCCTTCATCCAGGCCAAGACGATCGGCGCTTTGGGCAGTAATCGCGACTTTGAGACGGGTTTGCCCGTCGGCCAGCAGGACCTCCACGTGCTGCTGAACCTGCTGATGGTCGCGGCCGGTAATCGTGCCGAACCACTGGTTGCGCGCGCTGGTCTGCAGAGAGAATCGCGAAATGGCGGCCAGCAGGCTGTCGAGGGGAAGGGCGTCATCATCGCTCAGGACATCGAACGCTTTCTGCTGAATCTGCGCCAGCAGGTCGTAGAGCTGAATCAGCCGCTGCCCGTAACGGGTGAGGACCGCGCCGCCGCCGCCTTTGCCGCCGGTCGCCCGGTCAACCAGGGTCTGCTCGCTGAGCTGATTCATTTCATTAATGGCATCCCATGCGCTTTTATAGCTGATGCCGGCATTTTTGGCCCCCTGGCTAATGGAGCCGGTCAGGTCAATTTGCTTCAGCAGGGCGATACGACGGGGATCGGCGAACAGGCGCTGCTGTAATTTAAGGGTAAGGAGAATTTCGGCCTGCATAATCATGTCCTGATGAAAAAAAGGTATTGTGACCGATAGCGGTCATCTTGCAAGATGCTTCTGCGGCGGCAGTCCGTGAGGCACCGCACAAATGGGGCGTGTTTTTCCGGCGGAATTCGTTACAATAAAGTATTCGTACTTTCTGGAGCCAACCATGTTAGAGCTATTGAAAAGTCTGGTTTTTGCCGTAGTCATGGTCCCTGTGGTGATGGCTGTCATCCTGGGGTTGATTTACGGGCTGGGCGAAGTGTTTAACCTCTTCTCCGGAGCCGGCCATAAAGACAGCAGGCCGCAAAACCACTGATTTCCCCCGCGCCCGGTTTGACCGGGCGTTTTTATTTTTCCCCCTTCGTTTGATCCTCCGCTCATTACCCCCAATTTTCTCTGGGAAATTCCAGTCTCTATCGTTATATTGTCAGATACATAACGAACTTACGGGAGATTCAGATGGCAGGTCAATGGTTACGCTTTTTTGCCGGAACAACGTTAACGCTCTGCGTTGCCGGTCACGCGCTGGCGGATGAGGGCAAAGTGACGGTTTTTGCCGCAGCATCGCTCACTAACGCCATGCAGGATATCGCTAAAGAGTATAAGAAAGAGAAGAACGTTGAGGTTGTCTCTTCATTTGCTTCTTCATCCACGCTGGCGCGCCAGATTGAAGCGGGCGCGCCGGCGGATCTGTTTATCTCCGCCGATCAAAAATGGATGGATTACGCGGCCGGGAAAAAGAGCATTGATTCTGCTTCTCGGACGACCCTTCTCGGAAACAGCCTGGT
This sequence comes from Klebsiella sp. S69, assembly GCF_016516145.1. Taxonomy (NCBI): domain Bacteria; kingdom Pseudomonadati; phylum Pseudomonadota; class Gammaproteobacteria; order Enterobacterales; family Enterobacteriaceae; genus Klebsiella; species Klebsiella sp. S69. The sequence goes on along the minus strand of NZ_JACVUU010000030.1, from coordinate 80,234 downwards.
CGTGGTAGCGCCGAAAGCCAGCGCTCAGGGCGAGATAAGCATCAATGATAAAACCAACTGGACCAGCCTGCTGAAAGGCGGCCGCCTGGCCGTTGGCGACCCGGAACACGTGCCTGCTGGCATCTATGCGAAAGAAGCGCTGCAAAAGCTGGGAGCCTGGGATACCCTGTCGCCTGAGCTGGCTCCGGCAGAGGACGTGCGCGGCGCGCTGGCCATGGTTGAACGCAGCGAAGCCCCGCTGGGGATCGTGTACGGCTCTGATGCGGTCGCCAGCAAAGGCGTAAAAGTTGTCGGAACCTTCCCGGAAGATTCCCATAAGAAGGTGGAATATCCGCTGGCTATCGTCGACGGGCATAACAGTGCGACGGTTAGCGCGTTTTATGACTATTTAAAAGGGCCGGAAGCTTCCGCCATCTTTAAACGTTACGGATTCACTACCCACTAATGTTCTTAAGCGATCCTGAATGGCAGGCGGTACTGCTGAGCCTGAAAGTCTCCTCCCTGGCGGTGGTAGTTAGCTTACCTTTCGGCATCTTTTTTTCCTGGCTGCTGGTTCGTCGGGACTTTCCCGGCAAAGCGCTGCTCGATAGCGTTATCCACCTGCCGCTGGTGCTGCCGCCGGTGGTGGTGGGCTATCTGTTGCTGATTGCGATGGGGCGCCGCGGCTTTATCGGCAGCTGGCTATATGACTGGTTTGGGCTGAGCTTTGCGTTTAGCTGGCGCGGCGCGGTGCTGGCGGCGGCAGTCATGTCCTTTCCGCTGATGGTGCGGGCCATTCGCCTCGCGCTGGAAGGGGTGGACATCAAGCTTGAGCAGGCGGCGCGTACCCTGGGCGCTGGGCGCTGGCGCGTATTTTTCACTATTACGCTACCGTTGACGCTACCCGGTATTATCGTCGGCACCGTGCTGGCTTTTGCCCGTTCGCTGGGCGAGTTTGGCGCCACTATCACTTTTGTTTCCAATATTCCCGGTGAAACGCGTACCATCCCTTCGGCAATGTATACCCTGATTCAGACTCCCGGCGGCGAGGGCGCAGCCGCGCGTTTATGCTTGATTTCGATTGTGCTGGCGCTGGTATCGCTGCTGATTTCCGAATGGCTGGCCCGCCTCAGCCGTCAGCGGATGGGGAAATAACATGCTTGAACTCGATTTTACCCAGACGCTGGGAACCCACTGTCTGCAAATCCGCGAGACGCTCCCTGCCAGCGGCATTACAGCGGTATTCGGCGTCTCTGGCGCGGGAAAAACCTCGCTGATCAACGCTATTAGCGGCCTGACCCGCCCGCAGCAGGGGCGCATTGTCCTTAACGGCAGAGTGCTAAACGATGTTGAAAAACGTATCTGCCTGGCGCCGGAAAAACGCCGAATTGGCTATGTTTTTCAGGACGCGCGCCTGTTTCCGCACTATAAAGTACGGGGCAATCTGCAATATGGCATGGCAAAAAATATGGCCGGACAGTTCGATAAGCTGGTCGATCTGCTCGGCATTGCGCCACTGCTTGATCGGCTACCGGGAGGACTCTCCGGCGGCGAAAAACAGCGGGTCGCGATTGGCCGGGCGCTGCTTACCGCACCGGAGCTGCTGCTGTTAGATGAACCGCTGGCATCGTTGGATATTCCGCGCAAGCGCGAGCTGTTGCCCTATCTGCAGCGGCTGGTGCGCGAAATTAACATCCCGATGCTTTACGTCAGCCACTCTCTTGATGAGATCCAGCACCTGGCGGATAACGTGCTGGTGCTGGAGGCGGGGAAGGTGAAAGCCTTTGGCTGCCTGGAAGAGGTGTGGAGCAGTAGCGTGATGCACCCCTGGCTGCCTGAGGATCAGCAAAGTACCATCCTGAGCGCGATTGTTGCCGCCCAGCATCCGCAGTATACGATGACCGCCCTGGCGATCGGCGACCAGCAGATATGGGTCAACCGGCTTGACAGGCCGCTGGGCGAAACCGCGCGCATCCGCATTCAGGCCTCGGACGTGTCTCTGGTACTGCAGCCCGCTCAGCAAACCAGTATTCGCAATATTTTGCCCGCGGAGGTTATGCAGTGTATTGAAAGCCATGGGCAGGTTGAGGTCAGGCTGGAGATAAGCGGCCGCACGCTGTGGGCGCGCATCAGCCCCTGGGCTCGCGATGATCTGGGCGTTGCCCCGGGCCAGCGGCTGTATGCGCAGATAAAAAGCGTGTCGATAGCCGCCTGATTACAGCAGGTGGCGATAGATGTAGTCGGCGATGCTGGTGGTTTCGTTTTCACCGATCACCACGTTGGCGCGCGCTTTCACTTCCTCTACCGCGTTGCCCATCGCTACGCCGGTGCCAGCGGCCTCCAGCATGCTGAGGTCGTTATAGTTGTCGCCGAAAGCGATAACATCCTGCATTGACAGTCCCCGGGACGCCACCCACTGCGCCAGGCGTTTACCTTTACTGTTGCCTTCCCGGGCAATATCCACCTGATCGTGCCACGACCATTCGCACTCCAGGCCCAGCGTCTGGCCAACGTGCAGGGCAAAGCGCTGCAGTTTGGCGGTATCTTCATCGGTCAGGGCGAATTTCCACACGGCGTTAACTTCGCGCGCCGCCTGCGCCAAAGAGTCGACCTGAGTAAATACCGGGCGCTGCTCGACGGGCAGAGACTGGGCCCAGGTGGCAGTGCGGATGACGTGCCCGGTCGGCCGCTCGTAGAGCATGGCGTCATCAACATACATCAGGCCGTGAATATCATGCTGGTTCAGCAGCTCCGTCAGGCTCAGGGCTTTATCGACCGGCATCGGATCGGACTCAAGCACCTTTTTTGCATGATAATCATACAAATAAGTACCATTGCAGCAAATTGCAGGTGTATCGAGAGCCAGTGCCTGATAAAAAGGATGGATAGCGACGTGATGTCGTCCGGTGACGACAATGATCTGGTATCCAGCATCTTTGGCGCGAGCCAGCGCGTCGAGCGAGGCGGGGAGGATGGTCTTTTTGCCGGTTAAGAGCGTGCCGTCTAAATCCAGGGCAATCACGCGTGAGGTCATGTGTTGTTTCCGGTTAATGATGAAAAGTTAGCAGGCTATGATGGTACACCGCTGTGCCATTCCGGCAAACTTTTCAGCATCTACCGCTAAAGAGCCGATACACTTGATCTTTCAGGCTGCCTGGAGGCAATCTGAAAAATGTTGTGTATACGTATTGTATTTTTCAGGGCGCCGTTAGTCTGAAAAATGAAATTTCCACGTGCAGTGAGGAAGGAGTATTCATGAAACAAACCGTTTATACCGCCAGCCCGGAAAGCCAGCAGATTCACGTCTGGGATCTGGATCCTGAGGGGAAACTGACCCTGGTGCAGGTTGTTGATGCCCCGGGGCAGGTGCAGCCGATGGTGGTGAGCCCGAACAAAGAGTATCTCTACGTCGGCGTGCGTCCGGAGTTTCGCGTACTGGCCTACCGCATTGCGCCCGATAATGGCGCCCTGACCTTCGCTGGCGAAGCCGCGCTGCCCGGTAGCCCAACGCACATCTCTACCGATCATCAAGGCCGCTTTGTGTTCAGCGCATCCTATAATGCGGGCTGCGTAAGTGTTACGCCGCTGGTGGACGGCCTGCCGCGGGAAGCGGTGGCGGTGGTGGAAGGGCTGGAAGGCTGCCACTCGGCAAATATTTCCCCGGACAATCGCACCCTGTGGGTTCCGGCGCTGAAACAGGATCGTATCTGCCTGTTTACCCTGAGCGACGACGGTTTCCTGGCTGCCCAGGAACCGGCTGAGGTGACCACCGTTGAAGGCGCTGGCCCGCGTCATATGGTCTTCCATCCGAACCAGCAATACGGCTACTGCGTTAACGAACTGAACAGCTCCGTTGACGTCTGGGAGCTGAAGGACCCGCACGGCAAAATCGAGTGCGTGCAGACGCTGGACATGATGCCGCCTGATTTCACCGGCGTTCGCTGGGCGGCGGATATTCACCTGACGCCCGATGGCCGTCACCTCTACGCCTGCGATCGCACCGCCAGCGTTATTACCATCTTTAGCGTTTCGGAAGACGGCAGCGTGCTGTCCATCGAGGGCTATCAAAATACCGAAACCCAGCCGCGCGGCTTTAATCTCGATCATAGCGGCAAATTCCTCATCGCTGCCGGTCAGAAATCGCATCATATTGCGGTGTATGAAATCGAAGGCAAGCAGGGGCTGCTGCAGGAAAAAGGGCGCTATGCCGTAGGCCAGGGCCCGATGTGGGTGGTGGTCAACGCTCGTTAAGCCCGCAGGTGTGACCGAAACCTCGCCGCAGCGAGGTTTTTTTACGCCTGGCGCAAGGGCTATTTCACCCGCATACGATACTCAATCATGCCGCTTTTCTCCGCGACCCAGTTGTACAAGCGCTGACCCCGCAGATTGGTTTCATGCGTGTGCCAGTACAGGCTGGCTGAGTGACGCTTCCGCGCCTGTAGCTGTACATACTCAATCAACCGTTTGCCGATATGCTGGCCCCGAACGGCCGGATCAACGAACAAATCTTCCAGATAGCAGTAGTCGCTTTCGGCCCAGGTAGAGCGGTGGAAGAGATAGTGAACGAATCCCACAATCCTGCCTTCGCGTTTTGCCACCGCGCAATACATGGGTTCGACAGAATGGAAAAAACGCTTCCAGGTGAGTTGCGTGACGGTGTCCGGGATGTCGACGCGATAAAACGTCTGGTAGCTTTTCCACAGCGGCAGCCACGCGGCAAAGTCAGTTTCAGCTGCGGGTTGGAGGGTAATTTCCGCGAGGTTAACGTCGGTTTTCTGGCTCTTCATGCTTATTCCTTACTTTTAGAAACCGGATGGTTGTGCGTTATGATAGGAGGCGTTCTGGTTCCTAAAAAGTGACACTTTCTGTATATTTATAGGATCCACTTTTATTACGTTGATGCCGCTGTCGCTCATGCCAAAACCCATTGCCCCTCTGTTCCTGGAACTGTTATTAACGCGCGGCGTGATTAAAGACCAGGTCTATCACGCCCTGCGCCACGCGATTCTGGATGGCCGGTTATCGGCGGGTGCAAAAATACCCTCCAGCCGGGCGCTGGCTGAGATGATGGCGATCTCCCGCAACTCGGTCATTGCCGGGTTTGAGCGCCTGATTGATGAAGGCTATCTGCTGACGCGCAAGGGGGCAGGCACCTTTGTCTGCGACCATATTCCGGATCACGTCATTAGCGAGTACGGGTCGCCGACGGCGCCGGAAACGGCAATAGCCAGCGTTGGGCCGCTGAACCCTGATGTGTCAGCCCTGGTACCCTCATGGACGGAAAGCGAAGATAGCGGAGAGATGGGCGCGGTTTTCGCCGTCGGTATCGGCTGTACCGATCTTTTCCCTCATGCTTTGTGGGGGCGATTGCTGGGGCGCGTCTGGCGGCAATCGCGCCGTGAACTCGCATCGCACGCCTCCTCCTGGGGATTCCTGCCGCTGCGTCAGGCAATCAGCGACTATATACAGGCGACGCGCGGCGTAAATTGCCACGAAGATCGGGTGATTATTGTTAACGGCATTCAGCAAGCGTTGACGATCGCCGCGCAGGCTTTACTGGAAAAGGGCGATGAAGTCTGGCTGGACGATCCCGGATATAACGGCGCTCGCGGCGTATTCGCCGCCAGGGGAGCCGTTGTTCGGCCCGTTCGGGTTGACGATGAGGGCATGGATATTCAGGATGGAATAGACCATTATCCCGGGGCTAAGCTGGTCTATACCGCGCCGTCGCATCAGTTTCCGCTCAGCGGCACGCTGAGTCTGCCGCGGAGGCTTGCTCTGCTGGAGTGGGCGGAAGCTAACCGCGCCTGGATATTCGAAGATGATTACAATAGCGAATTTCGCTATGCCGCCCGCTCTCTGCAGGCGTTGCAGGGGCTGGATAAACATCAGCGGGTCATCTATGCGGGTACATTCTCTAAGATGATGTATCCGGCATTTCGTCTGGGCTTTTTAGTTGTCCCCGAGCATTTGCGCGAACAGTTTGCCATCACCAAATATTATACTGACCTCTGTAGCGGATATCTGGAACAGGCCGTTCTGGCGCGTTTCATCCGCGAGGGGCACTATGCCAGCCACGTTCGTCGGATCCGTAAAGCCTGTTTTGAGCGAAAAAGCGCGCTGGAGGCGGCGATTAAATTCTATTTTCCCGGGCGCATGCTGGTGCATCCTACGGATTCCGGCGTGCATATAGTCTGCTGGCTGCTGGATGGCTTACGGGCACAGGAGGTGGTGCGGAAGGCGCGCCAGATAGGCTTAGGTGTACAAACTTTTGCGCGCTATTGCCAGCGGCCAATGTCACGTGAGGGAATATTGCTTGGCTTTGCAAACCATCCGCCAGAGGTTTTGGCTGAGGGGATTCGCCGTCTGGCGGCGGTCATATAACTCAATACCGCAGGCTTTATTGAAACAAAAACTATCGCGTTTATTTCTGGCGAGGGCGAGCAAAAATAAATTAAATCTTATTTATAATTAACACACGCCTCTGAGCAGATGAGTCATCTGCTCAGCGGAGGCGAGTGTTAAGAACAATAATATTGCGCATGGATTGTAGATGTATCCACAGCTATATAACGAAACAACCATTCGCTTAGCGATAGGTGACATCCCTGTGAATGACTGCCGGTTAAAAAATCAGATATCATCCATGGTGTAGCTTACGACGATTTCCAGCGTTTTGCGGATAACGTCGGCGGTTACGACATCGCTGGTAGTCTCCAGCGCCGTAATTAACCACAGAATAATCGCTTTATTGTTGAGATGCCCCTCAGACTCCAGGATGCTGCTGATAGCCAGTGACATCACCGCTGATTCATCGATCAGCCTGTCGCCTGCGTTGCGGAAATATTCAGAGAGTGCGGTATCGTTCAGGCCTGCGTAAATATCCGGTTGCTGATGCATAGTCTGTCTCATCATATTCTCTACGTTGTGAGTTAAACATTCGACCGTTAGAGGTCAGTGTATTTTATTAGTACCTGGCTGCTGAGGGGAGCCTAATAATGAATTCGGCTTATCCCAATTGTGTTTAGCGCCTGAAGTACCCACAGTTTTGTTGTTTCCACGGCGAGCTACCATATTACTGATTTCATCGATAATACGCCCAATTGCATTCCGCCGCTTTTTATCTTGTTCTCCGGCCTGCATGGCCTGGAGTTTACCGATCAGTGCTTGTTTACTAATAGGCCCCTTACTTTTGAGTAGCGAGAGGACAGCCTCTCCAATCAATACATCGGTTAATGGATCATAATCATTGTGATTCATAACGGTATCTCTGATCATTGTCATCTCCTTGACTGGGAATTTAGTAGCAAGCCGGTAATCCGTTTCAGATACTGGCCCATCCCCTATATTTCCTCATTCAGTAACGACTTAAATCACCAGATAACTGAAGCTACTTTTACCCCTGATGCTCAAACAAGAGACCAATCAACGTTTGATAATGGTTTTCTTCTTCAGGTTCTGAAGCCACTTCAAGGCGACTCAGCAGTTTCGTACACAGGGATTTACGATTCAGGTTCCGTCCTTCATTCAGGATATCCATAACAATCTGTCCCAACGTTTCCTGCTGAGAAGGCAACGAAGCTTTATTGAAGTAATGGGCAATAGCGTTAGCCGTGTCAGGAATGTAACCGTTCTGCTGCATATGTGCTCCTGTCAGTTCAATTATCAGTAAAGTTGCGATTAAAGTTATACAATGTTTGACAACTTGTACATAGAAAATGGAAAAAATATGTTAATTTTCTTAATATTTTTTATAACATATTGATTTATATGCTTTTAAAATTGTACAAATCTTAAGGTAAACAGCGAATGGAGATGTACGGCTTGTACAGGTGCGCAGGATGGTAAGAATGTCAGCGAAAAGAGGATGTTAATGTGATTTATTTGTTAAGGACGCGCGCTGTTTTACAGGACTTATGTGGGTAGACCTGCTACTGTAATATCTCATTAGCATTCATCTCTTCTTTCGGAAATTTCATGCTCACTACCATCATTTATCGCAGTCATATCTGCGACAACGTGTCAATTAAATCGCTCGAAAGCATGGTTGCTGCAGCAAATGTAAAAAATGGTCAGGAAGACGTGTCGGGTATTTTGCTTTTTAACGGCACCCATTTTTTTCAACTATTAGAAGGACCTGAAGAGAAGGTTGAGGAAATTTATCGCCATATCTGCGAAGACCCGCGGCACCATAACCTCGTTGAGCTTCTCAGAGATCATGGGCCGACCCGTCGCTTTGGCAAAATCGGTATGGAACTCTTTGATTTACGAGAGTTTGACCGCGATGAAGTTCTGCAGGCCGTGCTGGACAAAGGAACCACGAAATATCAGCTTATCTATGACGACAGAGCTCTCCACTTTTTCCGTACCTTCGTCGAAGCCACTGAAAAGGAGAACTATTACGAAATTCCTGCGGCCGAAAGCTGGGACTTTGTGATAGAAGACGAGGCCTGGTATCCTGAAACCCCGCTCGAGCAGGCCGAGTGCAGCTTTGCTTTTCAGCCGGTGATCGATCCGTTTGCCAAAGAGGTCGTCTCCTATGAAGCGCTGCTGCGCACCAACTCCGGTGAATCGCCAGCGGTCTATTTTGACGGACTTTCGCGAGAGGAAATCTACTGGACGGATCTGCACAGTAAGCGCATCGCCTTCGCCATGGCGGGACGTTTGCATCTTCGTGGACGCACCTTGTCGATTAATCTGTTACCCATGACGTTGGTCAATGTTCCCAACGCTGTCGAATTTCTGTTGGCTGAAATTGAAGCCAGTGGTTTGATTCCCGAGCAAATTATTGTGGAATTCACCGAGAGCGAAGCGATTTCTCGCGTTGATGAATTTACCGATTCTGTGCGAAAGCTAAAATCTGCGGGAATTCGCGTGGCTATCGATCACTTTGGCGCCGGGTTTGCCGGGCTAGTGCTGCTGGCGCAGTTTCAGCCGGACCGCATTAAGATTAATCGCCAGCTGGTCAAAGATATCCATAAGCACGGCCCGAAACAGGCAATCGTTCAGGCGATTATCAAATGTTGTAATTCCCTGGAAATTGCCATTTCAGCGGTGGGGGTTGAGCGGGCGGAAGAGTGGATGTGGCTGGAATCAGCGGGGATTACGCATTTCCAGGGAAATTTATTTGCCAGCCCGTGCTTCGGGGGCATTCCGCCGGTAGCCTGGCCGGAGAAAAAAATAGCCTGCGAGCTTCTTTAATTTTTTGAACGCTGCTCAGCGCAGCGTTTCGCTTAAAAAGCCGTGTATAACGGCAAAATAAGCCTTGTTTTTTGCTGTGTACATTGGCGTCCGACCTGTTAATTTTAGCTGTACAAGAAAAGTTAATTGTACAACTCGTCTAAATTAGTTAATTTAGTCGGTAAAGTATTATCAGGTTAGAGGGCGCTAATGGCATATTACAGTATCGGTGAAGTTGCCGAACGTTGCGGAATCAACCCTGTTACTTTGCGTGCATGGCAGCGTAGATACGGTCTGCTGAAGCCGCAGAGAAGCGAGGGGGGACACCGCCAGTTTGACGAGGAGGACGTTCAGCGGATTGAGGAAATCAAACGCTGGATCGATCGCGGCGTCTCCGTTGGCAAGGTTAAGGCGCTTCTGGAAGGCCATCAGCCTGAAACGCAAGACGCAGCCGTCCTGCTCCAGGAAGAGATGATGACGCTTCTGCGAGGTGTCCAGCCCTCAAAATTACGCACCCGCATCATGTCCCTCAGCCATGAATATCCCGTAGATAAACTTATTGACCGGCTGTTTGTCCCCGTGCGCAGCAAGCTTAATCTCGACCAGAACACTTCCCTGGCTATCATCAGTATGCTGGATGGCATTTTGATAGATTGCGTGGCGTCCATCCTTGCGGAATCGCGTAAGAAGGTGGGTAAAGAGACGCTGTTAGTAGGATGGGGTAATGAAGATCGCACTCGCCTGTGGCTGGAAGCATGGCGATTGTCCCAGCGCGCCTGGCACGTTAATGTGCTGGCGGAACCGCTCGACTCTCCTCGCCCGGAACTGTTCCCGGGTCAGCACATTTTTGTCTGGACCGGCCGCGCGCTGACCCCTTTGCAGGCAGAATTACTTAGCCACTGGCAAAGTCAGGGCTTTACCATCGAGTTTCACGGAGAGTAAGTGTCTTAGAGGGTTAGCAGCGGAACATTCTTAGAGATGTTTTTCCGCCGCTTGTCTTCCTGAAGCATGGCAACATGCGCTGGCAGGTAAACTATCAGAAATTTTGCTGAGTCCAGGCTTTAAATGTTTCGCTGCGGCTAATATTAAAGAAATCAGTGCGACCAGAACAGCCTAGTTTTTTAATTAAGGTCAGGCGAATTTGGTAAATTGTTTTAATATGTAAATTCAGTGACTTCCCAATATTAACCATCGCTTCGCCATCGTTCATCAGGCGAATCACTTCTTTTTCGCGGTTGGTAAAAACAATACTTTCAGCTTCACTGTCAGGTTTTTTACCAAACAACGTCGGGCGAAGAATAAAAGATTTTATCTCAGCGGGCGTTGAGCGCGCAGGAATTCTGTACATCGGAATTTCGCTAAGGAAGTTCAGATCGTTGCCGTCGGTGAGCAGGACAAAACGAACTCTTTTGCGGTCGTAATGATGATTGAGCACCGCATAATAGTTATCGCTGGTGAAAAAGACGTATTTTCCATGAAAACAGCCTGGTGATAATGAATCTAGTACAAGCTGTAATCCTTGATGAAGAAGGTTATTGTTAATCCAAAGATCGTAATGATTAAAAAAGAGACCTTGCTTGTCGTTATTCATTTGTCCTCCGAGGCAGAAGTGTTAATTAAAGAATACTTTAACAAATCACGCTTAGTGATGATTTTTCGCGCGTAACATATGCAGCGTCTGGGTGTATAAGTCAGCGAGTATTTCATTTTTCTCGACATTCAGACGGCGCTGAACTTCAACGATTAAACGTTCATTGCTCACGGCCTCGTTCTCCATTCGCACCATATGTTCGATGTTTTTCAGCAACGCAGAGTTAAATATAAATTCTGCTGGAATGGTGTTCTTTATCTGCATGGTTAATCCCGGGTTATTTTAGCCATAATCAACTAACAAAGATGAGTGATAACATCATCTTTGCTATACGGTTTTTTCACCATTTCAGAGAAATGGTGTGCAATTTTTAATTCATAAGAATTCGGTAATGCAGAGTAATCAAAACTTACGTAATAACTATAGTCACGATTTTCAGGATGTACAATTTTTGCAGAAAAATTTTGTACATTTAGTGGGTTTTTTTTACAAATAAATTTAACTATATGATTTTACTTATCTTATAGTGTAGTGAAAATGTGAAAAACTTGTACAGGATTGTCGCCTGCTCTGATGAAAGAGCGTCATGACGCCAGGTAATGATTTGCAATGGAAAGGGGGAGCAGGAAAGAGGAGGAGAAAGGGGGAGGCGCTCCCCCTTCGAGTCAGGCGTTACTGTTTCGGTTCAGCGACGACGAAGCTCCCCACGCCGCGGTTATTGTATTCCCACATGCGATTGAAGTTAGCGTCGTTCAGATTACGCTGCGGGTTGCCTTTGGCATCCGCCGTTCCGGTATTGCCGCTGAACGGACGATTGGAACCGACCGCATCAGCCCACGGTTTGGCAATGTTAAAACCTTCGTTAATGACGCTGTCGCGAATAACGACCTGGCCATTGGTATTGCCGTCAACGTCTAACGAGCGGCCCAGCTGCGCGACGTTATCGCCGGACGCCGTAAAGCGGCTATTGATCGCCAGGAAGCCGTAGGTCACGCTTTTCAGGGTGGCAGGGGCGAAAACGTAAGCCTCTTTCTGGGTGCGCGAGTTGACTATGCGAAAGTCGGTATTCTCAAACACGACCGCTCCGCGACCGGAAACGATGTCCACATCGCCTTCTATATAGCTGTTGCTGACCAGCGTACGGGTCTGGCGGTTATCCTGCAGGCGATTTTGCACGCCGCTGTTGGTCACGAAAAAGGTATTCTGGCGGCCAAGGATATTAACATTGTTAATCTGTACCCGATCGCCATCGTTACGCAGCGCCACCGCCTGATGCGTCCCCGCGTCAACGCTGTCGCCAAGGTTGTTGGCGATGGTCAGATTCTGCAGCTGCAGGCCGTTGTTCTGCGACCAGAATACCGCGGAACACATAACGCCAACGGTGGCGGCACGTCGGCTCTGGCAGCTGTCGTACATATACCAGGCCGGTTTACCCGGCATATATTTACCGCCCGGATTGACCTGGTGACGCCAGGAGACCGGATCCATTTCTGAATCAAGCGCTGTGCTGATTTTGACGTCAATCGGCTTCTCGCCGGTGCCGTACAGGGTCAGCGCGCCAGGCGCCGCCGGAACGTATACGGTGCCCGCATATTCGCCCGGCATAATGGCGATAAACTGACGACGGTTGGAGTGGCGGGTAATCGCCGCATCCACCGCGGCCTGAATGGTGGTATGCGTTACGCCCTGGGCGCCCGCGGGACCCACGACAAAATCCGGCTGCGCCGGCAGGCTGATGGCGGATGGGCTCCACGCCGCAGCGTTAGGATCCAGAGACTGGAAATAGCTCGCCGGTAAAAAGTTTTTTGCTTCATCGGCGGTTAAAACAGGACGAGAGGCCGTGCCCGGCGCAGTTTGCGTTGAGGGCTGTTGATCGGCAGGCGTCGAACTACAGGCGGACAACGTCACGCCAAAGGCCAGCGCCAGCGCCAGGCGGGAAACGGAATATGTGTTCATGTTGCTCCGGGCAAGAATAAATTAAGGGGATAAGTCCTTTAAAGCCTGCTGTTTTATACCAACTTAAGCGAAACGGGAAGATGTAGCGCAAAAAAGTTGCTTCCTTTACATATTCAGCGCCGGAAACGGGCCGCTTTTGATCACAAATAAATAACATTTGCCCCGGTCTGAGTTGACATTTCTCGTGGAATCAAAATAAATGTCTATACAACCCATGACAAGTTGACCGCAATGACACAGACTCTTTCCGAACGCGTAATCTGGCGAAACGTCCGCCTTGCTACCCTCGACCCTCGATACTCCCGGCCTTATGGCCTGCTTGAGGACCACGTGCTGCTGGTGCGCGATGGCCGTATTGAGGCCATTGTGCCCGAAGGCGATGCGCCAGCCGGCCGAAGTATCGACCTCGGCGGCAGGCTGCTTACGCCGGGGCTGATCGATTGCCATACGCATCTGGTTTTTGGCGGCAGCCGGGCGCAGGAGTGGGAGCAGCGCCTCAACGGCGTTTCCTACCAGACCATTAGCGCAAACGGCGGCGGCATTAACGCGACCGTGCGCGCTACCCGGGAAAGCAGCGAAGCGGAGCTGCTGGCGCTGGCCCGCCAGCGGCTGGCTCGTCTGCTGCGCGAAGGCGTCACCACCCTGGAGATTAAATCCGGCTACGGGCTGGACCTTGAAAACGAGCGCAAAATGCTGCGCGTGATACAACAGCTTGCCGCGACGCATGCCGTGGAGATTTCGCCAACGCTGCTTTCCGCCCACGCCACGCCGCCGGAGTATCAAGGCGACCCGGACGGCTATATCGATCTGGTGTGCCAGACTATTCTCCCGGCGCTGTGGGAAGAGGGGTTATTCGAAAGCGTCGATGCCTTCTGCGAAAACGTCGGCTTTACCCCCGCGCAGACTGAACGGGTTTACAGTACGGCCCAGGCATTAGGTATCCCGGTAAAAGGTCACGTTGAGCAGCTCTCTTCGCTGGGCGGCGCCGAATTAGTGAGCCGCTATAAAGGCCTGTCCGCCGACCATATCGAATACCTGACCCCAGAGGGCGCGGCGGCGATGAGCCGCAGCGGCACCGTGGCGGTGCTTCTGCCCGGCGCGTTCTATTTCCTTAACGAAACCCGCAGGCCGCCGGTTGAACTGCTGCGCGAACATCAGGTTCCGATGGCGGTGGCGACGGACTACAACCCCGGCACCAGCCCCTTCGCCAGCCTGCATCTGGCGATGAATATGGCTTGCGTGAAATTTGGCCTGACGCCGGAGGAGGCGTGGGCAGGCGTAACCCGTCATGCGGCGCAGGCGCTGGGCCGTCAGGCGAGCCACGGTCAGCTGGCGGCGGGCTTCGTTGCCGATTTTGCTATCTGGGATGCGGCGCATCCGGTTGAGATGGTTTATGAGCCGGGGCGCAGTCCGCTCTGGCAGCGCGTGGTGCGAGGAGAGATCGTATGAAGCTATGGCAACCGACGCCCGCCGAGATTTGGCAGGGACGCGACGATAGCTCGGAGGCGGCCAACGCGCTGCGTCTGTTTCAGACTATCGCCCGCGTCGAACGTTTTGAACCGCAGGCGCAGCCCGGTGACATTGCTCTGCTGGGATTCGCCTGCGACGAAGGGGTTCGGCGTAATAAAGGACGAACCGGCGCTGCTAAAGGCCCGGAAATCCTGCGCCGGGCGCTGGCGAATATGGCCAGCCACGACGGCCACGACCGCTGCGTGGATATGGGGAGCGTCAGCGTAGAGGGCGACGCGCTGGAAGCGGCGCAGCAGGCGCTGCGCGAAGCGGTTACGGCCTGCCAACGCGCGGGCAAGCGTACGCTGGTGCTGGGCGGCGGTCACGAGACGGCTTTCGGCCACGGCGCCGGCGTGCTGGACGCGTTTCCCACAGATGAGGTTGGCATTATTAACCTTGATGCGCATCTGGACTTACGTATTGCCGACCGGGCCAGCTCGGGTACGCCGTTTCGTCAGCTGGCGCTGGCCTGTGAAGCGCAGCGGCGCGCTTTTCACTACACCTGTATCGGCGTGAGTTACGCCGCTAATACCCGGGCGCTGCTGGACGAAGCTGCCCGCCGCGAGGTGACGATCATTGACGATTTAGCGGTGCTCTTCGCCTTTGAAGCGCGGGTTATCCCGCAAATCGAGCATCTTATTGCCCGCTACGATCGCCTGTATCTGACTATCGATCTCGACGTGCTGCCCGCGCGTGAAATGCCCGCAGTGTCCGCGCCGGCCGCGCTCGGCGTTCCGCTGGCGACGCTGCTGCGCATCGTCGAGCCGCTGTGCCGCAGCGGTAAGCTCCAGGCGGTTGATCTGGTCGAGTTTAACCCGCAGTACGATATTGATAGCCAGGGAGCCCGCGCGGCAGCGCGTCTGGCGTGGCAAATCGCCCATTGGTGGCAATAGCGATTCAGTATATTCTGGACGTTTCGCTGCCCATTAGCACAAGGAAGCCCGGCCATGTTCTCATCGCAACCTCGTTCCGCGCCTGCGCCATTCTATGAAAAGGTGAAACAGGCTATTAGCGAAAAGATCCACAGCGGCGTCTGGCGGCCGCACGATCGCATCCCCTCGGAGGCGGAGCTGGTGGCGCAGTTTGGCTTTAGCCGTATGACCATTAACCGGGCGCTGCGCGAGCTGACCGATGAGGGCCTGCTGGTGCGATTACAGGGAGTGGGAACGTTTGTTGCGGAGCCAAAAGGGCAGTCGGCGCTGTTTGAAGTGCGCAGCATCGCTGAAGAAATCGCCTCTCGCCATCATCAGCACCGCTGCGAGGTGCTGCTGCTGGAGGAAACTCAGGCTGACCTGATTCAGGCCGCAGCGCTGAACGTAGCTGCCGGAACGCGCATTTTCCATTCGCTGATGGTGCATTTTGAAAATGAGATCCCGGTACAGATTGAGGACCGCTGCGTTAACGCCACCGTGGTGCCGGACTATCTGCATCAGGACTACACCGTCACCACTCCCCACGACTATCTGTCGCTGATCGCCCCCTTAACCGAGGGAGAGCACATTGTTGAGGCGGTGCAGGCTACGGCGGAGGAGTGCGCGCTGCTGCATATTCATGCCCACGACCCGTGTCTGCTGATCCGCCGCCGTACCTGGTCCACCACCCATATTGTCTCCCACGCGCGCCTGCTTTTCCCCGGCAGCCGCTACCGTCTCCAGGGCCATTTTGGCTCCTGAACGCTCTGCGCGTCGGCAAAACGTGATTGCTGACGCAATATAACAAAAATGTATCATTTCTGTTAAATCCTGTCTTGCGCATGCTTGTATAGACAAGTATATGTATTTACGTACACAACGTTAATTGTCAGGAGAACCCCCGATGTCGCAAAGCAAATACCGCCAGCAGGACGTACGTGCACCGCGTGGCACGACGTTAAATGCGAAGAGCTGGCTGACCGAAGCCCCGCTGCGTATGCTCATGAATAACCTCGACCCGGATGTCGCCGAAAACCCGCATGAGCTGGTGGTGTACGGTGGTATTGGACGCGCGGCGCGCAACTGGGAATGCTACGACGCCATCGTGAAGGCGTTGAAAAACCTCGAGAGCGACGAAACATTGCTGGTGCAGTCCGGCAAGCCGGTGGGCGTCTTCAAAACCCATGAAAACTCGCCGCGGGTGCTGATCGCTAACTCCAACCTGGTGCCGCACTGGGCAACCTGGGAACACTTTAACGAGCTGGATGCCAAAGGGCTGGCGATGTACGGCCAGATGACCGCTGGCAGCTGGATCTATATCGGCAGCCAGGGCATCGTGCAGGGCACCTATGAGACCTTTGTTGAGGCCGGTCGCCAGCACTATCAGGGTAGCCTGAAGGGCCGCTGGGTACTGACCGCTGGTCTGGGCGGCATGGGCGGCGCGCAGCCGCTGGCCGCGACCTTAGCGGGTGCCTGCTCGCTGAATATCGAATGCCAGCAGAGCCGCATCGATTTCCGCCTGCGTACCCGCTACGTTGATGAACAGGCGACGTCGCTGGATGACGCGCTGGCGCGCATTAAAAAATATACCGCCGAAGGCCGGGCGATCTCTATCGCGCTATGCGGCAACGCTGCGGAAATCGTGCCGGAAATGGTGAAGCGCGGCGTGCGTCCGGATATGGTGACCGATCAGACCAGCGCCCACGATCCGCTGCACGGCTATCTGCCGAAAGGCTGGAGCTGGGAAGAGTATCAGGCTAAAGCCGAGACTGACCCGCAGGGCACTATCCTGGCGGCAAAACGCTCAATGGCCGACCACGTGCAGGCGATGCTGGCATTCCACGAAATGGGCGTGCCGACGTTTGACTACGGCAATAACATTCGCCAGATGGCTCAGGAGATGGGCGTTGACGACGCGTTTGCTTTCCCGGGCTTCGTTCCCGCCTATATCCGCCCGCTGTTCTGCCGCGGCATCGGTCCGTTCCGCTGGGTTGCCCTGTCCGGCGACCCGCAGGACATCTATAAAACCGACGCGAAAGTGAAAGAGATCGTTAAAGACGATAAGCACCTGCATCACTGGCTGGATATGGCCCGCGAGCGTATCAGCTTCCAGGGACTACCGGCGCGTATCTGCTGGGTAGGACTGGAGTGGCGGCAGAAGCTGGGGCTGGCGTTTAACGAAATGGTGCGTAGCGGCGAAGTCTCCGCGCCGATCGTCATCGGCCGCGACCATCTTGACTCCGGCTCCGTCGCCAGCCCGAACCGTGAAACGGAAGCGATGCGCGATGGTTCCGACGCCGTTTCCGACTGGCCGCTGCTCAACGCTTTACTGAATACCGCCAGCGGCGCGACCTGGGTGTCGCTGCATCACGGCGGTGGGGTAGGGATGGGCTTTTCGCAGCACTCCGGCATGGTTATCGTCTGCGACGGTACCGATGAAGCGGCGGCGCGTATCGCCCGCGTTTTGCACAACGACCCGGCGACCGGCGTCATGCGTCATGCCGATGCGGGTTACGACATCGCCATTGAGTGCGCGACAGAACAAGGTTTGAATCTTCCGATGGTAGCAGCAACGCAGGGGCACGCTAAATGAACGCTTTAACACTGATTCCGGGCCAACTCAGCCTGTCGCAGCTGCGCGACGTCTACAGCCAGCCGCTGAACATTACGCTAGACGAAAGCGCGTTCGAGGCGATTGATGACAGTGTTGCCTGCGTCAACGCGATTCTGGCGGAAGGCCGCACCGCCTACGGTATCAACACCGGTTTTGGCCTGCTGGCGCAAACCCGTATCTCCACCGAAGACCTGGAAAATCTCCAGCGCTCACTGGTATTGTCGCATGCGGCGGGGATTGGCGAACCGCTGGATGACGATCTCGCGCGTCTGATTATGGTGCTGAAAATTAATAGCCTGTCGCGCGGCTTTTCCGGCATTCGCCTGAGCGTGATTCAGGCGCTGATCGACCTGGTCAACGCCGGGGTAACGCCGTGGATCCCGGCGAAGGGATCGGTCGGCGCGTCCGGCGATCTCGCGCCGCTGGCGCATATGTCCTTAACCCTGCTTGGCGAGGGCAAAGCGCGGGTGCGCGGCGGGGAGTGGCTACCGGCGACGGAAGCGCTGCGTCAGGCGGGGCTCGAGCCGATTACTCTGGCGGCGAAAGAGGGGCTGGCCCTGCTCAACGGCACGCAGGCATCGACGGCGTTTGCCCTGCGCGGGCTGTTCGAAGCCGAAGACCTGTTTGCTTCCGCAGTGGTCTGCGGGGCGTTAACCACCGAGGCGGCACTCGGATCGCGTCGTCCGTTTGACCCGCGTATTCATGAAGCGCGCGGCCAGCGGGGGCAGATTGACGCCGCGGCGCTCTATCGCCACCTATTGACCGATGACAGCGCAATTTCCCAATCACACCATAATTGCACCAAGGTGCAGGACCCGTATTCTCTGCGCTGTCAGCCGCAGGTGATGGGAGCCTGCCTGACCCAGCTTCGCCAGGCGGCGGAAGTGCTGCTGGTTGAAGCCAACGCGGTCTCCGATAACCCGCTGGTATTTGCCAGCGAGAACGACGTGATCTCCGGCGGCAACTTCCACGCCGAACCGGTGGCGATGGCGGCGGATAATATCGCGCTGGCGATTGCCGAAATTGGCTCGCTGTCCGAGCGCCGAATCGCCCTGATGATGGACAGCCATATGTCGCAGCTGCCGCCTTTCCTGGTGAAAAACGGCGGCGTCAACTCCGGCTTTATGATCGCCCAGGTGACGGCGGCGGCGCTGGCCAGCGAAAACAAAGCGCTGTCGCATCCGCACAGCGTGGACAGCCTGCCGACCTCCGCTAACCAGGAAGACCACGTCTCAATGGCGCCAGCCGCCGGTCGCCGCCTGTGGGCGATGGCGGAAAATACCCGCGGCGTGCTGGCCGTAGAGTGGCTGGCTGCCGCGCAGGGTCTGGATATGCGTGAAGGCCTGACCAGCAGTCCGCTGCTGGAAGAGGCGCGCCACCTGCTGCGCGAGCGGGTGACCCACTACACCGAAGACCGCTTCTTCGCTCCGGATATCGAAAACGCCATTGCGCTTCTGGCCGCACGTCATCTTACGCGGCTGCTGCCTGCCGTGCTCTCAGACCAACGCTAAACCATCGCTGTTCTCTGTACCTGCGCCGGGAGGATATCTTCCTTCCGGCCACCCTACACGCATATTTGTCGTCGTATAAAAACTATCAGGACACTTGCATATGCAACAACAAAACAAGCCACACCTGTTGCGCGGGCTGAATGCCCGTCACATTCGTTTTATCGCGCTCGGTTCAGCCATCGGCACCGGGCTGTTCTACGGCTCGGCATCGGCGATCAAGGCCGCAGGCCCGGCGGTACTGCTGGCCTATCTGATTGGCGGCGCGGCGGTGTTTATCGTGATGCGGGCGCTGGGGGAAATGGCGGTACGCAACCCGGTTTCCGGCTCCTTCAGCAGCTACGCGCGACAGTATCTTGGCCCGCTGGCGGGGTTTATTACCGGCTGGACCTACACCTTTGAGATGGTGATCGTCGCCCTCGCGGACGTGACCGCTTTCGGCATCTACATGGGGCTGTGGTATCCCGATGTTCCGCGCTGGATCTGGGTGCTGAGCATTATCTTTTTTATCGGCGCCATGAACCTGTGCAGCGTGCGCGTTTTCGGCGAGATGGAGTTCTGGCTGTCGCTAATCAAAGTGGTGGCGATTATTGCCATGATTGTGGCGGGCGGCAGCATTATTTTCTTCGGATTCGGTAACGCCTTCCCGGCAACCGGGTTGGATAACCTATGGAGTCACGGCGGCTTTGCCCCTAACGGCTGGGAGGGGATCGTGGCTTCGCTCGGAATCGTCATGTTTGCCTTTGGCGGCGTTGAGATCATCGGCGTCACCGCTGCGGAAGCGAAGAATCCGCACAAGGTGATCCCGCAGGCGATCAATACGATTCCGCTGCGTATCGTGCTGTTTTATGTCTGCACCCTGGCGATTCTGATGGCGATTTTCCCGTGGAACAGCTTCGGCGAGCGAGGTAGTCCTTTCGTACTGATCTTCGATGGCCTGGGCATTCCGGCAGCGGCCACCATTCTGAATATCATCGTCATCAGCGCCAGCATTTCGGCGATTAACAGCGATATTTTTGGCGCGGGGCGCATGATGTACGGTATGGCGAAAGAGGGGCTGGCGCCGAAGAGCTTCCAGCGCATCGCCAGCAACGGGGTGCCGTGGATGACGGTGGTGGTCATGGGCGTGGCGCTGCTGGCGGCGGTGGTGCTGAATTATCTGATGCCGGAGCAGGTGTTTGTGCTGATTGCCTCGCTGGCGGCCTTCGCGACGGTATGGGTCTGGTTAATGATCCTGCTGGCCCACTTTGCGATGCGTCGCGGTCTGTCCGCTGAGGAGCGTAGCGCTATCGCGTTTCCGGTGCCGTTCTGGCCGGTTGCGCCGCTGCTGACGCTACTGTTTATGGGACTGGTTATTGCGGTGCTGGGGATGGTGGAAGAGACGCGGATTGCGCTGATCGCCGGTCTGGTGTGGCTCGGCCTGCTGACGGCGGTGTGGTTTGCGCGGGTGCGCAAAAACGCCGTGCAGGCGGTGACGGAGTAGTTAATCTTCCCGGAGGCGGCGCGTTGCGCCTGTCCGGGCTACGGGTCCGTATGGTTTGCGGATTTTGTAGCCCGGACAGGTGCGCAGTACCGCCTCCGGGATCGTTAGCTAAACAGGGCGGTAATCGACGCGCTGCCGAGGCTGTGGAAATGGACGTTAAAGCCGACCATCGCGCCGCTTGCGCCCTCATCGACTGCAATTTTTTCGACGTCCAGCGCGTGGACGGTAAAGATATAACGATGGGTCTCGCCCTTCGGCGGCGCTGCGCCGCCGTATCCGGTCTGACCGAAATCGGTACGAGTCTGAATGGCCTCTTCGGGCAGTTCGGCCTGGCCGGAACCGGCTCCCTGCGGTAACACGCGGGTATCGGCGGGAAGGTTGGCCACCAGCCAGTGCCACCAGCCGGAACCGGTCGGCGCATCGGGATCGAAACAGGTCACCACAAAGCTTTTAGTGCCGGCCGGCACCTCATCCCACGCCAGGTGCGGTGAAATATTATCGCCATCGTAGCCCATGCCGTTGAAGACATGACGATTAGGCAGCTTCTCGCCGTCCTGCAAATCATGACTGATTAATTTCATCGTCTCTCCTCGCATTAATTCACTGATTAGCAAAGAAGTGTAGCGCGTGCGCCGCGCCTTTACCGTCTCTTATTCGCTAAAAAATGTTTCATCCTGAACGGCGATGTTAACCGCCCGCGTCAGGCGGCTTAGCTGCTCCGGCGTAATAATGTACGGCGGCATCAGATAGATCAGGCGACCGAACGGGCGTATCCACACGCCTTGTTCGACGAAGAAGCGCTGCAGGGCGGCCATATTAACCGGTCGATGCGTCTCAACCACGCCAATCGCCCCTAAGACCCGCACGTCGGCAACCTGTTCAGATTCGCGCGCCGGGGCCAGCTCGGCGTTGAGCTGCACTTCGATCCCCGCCACCTGCTGCTGCCACTCGCCGCTTTCCAGCAGACGCAGACTCTCGGTCGCCACCGCGCAGGCCAGAGGATTGCCCATAAAGGTCGGTCCGTGCATAAAGCAGCCCGCTTCACCGTCGCTGATGGTTTCCGCCACCTGACGCGTGGTGAGGGTGGCGGAGAGCGTCATGGTGCCGCCGGTTAGCGCTTTGCCAAGGCACAGAATATCCGCCGTAATCCCCGCGTGCTCGCAGGCAAACAGCTTACCGGTGCGGCCGAACCCGGTGGCAATCTCATCGGCGATCAGCAGGATACCTTCGCGATCGCACATTCTGCGGATCCGCCGGAGCCACTCGGGATGGTACATCCGCATTCCGCCCGCGCCCTGAACAATCGGCTCGAGGATCACCGCGGCGATTTCATGACGATGGGCGGCCATCAGTCGGGCGAACGGCGCCATATCCCGCTCATCCCAGTCGCCGTCGAAGCGGCTCTGCGGCGCCGGGGCGAAGAGGTTATCCGGCAAATAACCTTGCCACAGGCTGTGCATTGAGTTTGTCGGATCGCAGACCGACATCGCGCCGAAGGTATCGCCGTGATAGCCGTTGCGGAAAGTAAGAAAGCGCCGGCGCGGGTCGCCCTTCGCCTGCCAGTACTGTAGCGCCATTTTCATCGCCACTTCGACGGCAACGGAGCCGGAATCGGCGAGGAACACGCACTCAAGGCTTTCCGGGGTCATCGCCACCAGCTGGCGGCACAGTGCCACCGCCGAAGGGTGGGTTATCCCACCAAACATGACGTGCGACATCTGGTCGATCTGCGCTTTCATCGCCGCATTCAGGCGCGGGTGATTGTAGCCATGAATCGCCGCCCACCAGGACGACATGCCGTCAACCAGCTGCTCGCCGCCGGCGAGGGTCAGCTCGCAGCCGTGGGCGGCCACTACCGGATAGACCGGCAGCGGTGAAGTCATTGAAGTGTAAGGGTGCCAGATGTGGCGCCGATCGAAAGCGAGATCGTCCGTTGTCATAATCGACTTGTAAACCATTTTGAAAACATTTAGGTTTACAAGTCTACACTGAACTTACAATGAATCGTACACAAAATATTTCGCGCAGCATCGAGGCGGCAAACGAGAAAACCCCATGAGCAAAGTTCACTATGTCACTGGGGGGCGCGAGTGCAGCCAACAAAGAGGCTGTGTGAAATAGAACGTGTACGACTTTTGGAGAGGCTAATGGCTCACCACTCACGTTGGACAATGTCGCAAGTCACTGAGTTATTTAATAAACCATTTCTGGATTTGCTGTTTGAAGCGCAGCAGGTCCACCGTCAACACTTCGACCCGCGCCAGGTTCAGGTCAGCACGCTGCTGTCGATTAAGACCGGCGCCTGCCCGGAAGACTGCAAATACTGCCCGCAAAGCGCGCGCTATAAAACCGGCCTTGAATCCGAACGCCTGATGGAGGTTGAGCAGGTGCTGGAGTCGGCGCGGCAGGCGAAACAAGCCGGTTCAACCCGCTTCTGTATGGGCGCGGCGTGGAAGAACCCGAACGATCGCGATATGCCGTATCTTGAGCAGATGGTGAAAGGGGTGAAAGCGCTGGGGCTGGAGGCATGTATGACGCTTGGCACGCTGAACGAGAGCCAGGCGCAGCGTCTGGCAGGCGCCGGCCTGGATTACTACAACCACAACCTCGATACCTCGCCGGAGTTCTACGGCAATATTATTACCACCCGTACTTATCAGGAGCGCCTCGATACCCTCGACAAAGTGCGCGATGCCGGAATTAAAGTGTGCTCCGGCGGTATTGTCGGGCTCGGGGAAACGGTCAAAGACCGTGCCGGGCTGTTGCTGCAGCTGGCCAATCTGCCGACGCCGCCGGAAAGCGTGCCGATTAATATGCTGGTAAAGGTCAAAGGCACGCCGCTGGCGGATAATGACGACGTTGATGCCTTTGATTTTATTCGTACTATCGCCATTGCGCGCATCATGATGCCGACCTCGCACGTGCGCCTTTCCGCCGGTCGCGAACAGATGAACGAACAGACCCAGGCGATGTGCTTTATGGCCGGGGCGAACTCGATTTTCTACGGCTGCAAGCTGCTGACCACGCCAAACCCGGAAGAGGATAAAGACCTGCAGCTGTTCCGCAAGCTAGGGATCAACCCGCAGCAGACCGCGGTGCTGGAAGGCGATAACGCCCAACAGCAGCGCCTGGAGCAGGCGTTGATGAACCCGGATACCGAGGAATATTACAACGCGGCGGCGCTATGAGCTGGCAGCACCGTATCGAACAAGCGCTGGCGGAGCGGCAGGCGGCGGATGCGTTGCGCCGTCGCCTGCCGGTGACCCAGGGCGCAGGACGCTGGCTTATTCGTGAAGGGCAGCGCTGGCTCAATTTTTCCAGCAACGATTATCTGGGCCTCAGTCAGCATCCAACGATCGTCAAGGCCTGGCAGCAGGGCGCGGAGCGCTACGGCGTCGGCAGCGGCGGTTCCGGCCACGTCAGCGGCTACAGCGAGGCGCACCACGTGCTGGAAGACCAGCTGGCCGACTGGCTGGGCTATCCGCGCGCGCTGCTGTTTATTTCCGGCTTTGCCGCGAATCAGGCGGTGATTGCCGCTCTCGCGGGCAAAGAGGATCGGATTGTCGCCGATCGTCTCAGCCACGCCTCGTTGCTGGAAGCCGCCAGCCTTAGCCCGGCGCAGCTGCGGCGTTTTCAGCACAATGACTCCCGACATCTGCGGGATCTGCTGGCGAAACCGCTATCCGGTCAGCAGCTGGTGGTGACTGAAGGCATTTTTAGCATGGACGGCGATAGCGCGCCGCTGGCGGAGGTTCAGCAAGCGTCGCGGGAGGCCGGGGCGCTTCTGCTGGTTGACGACGCGCACGGTATCGGCGCGCTCGGCGAAGAGGGGCGAGGCAGCTGTTATAGCCAGCAGGTTCATCCGGATTTGCTGATCGTCACCTTCGGTAAAGCGTTTGGCGTCAGCGGGGCGGCGGTCCTCTGTAGCGAAGCGCTGGCGGATTATCTGCTGCAGTTTGCCCGCCATCTCATTTACAGCACCGCCATGCCCCCGGCGCAGGCAGTGGCGCTCAGCGCCGCGCTGGGGGTGATACGTAGCGACGATGGCCGGCAGCGGCGGGAAAAGCTGGCTGGCCATATTGCAGATTTTCGCCGCGAAATGACCCATTATTCCGGCGAACTGACCCATTCTGACAGCGCGATTCAGCCGCTGATCGTCGGCGATAACGCTCGCGCGCTGCGGCTGGCAGCCTGTCTACGCGAGCGCGGCTGCTGGGCGACGGCAATCCGCCCGCCGACGGTTCCCGTCGGTAGCGCCCGCCTGCGCCTGACGTTGACCGCTGCGCACGATTCCGCCGATATTGCCCGGCTGCTGGAGGTACTGCATGACGGTGGTGAATAAACGCGCGGTAGCGGCGGCGTTTGGCCGCGCGGCGGGACAGTACGCCCGGCATGACGAATTACAGCGGCGTAGCGCCTCTCTGCTGCTGGCGCAGCTCGATATTAAAACCTTCCCCGAGGTGCTGGACGCGGGCTGCGGTCCCGGTAGCATGAGCCGCTTCTGGCTTGATGCGGGGAGTCGGGTGACGGCGCTGGACCTTTCCGTCGACATGCTGGCTGAAGCCCGCCGCGGCGGCTGCGCGCATCGCTACGTCGAAGGCGATATCGAAGCGCTGCCGCTGGCGGACGGCTGCGTCGACCTGGCGTGGAGCAACCTGGCGGTGCAGTGGTGCGACAACCTCGTCACCGCCCTTGACGAACTTTCCCGGGTGGTGCGGCCCGGCGGACGCGTGGCGTTCAGCACCCTACTGGCGGGCTCTTTGCCGGAGCTGAACCAGGCCTGGCGCGCTATCGATGAGCAGCCGCACGCCAACCGTTTTCTCAGCGAGCAGGCGGTGCGTGATGCGCTGGCCGGTCGCCGCGCGACCGGCCGCGTCCATGCCATTACGCTGCCGTTTACCGATGCGCTCAGCGCGATGCGCTCGCTGAAAGGCATCGGCGCTACCCATCTGCACCACGGACGCAGCCCTGCGCCGCTCAGCCGCGGTAAGCTGCGGCAGCTTCAGCTCGCCTGGCCGCAGCAGCAGGGACAAAGTCCGCTGACGTACCAACTTTTTACAGGAGTCATCGAACGTGATTAAACGTTTTTTCATTACCGGTACCGACACCGAAGTGGGGAAAACCGTCGCCAGCTGCGCGCTGCTGCAGGCGGCTAACCGCGCGGGATTTCATAGCGCGGGCTATAAACCGGTGGCCTCCGGCAGCGACCATACGGCGCAGGGATTGCGCAATGAAGATGCGTTGGCCCTACAGCGCAATAGCCGCGCGGTGCTGCGCTACGAACAGGTTAATCCCTTTACCTTTGCCGAGCCGACCTCGCCGCATATCATTAGCGCCGATGAAGGGAGGCCGATTGACGCCGCCGCGATCTCTGCGGGTCTGCGCGAACTGGAGGAACGGTCTGATTGGGTACTGGTGGAAGGGGCGGGGGGCTGGTTTACGCCGCTGTCAGAAACGCTGACCTTTGCCGATTGGGTACAGGCGGAGCGGCTACCGGTGATTCTCGTCGTCGGGGTCAAGCTGGGGTGCATCAACCACGCGATGCTGACCGCTCAGGCGGTGCAGCAGGCCGGACTGCCGCTGGCGGGATGGATCGCCAACGATATCCAGCCGCCCGGCAAGCGTCACTCTGAATATCTGGCAACGCTAGAGCGCGTACTGCCCGCGCCGCTGCTTGGAGAAATTCCGTGGCTGGCGAATGCGCAGCAGCGCGAGGATCTCGGCCAGTATCTCGATCTCAGCGCGCTGGATCCGGCGTCATCCATTTTGCCAGCAGCGGCGCATCCAACTGCATAACGTCGCCCTGGGCCACGCTGCGTCCGCAGTGCAGGAGACAGAAACGATCCGCCACCCGACGGATAAACGGCAGGTGTTGTTCGGCGATCAGCACCGTCAGGCCAATATCGCGGTTCAACCGTACCAGTAAATCCCCGAGCTTGTGCAAAAAGCGTGGGCCGCCGCCGCGTGAGGGTTCGTCGAGGATCAGCAGGCGCGGGCGGGTTATCAACGCCCTCGCCAGCGCCAGCTGGTACTGGTCGTCGGCGGTCAGGGTAATCCCTTTACTTTGGCGTAGCGCGTAAAGCTCCGGAAAGAGCTCATAAATCTCTCCGGCCATGCCCGATGCGGATTCGCCGCCCGCAGCAAGGGCTATATGCAGATTTTCCTCAACGCTTAGCTGCGAAAAAATACGTTTATCCTGCGGGACGTACCCTATACCGATAGCGCTGCGCGACTGGGCGGAGAGCGGCATCAGGTCATAAGGAGCCGCCCCCGCGTCCTGCCAGGTCATACTGCCGCTGGCGACCGGCAGATGCCCGGTAATACAGTTAACCAGCGTGGTTTTACCCATGCCCTGACGCCCCATCACGCAGGTGCATTTCCCCGGCCAGAGTTCAAGGTCAACATTCCATAGCGTGTGCTGGCTTCCGTAATAGTGATTCACGGCACGTAGACTCAACATAGACGTTTTCTCCTTTCCTGAGATATCAGGCGACGAGAAGATGCTGCAAATCTCTTGCCAGGAAAAAGAACTCTCGGTTTTTGCCGTTGAATGCAGGCGGCGGCGTCAGAAAGCGGACGGCGCTTGCACTTTCCCGGTGCCCGCGCGCTGGAATGTGGTGCAAAAAATAATAAAAAATCCAGCTAATCTTTGCCGATAAACAGCAAAAAAAATTCAATAAATTTTTTTCGCAGCGGGTTTTGCCGGTCCGCTCGGTTTTGTTCGGGTGGCTTGGGTCAGGGGCTGCAGACAGTTATCCACTATTCCTGTGGATAACCTTGTGTATTAGAGTTAGAAAACTTGCGGTAAGCTAGAGACTACGCGGCCTGCGGGCGAATTGACGCGAAACCCGTCTTTTATTAAATTTCATTATATTTCAAATGCTTAAATAAAAGCAATGCCTGTAAGAAAAGTGTCACCGGCTGCCATAAAACATTCATCCACTCGCTTGACAAATGTTAAATGTCAATACTTTCTGGGGATAACCCCACAGAGTGGTGGATTATCCGCAAAAGCGCTATTTATTCGTCTATTCTGACGGCAAAAAGGGCTGATTCGCCCGGATACGATAATAGGATACTGTTTTTATATCCAGTATTTTTTATTGGCAAAAGCTGTGCTGGCGAGTAGAATTAAAGACCTGCCGTTCAACCCTTCTTCAGGTCCTGATAGATGAGTAAACCGTTCAAGCTGCATTCTGCTTTCCGTCCCTCCGGCGACCAGCCGGAAGCCATTCGTCGCCTGGAAGAGGGTCTGGAAGATGGCCTGGCGCATCAAACGCTGCTCGGGGTGACCGGCTCAGGCAAAACTTTTACCATCGCCAACGTCATTGCCGACCTGCAGCGCCCGACGATGGTGCTGGCGCCGAACAAAACGCTGGCGGCGCAGCTATACGGCGAGATGAAAGAGTTTTTCCCGGAGAACGCGGTGGAGTATTTCGTCTCGTACTACGACTACTATCAGCCGGAAGCCTATGTGCCAAGCTCGGACACCTTCATCGAGAAAGATGCTTCGGTAAACGAACATATTGAACAGATGCGTCTGTCGGCAACCAAAGCGCTGCTGGAGCGTCGTGATGTGGTAGTGGTCGCCTCGGTCTCCGCCATCTACGGTCTCGGCGATCCGGACCTCTATCTGAAGATGATGCTGCACCTGACGGTCGGCATGATCATCGACCAGCGCGCCATTTTGCGCCGCCTGGCTGAACTGCAGTATACCCGCAACGATCAGGCCTTCCAGCGGGGTACCTTCCGCGTGCGCGGCGAGGTGATCGATATCTTCCCGGCGGAGTCTGACGACGTCGCGCTGCGCGTAGAGCTGTTCGATGAAGAAGTCGAGCGCCTGTCGCTGTTCGACCCGCTCACCGGCCACATCGAGTCGACGATCCCGCGCTTTACCGTCTACCCGAAAACCCACTACGTCACTCCGCGCGAACGTATTGTCCAGGCGATGGAAGAGATCAAAACCGAGCTGGCGGAGCGTCGTAAGGTGCTGCTGGAAAACAATAAGCTGCTGGAAGAGCAGCGCCTCAGCCAGCGTACCCAGTTCGATCTCGAAATGATGAACGAGCTAGGCTACTGCTCGGGGATTGAAAACTACTCGCGCTATCTGTCAGGGCGCGGGCCGGGCGAGCCGCCGCCCACGCTGTTCGACTACCTGCCGGCGGATGGTCTGCTGGTGATTGATGAATCCCACGTCACGATTCCGCAAATCGGCGGCATGTACCGCGGAGACCGGGCGCGTAAAGAGACGCTGGTGGAGTACGGTTTCCGTCTGCCGTCCGCGCTGGATAACCGTCCGATGAAGTTTGAAGAGTTTGAGGCCCTGGCGCCGCAAACGATCTACGTTTCGGCAACGCCGGGCGCCTATGAGCTGGATAAATCCGGCGACGAAGTCGTCGACCAGGTTGTCCGCCCGACCGGGCTACTGGATCCGGTCATCGAAGTGCGCCCGGTAGCCACTCAGGTCGACGACCTGCTGTCGGAAATTCGCCTGCGTACCGCGATCAACGAGCGCGTATTGGTCACCACGCTGACCAAACGGATGGCGGAAGACTTAACCGAATATCTGGAAGAGCACGGCGAGCGGGTGCGCTATCTGCATTCGGATATCGATACCGTCGAGCGTATGGAGATTATCCGCGATCTGCGCCTCGGCGAGTTTGACGTGCTGGTAGGGATCAACCTCCTGCGTGAAGGTCTGGATATGCCGGAAGTCTCGCTGGTGGCGATCCTGGACGCCGATAAAGAAGGCTTCCTGCGCTCTGAACGCTCGCTGATTCAGACCATTGGCCGCGCGGCGCGCAACATCAACGGTAAAGCGATTCTCTATGGCGATAAAATTACGCCGTCAATGGCGAAAGCGATCGGTGAAACCGAACGTCGCCGCGAGAAGCAGCAGGCCTATAACGAAGAGCACGGTATTGTTCCGCAGGGCCTGAATAAGAAAGTGGTCGACATTCTGGCGCTCGGTCAGAATATTGCCAAAACGAAAACTAAGGGGCGCGGTAAGTCTCGCTCGCCGGTTGAGGCGGATGTCGTGGCGCTCACGCCGAAGGCGCTGCAGCAGAAGATCCACGAGCTGGAAGCGCAGATGATGCAGCACGCGCAGAATCTGGAGTTCGAAGAGGCGGCGCAAATTCGCGACCAGCTTCATCAGCTGCGCGATCTGTTTATCGCCGCTTCGTAGCGGAGTTGCCAGATAAATATCGCCCGGGCTTTACCGGTGCTTCAGGGGGGGGGACGGGCGGTGTTTTTCGTGGGGCGGGTAAGGCGTTAGCCGCCACCCGAGAGAAAAGCGAGCGCATGAGCCAAAACGAGGCGCAACACGTTTTGTCTATTTATTGCCCCTCTGTCGCGATTTTCCGTGATGCTTAATGTTGGCTTAATATTGTTTGGCGAAACTATCCTCAATCTACTGAGGATAGCGCCATGCAAAAATTAACCTTCCGCGAATATCTGGCAGTCACCTGCGCTTTTGTTATCGTCGTTGCCTTTTTTCATCAATGGGTGCTGACGTTCTGACGGACAGTGTCGGGAAAAAGCACCCACGCGCGAACGCCGGGCCCGGGCTGACGGTTATGTAAAAAGAACTGGGCGTCGTGCAGCTGGGCGATGCGGGTGACGATGCTTAACCCGAGCCCGATACCACCGTAGCGGCTGTCCATGCGGACGAACGCTTTGCTCAATTCACCGCTTTTGGCCTCATCAATGCCCGGACCTTCATCTTCTACCGCCAGAACCGGCGTGGGGCCGGGGGCTATCGACACTTTAATCGTCGAGCCCGTCGGGCTGTAACGATGCGCGTTTTCTACCAGATTGCGTAAAATCACCTGCACCAGCGTGGCGTCACCTGACACTATCGCTTCACCCTCTTTGTCGCTGACCACCAGCTTTTGCTGACGCTGTTCCAGCATCGTCTCCAGTTCGCTGCGCAGCGGCTCGATCACATCTTCCTTCAGCCTGACCTGCTGATAGCTGCCGGCGGAGAAAGACTGGCCGACCCGCGCCAGCTGAAGCAGTTGATTAATGCTGTTGGTCATCTGATCGAGGCGCTGGATCAGCGGGGCGACGCTAACGCCATGCACTTTCGCCAGCAGCTCCAGATGCAGACGCAATCCGGCCAGGGGCGTGCGCAGCTCATGGGCGACGTCGGCGGTAAACAGGCGCTCGCGATCGAGCGTTAAGTTAAGGCGGGAGACCAGCTGATTAATCGCGGTAGTGACCGCGGTGACTTCGGGCACCGACTCTTGCAGGGCGATAGGCCGCAGGTTATCCGGGGTACGGCTTTCAAGTTCCTGCTGGAGGCGGGATAGCGGCCTGGTGATTTTTTTCACCGCCAGCAGGGAGATATAGAGCGCCAGGCCGATAATCAGCAGGCTCGGGATCAGCAGACTGGCTACCGCTTCGCGAACCTCATGCTCAATATGCTTCTGATTATTATGACCTTCGATGGCGCTGGCCACCAGCAGCTGAATCTGTTCCTGGCTTTCATGCCACAGCCAGAACACGCTGATGAGCTGGCAAACCGCCAGTATCGCGCCAATGGTCAGCAGCAGCCGATGGCGCATGGTCCAGTTTTTACTGACAAACAGAGCCATAGCGTTATTCGGCTCCTGTATTATCGACCAGCATATAGCCGAAGCCGCGGACGGTGCGGATCCGCGATTTACCCACCTTATCGCGTAAATTATGGATATGCACTTCCAGCGTATTAGTGGCCGGTTCGTTGTCCCAGCTGTAGATATCGTTATAAAGAATCTCGCGGTGTACCGGACTGCCCGCCTTCATCATCAGGCGGGAGAGCAGCGCGTACTCTTTCGGGGTTAGATCCAGGGACTGTTCGCCGAGCCAGACCAGCCGCCGGGTGACGTTCAGGCGCAGGTTACCGATAGTCAGCTCGTTATCGCCCTGATTGTTGTGGCGACGCAGCAGGGCGCGGATGCGCGCGTTAAGCTCTTCAAGAGCGAAGGGTTTAACCAGATAGTCATCCGCGCCGGTATCCAGGCCGCTAATACGTTCATCAACGGTATCGCGGGCGGTGAGGATCAGCACCGGCTGGCTAAACTTCTCTCGCCGCATGCGTGCCAGAAAGTGCAGGCCGTCCTCATCGGGCAGCCCGAGGTCAAGCACCACCAGACTGTAGTGGTTGCTGGCCAGCGAGAGCGCGGCTTCGTGGGCGGTAGAGACGCCGTCGCACACGTAGCCCTCGCTTTGCATCGCCAGAATTAATCCTTGTAACAGGAGCGCATCGTCTTCAATGACTAAAATTTTCATCGGCCTGCCTCTCTACATGGCGTTAAAATATCGTCTGTTGCCTGGTACTCGTGAGTGCTGACCCCGAGCAGACCGAGCAGGGTGGAGAAAAGGTTATCCTGCGAATACGTTTGGGTTTTCGCTTTTTGCTGCAAACACTGGCTGGAGACCCCATAGCGCTGTTGATAATCCGCTGACAACCACAGCAGCATGGGCACATGTTTTTGCGTATCCGGCGCTATGGACCACGGCAGCCCGTGCAAATACACCCCATCCTCGCCAAGCGACTCTCCGTGATCCGAGAGATATACCAGGCTGGTGGTAAATTTATCCTGCTTCGACTGCAGTAATTTTATCGCTTTGTCGACCACATAATCGACATACAAAATCGTGTTGTCGTAGGTATTAGTGAGCTGTTGCTGGGTGCAGCTCTGGATCTCATTGGTATTGCAGGTCGGCGTAAACTGTTTAAACTGCGCCGGATAGCGATTGTAGTAGGTCGGCCCGTGGCTGCCGATGGTATGCAGAACGATAATCCCGTCCTGCTGTAGATTATCGATATAGCTATCCAGATTATGGAACAGCACTTCGTCGTAGCACTCGCCGTCGATGCACTGGCCGCTCAGCTTAAGATCGGTGACGTTTTCGTGCGGCACCCGGTCGCAGGCCCCTTTACAGCCGCCGTCGTTGTCATTCCACTGCACTTTAATTCCCGCCCGTTGCAGGATATCCAGCACGCCTTCCTGATGATGCGCCAGCTCTTCATCATAGTGGGCGCGCGGCATATTGGAGAACATGCAGGGGACGGAAACCGCGGTAGCGGTGCCGCAGGAAGTCGTATTAGCGAAATAGATCACGTTATCCTGCTTCAGACGCGGGTTGGTCTCGCGAGAGTAGCCGTTCAGGGAGAAGTTGGCCGCCCGCGAAGTTTCACCTAACACTACAATGGTCAGATTTTTCCGCGGTCCGCTGCGCATCTGCGGCTTCTGAACGGCGTCTTCGCCAATTTCGACCAGCGGAAGATTGTCCATTCTGTTATGCGCATACCATGAATTCACCGCCACAATGCTGTTTGACGGGCTCAGGGACTTTACCAGCTCTTTGTTGTTGCGAAACAGCGAAGCGTAATCTTTATAGAAGAGGGCAGCGACCAGAATAATCAGCAGCGCTGAAACCGCGATGCTCACCAGCCGTACGGCAAGACTGCGCCAAAGCGTCTGCGGTTTGCGAATTTTGATCCACCATGCCGCGACGACGGCCAGAATGCCGGAAAGCCCCAGTATCAGCACCATTTTCCCGGAGAGCAGCGCAAAGCTCTCCGCGGGCGTGGTATCGAAAATATTGGTAATCATCGCCCGATCGATAACCACCCCGAAGGTCCAGATAAAATACTGGGCCGAGGCGCTGAGCAAAATAAACAGGCTAACCACGAGGCGGTCGAGCTTCAGGAACGAGGCGAGAGTGGTGATGATATTCATCACGCTGATGGCCACTATCGGCATACTGAGGAATACCAGCCAGTTATGCAGACCGTTAACCGGCAGCAGGGTAAATGCCTGGCGATAGAAAGCAAGATTCAGCGCGAGGCCGATATAGCAGGCGAACAGAAGCAAATAGGCCGTACGGCTGAGTACCGGCCGACGTAAAGAAAATAACGACATAGCGAACGTCCACATGAAGAGATGTTCGCTATCCTGCCGATTCTTTTTTAAGACAACCTTAAGATTTTAAGCCAGCCAGCTTTTGCCGCCACAATTAAGCCGCTTGAGGATTAACCTAACGCCTGAATGGCCTGTTCCAGCGCGTTGCGTAATAGCTGCCGATCGTGGCGATAGGGCACATCGCTGGCGTCCAGCGGCGTCTGAATGATGACCCGCTGTTCAACCCCTGCGGTATCGGCTTTCGGGCCGACAACCAGCGCGTCAATTACTCGTTTGCCGATTTGTTGCTCCATAATGGCGACCCTGTCGGCCAGCGTCAGGCTGGCCGCCGGGCTATGCTCTTTGCCGAGGTTATCGATAAATACCATTGGCGCGGGCGTGCGGCGCAGCGCTTGCGCCAGTTCATCAAGCAGCAAAATCGGCATCAGGCTGGTATAGAAACTGCCGGGGCCAATGAGGATTAAATCGGCTTCGGCGATAGCTTCTAGCGCCTCCCGGGTTGTGGGCACCGGCGGGGAGAGCATAAGCTCGCGCGGTACGCAGGCCAGCTGATCGATATTGACTTCGCCGTAAATTTCGTGCCCGTCCTGATCGATAGCCATCAGATCGACCGGCTGTTCCGACATCGGGATCAGAAACGCATCGACCTTCAGTAAATTGCGGATCAAATTGATCGCTTCAAGCGGCCGAACGCTCAGATGATCGAGGGCCTTAAGCATTAGGTTTCCGAGGTTATGCCCGGAAAGTTCGCCGTTACCGCTAAAACGGTATTCAAACATCGCCGAGGCCACGCTGGGTTCAGCAATTAACTGATTAATACAGTTGCGCATATCGCCCCAGGCGATGCCGCCTTCCGCGCGGCGAATACGTCCTGTTGATCCGCCGTTATCGGTTGTAGTCACAATGCCCGTCAGGCGCGAACCCAGCGAAGAAAGCGATGACATTACCCGTCCCAGCCCGTGTCCGCCGCCGAGAGCCACAACGCGATCAAGATCGGCGAAAGTACGATTGCGCATAAAAATCCTTATCTCAATTAATCGGGCTCACAGTAACTGATTTCACCTTAAAAAACGATGTCCGTTCTCTCCAGGTATGAAGGATATTTTAGCGTGGCAATGGCGAGAATATCAGCGTACTGGTGAATTCCCGCCGATTGCCAGGGTGATATTTTTAGAGCTTTTGCGCTCCAGATAACCTACTACGCGGGAAAAATAAAATACTCAACGGGTCTGTTACCGCCCGAAGGCAAAGAGGGGAGGGATAAATTACGCTGCTTTCTCACACGCTTAGTCGTAAAAAAGCGAGATAAATCCGTTATATACATCGTTACATAACGAAATGTGGGTATGGCATAACCCTGGTTTCCGCGCTACTATTCGGCGTAACCCACTAACACTCTAGCCTCTGTGCCTGTGTCGAAAGATATGGTGCTTTGGCCGTGACAACTTCGGTTGCCACCAGGGCGCGAAAAGAAATGACCGCGTCTCCCGTATTTGGAAAGGTGTCTATGGCTTCACTGCTTACCGATGCATTTGCGCGGAAGTTTTACTATCTGCGTTTGTCGATTACCGACGTATGCAACTTTCGTTGCACCTACTGTCTCCCCGATGGCTATAAGCCCGGCGCCGTCACCAATAAAGGCTTTCTCAGCGTCGATGAAGTGCGTCGCGTCACGCGGGCTTTCTCCGCTCTGGGAACCGAAAAGGTGCGCCTGACCGGCGGTGAACCCTCTCTGCGACGCGATTTTACCGACATCATCGCCGCCGTGCGGGAAAACCCCTCTATTCGCCAGATTGCGGTCACCACTAACGGCTACCGGCTGGCGCGGGATGTTGAAAGCTGGCGCGATGCCGGACTGACGGCGATTAACGTCAGCGTGGATAGCCTCGACGCCCGTCAGTTTCATGCTATAACCGGCCAGGACAAATTTCGTCAGGTGATGGACGGCATCGATGCCGCATTTGCCGCTGGCTTCGAAAAAGTGAAGGTCAATACCGTGCTGATGCGCGATGTTAACCATCATCAGCTTGATACCTTTCTCGCGTGGATCCAGCCGCGCCGCATTCAGCTACGTTTTATCGAATTGATGGAAACCGGCGAAGGCAGTGAACTGTTCCGCCGCCATCATATATCCGGCATGGTGCTGCGTGATGAATTGCTGCGCCGCGGCTGGATCCATCAGATCCGCCAGCGTAGCGATGGTCCGGCGCAGGTGTTTTGCCACCCCGACTATGCCGGGGAAATCGGCCTGATCATGCCTTATGAAAAAGACTTCTGCGCCACCTGCAACCGTCTGCGCGTCTCTTCCGTAGGAAAACTGCACCTGTGCCTGTTTGGCGAAGGCGGCGTCGATCTGCGCGATCTGCTTGCCGATGAGCAGCAGCAGCCGGCGCTGGAAGCGCGGATTTCCGAAGCGTTAACGCATAAAAAACAGACCCATTTCCTGCATCAGGGCAACACCGGTATTACCCAGAACCTGTCGTATATTGGCGGATAATGCATTTTAAGGAGCGATCTAATGAGTCAGGCCAGCGCTGAGTTTATCCCGACCCGTATTGCTATTCTCACCGTTTCCAGCCGACGCGGCGAAGAGGACGACACCTCCGGCCACTGGCTGCGCGATGCCGCCCAGGAGGCGGGGCACGTCATCGTCGATAAGGCGATTGTTAAAGAGAACCGCTACGCCATTCGCGCCCAGGTATCGGCGTGGATTGCCGGCGATGAGGTGCAGGTGGTGCTGATTACCGGCGGTACCGGCTTTACCGACGGCGACCAGGCGCCGGAAGCGCTGCTGCCGCTGTTTGACCGCGAGGTGGAAGGATTCGGTGAGGTATTCCGCATGCTCTCCTTTGAGGAGATTGGCACCTCGACCCTGCAATCCCGCGCCGTTGCCGGGGTAGCCAACCGCACGCTGATTTTTGCCATGCCTGGTTCAACCAAGGCCTGTCGTACCGCATGGGACAATATCATTGCGCCGCAGCTCGATGCGCGCACGCGCCCTTGCAACTTTATCTCTCATCTTAAGAAGTAGTTTATGTCACAGCTGACCCATATTAACGCCGCCGGCGAAGCGCACATGGTCGATGTCTCAGGGAAAGCGGAGACGGTTCGCGAGGCGCGCGCCGAGGCCTATGTTGAAATGCAGGCGACGACGCTGGCGATGATTATCGACGGCAGTCATCACAAAGGCGACGTCTTCGCCACTGCGCGTATCGCCGGGATTCAGGCGGCCAAACGCACCTGGGAGCTGATCCCGCTTTGTCATCCGCTGATGCTGAGCAAAGTCGAAGTGAATCTGCAGGCGCAGCCCGAGCACAACCGGGTGCGTATCGAATCCCTGTGCCGTTTGACCGGTAAAACCGGCGTCGAGATGGAAGCTCTGACCGCCGCTTCCGTTGCCGCGCTGACCATTTACGATATGTGCAAGGCGGTGCAGAAAGATATGGTGATTGGCCCGGTGCGCCTGCTGGCGAAAAGCGGCGGTAAGTCCGGCGATTTCAGAGTGGAAGCTAGCCATGATTAAAGTTATTTTTTTTGCCCAGGTGCGCGAACTACTCGGCACCGACTCACTGACTCTCGATCCGAACGGGCTGACCACGGTTGAAGCCGTTCGCCAGCAGCTCATCGCCCGCGGCGACCGCTGGGCGCTGGCGCTGGAAGAGGGCAAACTGCTGGCGGCGGTAAATCAGACGCTGACGACCTTTGATCATCCGCTGGCGCCCGGGGATGAAGTGGCATTTTTCCCGCCGGTTACCGGGGGCTAATATGACGCAGACGCGTATTATTGTCAGCCATGACCGCTTTAAAGTCGGCGAGGAATATCCCTGGCTGGCCGAGCGCGATGAAGACGGCGCGGTGGTGACGTTCACCGGTAAAGTCCGCAACCACAATCTTGGCGACAGCGTCAAAGCGCTGACCCTTGAGCACTATCCGGGAATGACGGAAAAATCGCTGGCGGAGATCGTGGAACAGGCGCGCGAGCGCTGGCCGCTGGGCAGGGTGACGGTGATTCATCGTATCGGCGAAATGTGGCCCGGAGAAGAGATTGTCTTTGTCGGCGTCACCAGCGCCCATCGCGGCAGCGCGTTTGCGGCGGGGGAGTTTATTATGGATTACCTGAAGACCCGCGCGCCGTTCTGGAAGCGCGAGGCGACGCCGGAAGGCGAGCGCTGGGTGGATGCGCGAGATAGCGACCGCAAGGCGGCAGAACGCTGGTAGTGTGGTACGCTTAGAAGATAAATTTCGTTAATCAGGAGACAGTCATGGATAGATATCCTCGTTCCGGTACCATCGTCCAGGGGCGCAGCGGGCTACAAACTTATATGGCGCAGGTATACGGCTGGATGACGGTCGGGCTGCTGCTCACGGCGTTTATCGCGTGGTTTGCCGCTAACACCCCGGCGGTGATGATGTTTGTTTTTTCCAGCAAAATTACCTTTTTTGGGCTAATTATCGCCCAGTTGGGGTTGGTGTTCGTGCTCTCGGGCATGGTGCAGCGCCTCAGCGCCGGTATGGCGACGACCCTGTTTATGCTCTATTCGGCGCTAACCGGACTCACCTTATCCAGTATATTCCTCGTCTATACCTACTCATCGATCGCCAGTACCTTCGTGGTTGCCGGCGGGATGTTTGGCGTGATGAGCCTTTACGGCTATACCACTAAACGCGATCTGAGCGGCTTCGGCAATATGCTGTTTATGGCGCTCATCGGTATCGTGCTGGCGTCGCTGGTTAACTTCTGGCTCAAGAGTGAAGCGCTGATGTGGGCGGTGACCTATATCGGGGTGATCGTATTCGTCGGCCTGACCGCCTATGACACCCAGAAGCTGAAAAATATCGGCGAGCAGATTGACGTTCGCGATACGTCGACGCTGCGCAAATACTCGATTCTCGGGGCTCTGACGCTGTATCTGGACTTTATCAACCTGTTCCTGATGCTGCTGCGCATTTTCGGCAACCGTCGTTAATTCGTTCCCGGATGGCGGCGCGATGCGCTTATCCGGGCTACCAGACCGCTGAAAACGATGAACCTGTAGCTTTGGTCAGAAGCAAAGTTTCCCGGAGGCGATGCTGCGCATCTGTCCGGGCTACCGGATCTCAGACGGTGGTGAACTTGTAGCCCGGTCAGCGAAGCGCCTCCGGGAAAGTTCATCAACGGAGGAGTGGATAAAATAGCGGCAGATATCCACGATATCTACCAAACCGCATGAAACTGCAGCCCCGGTCAGCATCCGCGACCGGGGCTTTTTTACTTCTCACCCGCCAGCTTGCGCTGGTTTTTCGCCCGCAGATGCTTTGCCCGGCTCTCCAGAATCAGGTAGCCGATGGTCGCCAGCAGCAGCGGCAGGAAGTAGTACAGCGCGCGATAGGCGAGCAGGGCGGCGATGATCGCGCCGCGCGAAATCTCTTCGCCGGAAAGCATGGCGATAAACACCGCCTCAAGCACGCCAATCCCTGCCGGAATATGCACGATGACTCCCGCAATGCTGCTGACCAGCAGCACGCCGAGCACGAGGAAATAGTCCACCTGCGGCCCCAGCAGGAGCCAGATAATCGCCCCCATCGCCATCCAGTTCAGGCTGGAAACCGCCATCTGCAATATCGCGAAGCGCCAGGAGGGCAGAACCAGCCGCTGGCCTTTTATCGTCAGATGGCGCTTTTTAGCAAAGGCGCAGGCCCATAAATAGAACGCGGAAATCAGCAGCAAAATGACGCCGAGAATTTGCAGCGACGACTGACTGATATACCAGCGCTCGGGCACCTTCACCATGCCGGAGCTAAAAATGATGCCGCCGAGCAGAATATAGCCCAGCCAGTTGGTGGTAATGCTCAGCGAAAAAATTCGGGTAATGGTTGCGCCGCTCAGGCCGAGGCGCGAGTAGAGCCGATAGCGCATACCAATCCCACCCACCCAGGTGCTGAGCGTCAGGTTAAAGGCATAGCAAATAAACGACACCAGCATCACCTGGCGTTTAGCCAGCTTGTGGCCGCAGTAGGCGCGTCCCAGCAGGTCGTAGCAGCC
This sequence comes from Klebsiella sp. S69, assembly GCF_016516145.1. Classification (NCBI taxonomy): domain Bacteria; kingdom Pseudomonadati; phylum Pseudomonadota; class Gammaproteobacteria; order Enterobacterales; family Enterobacteriaceae; genus Klebsiella; species Klebsiella sp. S69. The sequence goes on along the minus strand of NZ_JACVUU010000030.1, from coordinate 40,567 downwards.
ATAGATCAGGTAGCTGGCGATAACCAGGCCTATGGCGCTGAGCAGCGCCGTACGGTTGTAATCACGAATCACTTTCCACACTTCCTGCCAGTCGATTTTCTGTGCGTAAACGACCAGCAGCACAACGACGGCGATAAAAAAGAGCACCGTCAGGATTTTTTTCGCCATCCGCCAGCGAGGGTGAGATTTCGCCATCAGGATTTGACCTCCTGGTTTTCCGGGTCCACGCGATCCTGGGTTTCAATTTCTGGCTGAACCGGAGGCTGAACGCGCGACAGCAGGGGCGTATGGGCCGGAAGCCATCCGACCCACGCGGGGAAGTGGCGCAGGAAGTGGAACGCCAGCACGCTAATCCCGAGCCGCCACCAGGTTCGTTTCGACAAAATGCGCTTATCCACTTCGCGGCAGTCGTTGGCGATTAAGCCATTGAGATTATCGCGCAACGTCTGGTTGAATTCGCGGTCGTGTATCACCAGGTTGGCTTCCAGATTGAGTGACAGGCTGAGCGGGTCGAGGTTGCTGGAGCCGACGGTGGCCCAGTGGTCGTCCGCCAGCGCCACTTTGCCGTGCAGCGGACGGCGGCGATATTCAAAAATCTGCACGCCGCCTTTGACCAGGTAGTGGTACAGCAGTCGTGCGCCGAATTTAACAATCGGGATATCCGGTTCGCCCTGGACAATAAGCTTGACGCGGACGCCGCGGCGGGCAGCGTTGCGCATCGCATGCAGCAGCCGATAGCCGGGGAAAAAGTAGGCGTTGGCGATAATCACTTCCCGGCGGGCGGTGGTCAGCATTTTCAGATAGTGGCGTTCGATATCATCGCGATGATCCTGATTATCCCGCCAGATAAACAGCGCCTGAGCCTCGCCGGGATTGCGGTTGACTTCGGGCTTATGCCGACGGCGGCGCCACCAGCGGCGGGTGGCTTCGCTGGTGGGCAGGTTTTCCAGTTCAAACTGCAGAATGTCGAGCACCACCGGCCCTTCAACCTGCACGGCGTAGTCCTGTTTGGCCTCGGGACCGTAATCGGTCATATGCTCGGCGGAGTAGTTAATGCCGCCGACAAAGGCGGTAACGTCGTCGATCACCACGATTTTACGATGCATGCGGCGGAATAAATTGGTGCGCATGCCGAGCAGCCGCGGGCGCGGATCGTAGTAGCGAAAAATCACCCCGGCCGACGTCAGTTCGCCCACAAAGCTTTCGCTCAAATCCGGAGAGCCGTAACCGTCCAGTAGGACTTCTACGCGCACGCCGCGCTGGGCCGCTTTGAGCAACACGGCATGCAGCTGCTTGCCGACGTCATCCTCGAACCAGATAAAGGATTCCAGAATCACCCGCTGCTGCGCGCGATCAATAGCGGCAAATAATGCCGGATAATAGTTATCGCCATTTTCTAATAGCCGAATGCGGTTTCCTTCCTGCCAGCTGCATTTCACAGATGTATCTCCACGCTAAGCGGTGCATGATCGGACAAATGACGCCACTGTTTTAACGCCAGCGCTTTTGGCTGGCTGGCATGGGCGTTTTTTACGTATATGCGGTCGAGGCGCAGCAGAGGGAAACTGACCGGGAAAGTTCGCGCCGGGCGCCCTCTGGCGCGGGTAAAAATCTCCTCCAGCCCGGCCTGGGCTTTAAGCTGGCGGTTAGCCTGCTGCTGCCAGTCGTTAAAATCACCGGCCACTACCACCGGCTCGCCCGCGGGCAAACCGTTTACCCAGTCCGCCAGCATCGTCAGCTGGGCCTGGCGCTGATGAGAACGCAGACCCAGATGCGCGCAGATCACATGGATAGCGATCCCGCTTTCGGGCGGGACGATGCGGCAATAGAGCAGGCCGCGCTTTTCGCTGTTGCCGACCGAAACATCCAGATTTTGATAATGTTCTATAGGAAAGCGAGAAAGTACCGCGTTGCCGTGATGCCCTTCCGGATAAACCGCATTGCGACCGTAGGCGTAATCGCTCCACATGGTATCGGCAAGAAATTCATAGTGGGTCGTATCCGGCCAGTTTTCGATATGCAGCGGATGAATTTCATGCGCACCCATCACCTCCTGCAGGCAAACAATGTCGGCGCTGACGCTACGCACCGCTTCGCGCAGCTCGGGTAAAATAAAGCGGCGATTGAAGGCAGTGAACCCTTTATGAGTGTTAATTGTCAGCACGTTTAGCGAAAATCGCGGCATTTGGTTGTCCTTATTTCTCTGGGCAATGTCACTTTCCTGTAGGAAATAGTGTAGTAGAGGTCACAAAAAGATGCGGTGATACGGAATTTTCCGTAAAGTGCGGTACTCTGAGTAGCAGAGAAAAATCCTTCAGGAGAGAAGCCATGAAGTGGCAACAACGTGTACGCGTCGCAACGGGTCTTAGTTGCTGGCAGATTATGTTGCATCTACTGGTCGTGGCAGTACTGGTGATGGGTTGGATGAGCGGCGCGCTGGTGCGCGTCGGATTAGGTTTGTGCGTGCTGTACGGCGTCACGTTACTGTCGATGCTGTTCTTGCAGCGTCACCACGATGAGCGCTGGCGCGACGTCGGTGATTTCCTTGAGGAGCTCACCACCACCTGGTACTTCGGCGCGGCGGTAATCGTGCTGTGGCTGCTGTCGCGCGTGCTGCACAACAACCTGCTGTTAGCCCTCGCCGGGCTGGCCATACTGGCAGGTCCGGCGGTGGTTTCACTGCTGGCGAAAGATAAAAAACTACGCGATCTTTCTTCGGAACATCGTATACGCCGCTGAGCCGGTGGTGGCCGCTATGACCAGTAGCGGCCACAAACTTCCCCACACAATTTCCAGACTCGCATCCTTCAGATAGATCTGTTTGGTGATATCGGTAAAGTGACGTATCGGGTTTATCCACGTCAAATCCTGCAGCCATTGCGGCATATTCTCCACCGGCGAAACGTAGCCCGAGAGCAGAATTGCCGGCATCATAAAGACGAACACGCCGATAAACGCCTGCTGCTGCGTGGAGCACAGTGACGAAATCAGCAGGCCGAATCCTACCAGCGACAGGCCGTAGACAATCATCGTAAAGTAAAACAGCAGCAGCGAGCCGGCAAAGGGGATTTGATAGGCCCAGATACCAATTCCCAGCACGATGGTGGCCTGCAGGGTCGCGACGATTAGCGCCGGCACCGCTTTACCGATAAAGATCTGCCAGGTTGCCAGCGGCGAGACCAGCAGCTGATCGAGCGTACCCTGTTCGCGCTCGCGGGCAACGGAGAGCGAGGTGACGATCATCACGCCGATGGTGGTGATCATGGCGATTAGCGACGGCACGACGAACCATTTGTAATCGAGATTCGGGTTATACCAGTTGCGTACCACCAGCTCGCTGTTGTTTGGTTTGGCTTTGTCTTCCATTAACGCCTGCTGATAGTTTTTGACGATCTGCTGGAGATAGTTCGCGGCGATCTGCGCGCTGTTGGAGTTGCGCCCATCAAGCAACAGCTGGAGAGGGGCGGTCTGCCAGGTATCGAGGTTGCGCGAAAAATCTGCCGGGAATCGCACGACCAGCAGCGCCTTTTGTTCGTCAATGGTCGGTCTTATCTCCTGAGGGCTTTTCAGCAGCAGGACGTGGGTGAAGGCTTTAGCGCGGGCAAAGCGCTGGGTCAGCTCCACGGCGTGCTTGCCGTTGTCTTCGTTATAGATGGCGATGGTGGCGTTAGTCACCTCCAGCGTGGCGGCAAAGGGGAACAGCAGCACCTGAATGAGTACTGGCATAATTAAAATCGCCCGCGTCTGCGGTTCACGCAGCAGCGACTGTAGCTCTTTGCGGATTAACGTCCATAAGCGATGAAACATCTCATATTCTCTCTTTGTGATCCCCGGATTGCGCTGCGCTTATCCGGGCTACCCGTTTGCCAGCCCTTGTACCGGGGGGCGCGCAGGCAAATTAATCCAGACGTCGTTTGGTTTTCAGCCACGTCAGGCCGATAAACATCACCGCCGAGGCGATCAGGAACAGCACGTTCACCAACAGCACCACCGGGATATTGCCCGCCAGAAACAGGCTTTGCAGAGTGCTGACAAAATAGCGCGCCGGGATCACGTAGGTCACGGCGCGAATTATCGCCGGCATGCTGTCTATCTGAAAAATAAATCCGGAGAGCATGATTGACGGCAGGAACGCGGCATTCAGCGCGACCTGCGCGGCGTTAAACTGGTTACGGGTGATGGTGGAAATCAGCAGCCCCATGCCCAGGGTACTCAGCAAAAACAGGCTGGTAATAAAAAACAGAATCACCAGCGAACCGCGGAACGGCACGCCGAGAATAAACACCGCCACCAGCATACACAGCAGCATCGCCAGCATGCCGAGGAAATAGTAGGGGATCAGCTTGCACAGCAGCAGCTCGGCGCGGGTAATTTCGGTCGACAGCAGCGCTTCCATCGTGCCGCGTTCCCACTCGCGGGCCACCACCAGCGACGTCAGGATCGCGCCGACCACCGTCATAATGATGGTAATCGCGCCGGGGATAATAAAATGCTGGCTGATGGCGGCCGGGTTAAACCAGTAGCGCATCTGCACGTCGATCAGCGGCTCGAAGGTTTCACCGCGATCTTCCGCCCGCTGCTGCTGCCAGATTTGCCAGATGCCTTCGACGTAGCCCTGGGCGAAGTTAGCGGTATTGGGTTCGCTGCCGTCGGTGATGAGCTGGATCGGCGCGTCGTCGCCGGGACGGGCCATCTTCTGGTCGAAGTCCACCGGTAGGGTGACCAGGGCGCGAATGCGTCCCGCCTGCATCATCTGCACCAGTTCCTGGCGGTTATCGCTGATGGTGGCGTCAATATAGGGGGAGCCGGTCATGGTATGGACAAAATCCAGCGCCTCTTCGCTCTGCTGCTCCAGCAGCACGCCCACCCGCAGCTTGCTGGAGTCGAGGTTAATCCCGTAGCCAAAAATGAACAGCAGCAGCAGGGGGATCACCACCGCAATCAGCCAGCTGCTGGGGTCGCGGACGATCTGCCGCGTCTCTTTCACGCACAGGGCGCGTACGCGCCGCCACGATAGCAGTTTAGCGTTCACCGGCGTTCTCCTTATCCCAGTCATGGATGAGGGTGATAAATGCCTGCTCCATCGTCGGGTCTGGCTGTTTTTCATCCGCTGCCAGCGCCTTCAGATCGTCCGGCGTGCCGCTGGCGATCAATTTGCCGTGATAGACCAGACCGATACGATCGCAATACTCCGCCTCATCCATAAAGTGGGTGGTCACCATCACCGTGACGCCTTTATCGACCATGCTGTTGATATGCAGCCAGAACTCGCGGCGGGTGAGGGGATCGACGCCGGAAGTGGGTTCGTCAAGAAACAGGATATCCGGCTCATGCATCAGCGAGCAGGCCAGCGCCAGGCGTTGTTTATAGCCAAGCGGCAGATCGTCGGCGGCCTGCCTGGCGATGCTTTTCAGGCCGAACGCCTCGCTCATGCTGGCGATTTTGTCGTTCTGCGCCCGTCCGCGCAGGCCGTATACGCCGGAGAAGAAGCGCAGGTTCTGCTCAACGGAAAGGTTACCGTACAGCGAGAACTTCTGCGCCATATAGCCCAGATGCTGACGCGCTTTGCCGGAGCTGACCTTCAGGTCCATCCCCAGAACCAGCGCTTTACCGGAGGTGGGGACCAGCAGGCCGCACATCATCTTAAAAGTGGTAGACTTACCCGCGCCGTTAGGCCCGAGAAGGCCGAAAATCTCCCCACGTTTAACCTGAAAATCGACGTGATCGGTAGCGGCGAAATCGCCGAATTTCTTGGTCAGGGTCTGCGCTTCAATCACCGTGTCCTCATGGGAGCCTTCCACCGTATGGATAATTTTGCCCAGCGGCGATTCGGCGGTACCGGCACCGCCGAGCAGGTCGATAAAGGCGTCTTCAAAACGCGGCGCGGTTTCAGCGACCTCCAGCGGCGGCATATCGGCAGCGTTCCGTACTTCGCTGATGCTGGCCTCTTTTTTAATGATCAGGCGTACCGATTTACCCTGAATGACGCCATCGCTGACCTGCGGCAGCTTCAGGGTGCGCTGGAGCAGGCGGCGGTTATTCTCCCGGGAACTGGAAATCAAAAAACTGCGTCCCGCCATGGTTTGCGTCAGCTCTTTTGGCGCCCCCTGGTAAAGCAGCTGGCCCTCGTTCATCAACAGAACGTCCCGGCACTGCTCGGCCTCGTCGAGGTAGGAGGTGCTCCAGAGGATCAGCATCCCGTCGCCCGCCAGCTCGTGTACCATCTGCCACAGCTCGCGGCGTGAGATGGGGTCGACGCCGACGCCGGGTTCATCCAGCAGCAGCACCTTCGGCTCGCCGACGAGGGTACAGGCCAGGCCGAGTTTCTGCTTCATGCCGCCGGAAAGCTTACCCGCCAGCCGGCCGGTAAAGGGGCCGAGAGAGGTAAACTCCAGCAGCCGGGCGAAGGTTTTCTCCCGCGCCTCGCCGGTCACGCTGCGCAGGTCGGCGTAGAGCGTGAGATTTTCCATCACCGTCAGATCTTCATACAGACCGAATTTTTGCGGCATATAGCCGAGCACCGCGTGCAGGGCGCTATCGTCAGCAATCGGGTCGAAGCCGATCACCTTTGCGCTGCCTGCGTCGGGCTTCAGCAGCCCGGCGAGCATGCGCATCAGGGTGGTTTTTCCGGCGCCATCCGGGCCCACCAGACCGGTCACATAGCCGGAGTGAATGGTGCAGTCCAGCGGCGCGACGGCCGGGCGGTCCATCCCGGCAAAGCTCCGGGTCAGGCCGCTCAGCGTAATCACGTCTTCGCTCATTGGCCGTTTCCATGACTGAAGGCCACGGTGACCGGCATCCCCTGACGCAGCGCGTCGTCGGCATCGGTGACCACAATTCGCAGGCGATAAACCAGATCGGTGCGCAGGTCCGGGGTTTCCACGGTTTTCGGCGTGAATTCAGCGGTAGGGGAGACGAAGCCGATTTTGCCGCGATAGGGTTTATCCGGGCGACTATCGGTGTAAAGCAGCACTTCGCGCCCCGGCTGGGCCTGGCCCAGGTTGGTTTCATCGATGTAGGCGCGTACCCATACCGGATGGGTTAACGACAGCGTCATTACGGTACCGCCCGCGCTAAGCATGCTGCCCGGCTCGACGGCGCGGGTCATCAGCGTTCCGTCGGACGGCGAGGTCAACGTGGTATCGTGCAGGTCCAGCTTCGCCTGCGCCAGCGCGGCCTGCGCCTGTTCGAGGCTGGCTCTGGCCTGGGCGATTTCCTGCGGACGGTTCCCCGCGCGATACTGGCGCAGCTTATCCTGCGCGGATTTCAGCGTCGCCTGGGCCTGATCGCGCGAGGAGCGGGCGTTTTCCAGATCGTTCGCGGAGATGGCGCTGCTTTTGCGTAGCCCCAGCTGGCGCTGATAGAAGTTCTGCGCATAGTCGTAAGCCGCCTGCGCCTGGTTGACCGCGGCGGCGGCCTGGGCAATCTCCTCCGAGCGATATCCCGCCATCATCAGGTCGTACTGCGCCTGGGCGGTGGAAACGTTGGCTTGCGCCTGCTGCAGGGCGTTTTCGTAGGGCGCGCGATCAAGCTCGCCCAGCGTCTGCCCGGCTTTTATCGCATCGCCCTCGTCGACGCTGAGCGATGCCAGCCGTCCGCCCACGCGAAAGCTCAGGTTAACGGTGCGAATATCCACGTTGCCATAAAGCGTGAGCTCTTTTTGCTGGCTGCTCTGGTACCACCACCAGCCTCCGCCAATGACAGCGGCCAGCAGGAGAAGCAGCACAACGACGATGAGCGGTTTTTTCATGACTCCAGACCCCTTTGCGATAATCCTTCCAGAACGAAATCTATATGGCAGGTAATAACTTCAAAAATTTGCTCGGTTTTTTGCCGATCGAATTCAGCCCAGCCCGCGCGGCGCAGCACCGTTTCCCGACCAAGACGAAAGGCGAGCACTTCGCCAAGTAGCGCGTGCGTGTGCAGCACCATCTGCGTGCTGTCAGCGTTAAGGCCGGTATAAGCGGCGATTAAACGGGTCAGGTAGCAGTGTAGCGGAGCAATGACCTGATCGTGGATAAGCCGGTAGGCCGCAGTCGGCGATAGCTGTTCGCGGGAGATAAATTTACTCAAGTTAACCGTATCATCCTGGGTCAGCAGCAAAATCATATTCTGACAGGCGCGCAGAATCAGAGTGCGCATGGCGGCTTTGTCCGGAAGAGGCTGAGCGAATAGCGCTTCCGCCGCCTGCGCGTGGGGGCGGAAATTGTGCTCGATAAAATCGGCGATCCACTGGGCGCAGGCGAGATAGAGATCGTCCTTAGAACCAAAATAGTAGGCGATCGCAGCGATATTCTGCCCGGCCTGGGCGGCAATATCGCGGGTCGTGGCGTGCAGGCCGTATTCGCCGAACTGGGCGATAGCGGCGGCGATGAGCTGGCTTTTCGCCTGCTCTCCCTTGCTGGTAGTCGGTGTGGTGGTCATCGCGCTGAAAGAGTTAATCAATCGATTGATTAACTCTAGGCGCAGGTTGCCGCTTTGTCCAGCGTCGACGGTTAGATATGAAATCCCTCATGACTGAGCTCTTCGGCAACCCAGTTAAAAAAGATCTTCACTTTCTCTTTTTGCTCGTTAGGGTGCGGCAAAACGAAGTGATGGGCGTTAACCGGCATACTCGCGTCGCTGGAAAAAACCGGCTCGAGGTGCCGTTGTCGAACGCTCTGACCGGCCAGCAAATTACTCTCAAGAATAATGCCCATACCCATGCGCGCGGCCTCAATGCTCATATAGGAACGGTCAAAATTAAAAATAAAGCTTTTATTCCAGCCGCGAACCTTGTGCCAGGATAACCAGTTGCTCCAGCCGATCAGCGTGCTGTCGGAGTGGATAAGATCGCAGGTCAGTAAGTCTTCAATGGTCTGAACTTCGCGGCTGGCTAAATAAGTTGATGAGCTATAGGGGAGCATGCGTTCATTTTTTATGGTTTTGACCACCAGAGTCGGCCATTGTGAGAGCCCGTGGCGAATATCGATATCAATATTATCGCGGGAGAACTGGATACTTTCATAAGAGCAGGTCAGGCTAATTTTAAGCTCGGGCCAGGCCTGGCGAAATTTGTTCAGGCGGGGCATCAGCCACAGGAGCCCAAAGCTGGGCGCGGAGTGAATGCGTAAATAATCCTGATGGATATCGTTAATCACCTGATTGGTGGCCTGGCCAATAATATTTAACGCTCCGGAAACCTCTTTAAGATATTTTTCACCAATTGCGGTTAACACCATGCCTTTACTGCTGCGGGAAAATATTTTCTTTCCGAGATACTGTTCCAGGCTGGCTATCTGATGGCTGACCGCTGAGGCCGTAATATTGAGATTCTCTGCGGCCAGATTGAGACTGCCGGTATCCGCTACTTCAATAAATGCCTGAATATTGCGTAAGGAGGGCATCGGTAAACTTTTATTTTGCAGCGGCTGATTCATCATTTCTCCCGCAAATAGAAAATGTCTGGTGGTATTATTTTTACTTCGCAAGAAGCTACGCTCGTCCTTATCTCCACAATGGCACATCAGCATAACATAGAGACAAAATAAGTAATGGCGTAATTCGTGATGAAGTTAACAGTTTTAGGGCGAGGGATGCCAGGCAACATAATTCGCAGGAATTTGCGTGCAGTCACGAAGCAAATTTTTCTCACTCATAATTGAGGTTTTTTGAATACCCTTTCCTTTTTGGGTTGTTATATTGCAACCACAGGCCTGATACCAAGGCGCGATGCGGTAAGGTTCGCGACAAAAACATAAAACAATAATGAGGATACCCTATGTCACGTATAGATACTGTTGTCTGTACTGACGCCAGGAAAACAAAATATCGTTTCGTGGTTTTGACGATGATTTTTCTGGTGTATGCCATAAATTACGCTGACAGAACGAATATCGGCGCGGTGCTGCCGTTTATCATTGATGAGTTTCATATCAATAACTTTGAAGCCGGGGCCATCGCCAGCATGTTTTTTTTGGGCTATGCGGTAAGCCAGATCCCGGCAGGATTCTTTATTGCCAAACGCGGGACCCGGGGGTTGGTTTCGCTATCCATTTTCGGCTTTTCCGCTTTTACCTGGCTGATGGGCACCGTGAGCTCCGTTTTTGGTCTGAAAATGGTGCGTCTGGGACTGGGTCTTAGCGAAGGGCCGTGCCCGGTAGGACTGGCTTCAACCATTAATAATTGGTTCCCGCCGAAAGAGAAAGCCACGGCGACGGGCGTTTACATTGCAGCCACCATGTTTGCGCCGATCATCGTTCCGCCGCTGGCGGTGTGGATTGCGGTAACCTGGGGGTGGCGGTGGGTCTTTTTCTCCTTTGCGATACCGGGGATTGTGGCGGCGATAGCGTGGTACCTGTTGGTTAAGTCAAAACCCTCAGAAAGCGGATTTGTCTCACCTGCCGAACTGGAAGAGATCAATGCCGGGCGTGAAACCGATAATAACCTTGTGCGCGAAAATATCTTAATTGCCAATCGTTTTACCTGGCTGGATACAATTATTCGAGTGAAGAAAATGGCGCCTATCGATACGGCGAAAGGATTATTTACCTCAAAAAATATTCTCGGTGACTGTCTGGCCTATTTTATGATGGTTAGCGTACTGTACGGATTATTAACCTGGATCCCGCTGTATTTAGTCAAAGAGCGCGGTTTTGATGTGATGAGCATGGGCTTTGTGGCAAGTATGCCGTGCATCGGCGGTTTTATTGGCGCGATCGCCGGAGGGTGGATTTCAGATAAAGTATTAGGCCGTCGGCGTAAACCCACCATGATGTTTACCGCTATTTCAACGGTGGTCATGATGTTAATCATGCTGAATATTCCAGCGAGTACCCTGGCGGTCTGCATTGGTTTGTTCTTCGTCGGCTTTTGTTTAAATATCGGCTGGCCGGCTTTTACCGCTTACGGTATGGCCGTTTCGGACAGTAAAACCTATCCGATCGCCTCTTCTATTATTAATAGCGGTGGCAACCTTGGCGGATTTGTTGCCCCGATGGCTGCGGGATTTTTACTGGACCAGACCGGCAGCTTTAATTCTGTATTTACTTATTTTGGTATCTGCGCAGCAATTGGTTTGCTGGTTATTCTCTTTCTCGATGAGCCACAATAACGGAAATATATCCTGTTAATTAATATGACGTAACGTCATGGAGTAAAATTATGTTATTAAAAGATAAAGTCGCCATTATTACTGGCGCGGCCTCCGCACGCGGTTTGGGTTTTGCTACCGCGAAGTTATTTGCCGAAAACGGCGCTAAAGTGGTCATTATCGACCTCAATGGCGAAGCCAGCAAAGCCGCGGCGACGGCATTAGGCGAAGGCCATCTCGGGCTGGCGGCAAACGTCGCCGATGAAGTTCAGGTTCAGGCGGCAATGGAACAGATTCTGGCGAAATATGGTCGGGTAGACGTGCTGGTGAATAACGCCGGTATCACCCAGCCGCTGAAGCTGATGGACATTAAACGTGCCAACTATGACGCGGTATTGGATGTCAGCCTGCGCGGTACGCTGCTGATGTCGCAGGCGGTTATCCCGGCGATGCGGGCGCAAAAATCGGGCAGCATTGTCTGTATCTCGTCGGTTTCAGCCCAGCGCGGCGGCGGTATCTTCGGCGGCCCGCACTACAGTGCGGCAAAGGCCGGAGTGCTTGGCCTGGCGCGAGCGATGGCCCGCGAGCTGGGTCCGGACAACGTCCGCGTCAACTGCATTACCCCGGGGCTGATCCAGACCGATATCACCGCCGGTAAGCTGACCGACGAAATGACGGCCAACATCCTCGCCGGAATCCCGATGAACCGCCTCGGCGATGCGGTTGACATCGCGCGCGCCGCGCTATTCCTCGGCAGCGATCTCTCTTCCTACTCTACCGGTATCACCCTTGACGTAAACGGCGGCATGTTAATCCACTAAGCGAGGCAAGCAGATGAAGATCACCGAAGCACAAAAAGTCGCCGCGGCGGCGTGGCGGATTCGCCGCTATGCCCTGCGCATGGGGGAGGTTCAGGGTCAGGGCTATATCGGCCAGGCATTAGGCTATGCGGATGTGCTGGCCACCGCGTTCAGCCACGCGATGACCTACCGTCCGCAAGAGCCGCAGTGGGAAGGACGCGACCGCTTCCTGCTCTCTCACGGCCATTACGCCATCGCCTACTATGCGGCGCTGCTGGAGGCGGGAATTATCCCGGAAGAGGAGCTGGAAACCTACGGTTCTGACGACAGCCGCCTGCCGATGTCGGGAATGGCGACCTACACCCCGGGGATGGAGATGTCCGGCGGCTCGCTGGGGCAGGGGCTCTCTATTGCCGTCGGGATGGCGCTGGGGCTGCGGCAAAAAGGGAGCGCATCCTGGGTCTACAACTCCATGTCGGATGGGGAGCTGGATGAAGGTTCCACCTGGGAAGCGGCGATGTCGGCGGCGCATTACGGCCTGACTAACCTGATCAACATCGTTGACGTGAATAAACAGCAGGCGGACGGCGATTCGCGCAAAATTCTCGGCTTTGAGCCGCTGCATGAAAAATGGGCCGCCTTCGGCTGGTACGTGCAGCGCGTCGACGGTAACGATCTGGCGGCGGTGATGGCCGCCTTTGATAACGCGAAAAATCATGCGGGCAACCAGCCGCGGGTCATCTTATGCGACACGTTGATGGGTAAAGGGGTCCCGTTCCTCGAAACCCGGGATAAAAACCATTTTATTCGCGTCGATGCCGATGAGTGGCAAAAAGCGATTGCGGTGCTGGACGCCAACAAACCGGAAGGAGTGCTGTAATGAGCCAGAGTAAACCACGTTTAAAAACGTCCGCGATGATCGCTTCTATTGCTGACGAAGGTCAGGCGACGATTCCGGCACCGTTTGGCGTTGCGCTCTCGAAGCTGGCGGCGCAGCGACCGGAAATCGTTGGTATGACCGCGGACCTGTCAAAGTACACCGATCTGCACATTTTCGCGCAGGCTTTCCCGGATCGCTTTTTCCAGATGGGAATGGCGGAACAGCTGCTGATGGGGGCGGCGGGAGGAATGGCGAAAGAGGGATTCATTCCCTTCGCCACCACCTATGCCGCTTTTGCTACCCGCCGCGCCTATGATTTTATTCATCAGGTCATTGCCGAGGAGCATCTCAACGTGAAGATCTGCGCGGCGCTCCCGGGCCTGACCACCGGCTACGGGCCGAGCCATCAGGCAACGGAAGATCTGGCGATTATGCGCGGCATTCCCGGCATGGTTATCGTCGACCCATGCGATGCGCTGGAGATAGAGCAGGCGGTACCGGCGATTGCCGACCATAACGGTCCGGTATATATGCGCCTGCTGCGCGGTAAGGTGCCGCTGGTGCTGGATAAGTACGACTATCAGTTTGAGCTGGGCAAGGCGAAGCTGCTTGAAGATGGCAACGATGTGCTGATTATCTCTTCCGGGCTGATGACCATGCGCGCCCTCGAGGCGGTCGAAAAGCTGCGGGCCGATAATATCAGCGCAGCCGTACTGCACGTGCCAACGATCAAACCGCTTGATGAAGAAACGATCATTGCACAGGCCTCGAAGCCCGGTCGCCTGGTGGTTACTGCCGAGAACCATACTTCGGTTGGCGGACTGGGGGAGGCGGTTGCCGCGTTGCTGATGCGCAAAGGCGTGCGCTGCGAGCTGGATACCATTGGCTTGCCTGACGAATTCCTGCTGGCCGGCGCGCTGCCGACTCTGCACGATCGCTACGGCATTTCCACCGCGAGGATGGTCGAAAAAATTAAGTATCGCCTGCGTTAATTGCTTTCGCCGCCGCGTCCTGCGGCGGCGCTTCTCTGCTTTTGTTCGCGGTTTCCCTGTCGAGGCATTAAACGTGCTATTTCGGGGACGCCTGGCGCGAAGCGCCATCGCCGCTTCTCATCGACAGAACGGGGAGCTGTCGTTTGTGAGACAGAGGATTCTTTTCGGCAGATTTTATGCGGTTCGTCATAAAATCTGCTAGACTGCGCAACTTCATGGCATTGTGGTTTTTGCCATCTCTTTCGCAATAATCTCCCTGAAAACTACGCCTGTGACGGGCCGGGGCGGTTCGGAGTTGTTATGTCTTTTGATTCCCTTGGCCTGAATCCTGAAATCCTGCGCGCCGTCGCTGAGCAGGGCTACGTAGAGCCAACCCCTATTCAGCAGCAGGCTATCCCGGCAGTATTACAGGGCCGCGATCTGATGGCCAGCGCCCAGACGGGTACCGGCAAAACGGCGGGATTTACGCTGCCGCTGCTTCAGCACCTGATCCAAAAAGAACCCCACGCCAAAGGTCGTCGCCCGGTGCGCGCCCTGATCCTGACCCCGACGCGCGAGCTGGCGGCACAGATTGGCGAGAACGTCCGGGATTACAGCAAATACCTTAACGTTCGTTCGCTGGTGGTTTTCGGCGGCGTAAGCATTAACCCACAGATGATGAAGCTGCGCAGCGGCGTCGATATTCTGGTGGCAACCCCTGGCCGTCTGCTGGACCTTGAGCATCAGAACGCCGTGAGCCTGGACAAAGTCGAAGTGCTGGTGCTGGATGAAGCCGACCGTATGCTGGATATGGGCTTTATTCACGATATTCGCCGGGTGCTGGCGAAGCTGCCGGCAAAGCGGCAGAACCTGCTGTTCTCCGCAACTTTCTCCGACGACATTAAATCACTGGCGGAAAAGCTGCTGCATAACCCGCTGGAAATCGAAGTCGCCCGCCGTAACACCGCTTCTGAGCAGGTGAGCCAGCTGGTACATTTTGTCGATAAAAAGCGCAAGCGCGAGCTGCTGTCGCAGATGATCGGCGAAGGCAACTGGCAGCAGGTTCTGGTCTTTACCCGCACCAAACACGGCGCAAACCACCTGGCGGAACAGCTCAATAAAGACGGCATCCGCAGCGCCGCTATTCACGGCAACAAGAGCCAGGGCGCGCGTACCCGAGCGTTGGCTGATTTTAAATCCGGCGGCATCCGCGTGCTGGTCGCAACCGATATCGCCGCGCGCGGTCTGGATATTGAAGAGTTGCCGCACGTGGTGAACTACGAGCTACCAAACGTGCCGGAAGATTACGTGCACCGTATTGGTCGTACCGGGCGCGCTGCGGCAACGGGCGAAGCGCTGTCGCTGGTCTGCGTAGATGAACATAAGCTGCTGCATGATATCGAACGCTTGCTGAAGAAAGAGATCCCGCGCATCGCCATTGCGGGTTACGAGCCGGATCCGTCGATCAAAGCCGAGCCGATTCAGAACGGTCGCCAGCAGCAGCGCGGCGGCGGTCGTGGCGGTCAGAGCCAGGGCCGGAGCGGCCAGGGACGTGGTGGTCAGGGACAAGGTCGTGCCCAGCAGGCTGCTCCGCGTCGCACCGATGGCGAAGCGCCGAAAGCGCGCACTCAGGACGGTAAGCCTCCTCGCCGTCGCCGCCCGCGCAAACCTGCTGCGGCTGAGTAAAGTTGTTCTGGCTGCGGTGGGGAAATCTACCGCAGCTTGTTCCTTTCAGAACACATCGCGATTAAAATTTAACACTCTCCCGCTAAGTCTGACTTCAATGTTGCCGCTCGCTATTTATCTTTTATGAGATCTTACTTTTGGCAATGAACTATTTTTACGATTTTTGCAATAACTAACAAAGTTATAACCTGCAACTATCAAAAGAATGACAGATACTAATAACATTAAAAAAGCAACCATATATACCCTCAATAATTTACAGACCCTGCGGGTTCATAAAGCAGTATACGGATTAGCGTTTAAGATATAATATATTATGAGTGTAGATATTCTTAATGTATCTGAAATTGAAGGATTAATTTTAATTTCACGGTCTTTTTGACGATATTTTTCGGAATTCGTTTAGATGATTTTAAACATCTTCATGTTTTTTTGAATGCCCATAAAGTTAAATTGATAGCGATTTTGGTGACTGTGCTGGTATTTTGAAAATTATATTCAGCCCGGATAAAATAACGTTATGACACATTATTCATTAAGTGGATGTCGAGCGTTGGTTGTGGCTGCATAAACCGACTTCAGCCTGATTCTGCGAGACCGCTTCCTGTTTGCCGAAAAAGGGATACCTCCCTCCCGGCAAAAATGGCACAATAGTGGCTGTTTATACAGTATTCAGGTTTTCTCATGGCTTTGACCGCAGCGCTGAAAGCGCAAATCGCCGCCTGGTATAAGGCGCTTCAGGAACAAATTCCTGACTTTATTCCCCGGCCTCCGCAGCGGCAGATGATCGCCGATGTGG
Source organism: Klebsiella sp. S69 (assembly GCF_016516145.1). Lineage (NCBI taxonomy): Bacteria > Pseudomonadati > Pseudomonadota > Gammaproteobacteria > Enterobacterales > Enterobacteriaceae > Klebsiella > Klebsiella sp. S69. Next base: position 24,360 of record NZ_JACVUU010000030.1, on the reverse strand, counting down.
CGAAGACGCTCGCCGGAGAAGAGGGGCGGCACCTGGCGATTGAAGCGCCGACCGGGGTCGGCAAAACCTTGTCGTATCTGATCCCTGGCATTGCTATTGCCCGCGAAGAGCAAAAAACGCTGGTGGTCAGCACCGCCAACGTTGCGCTGCAGGACCAAATCTACAGTAAAGATCTGCCGCTGCTGCGCAAAATCATCCCCGATCTGCGCTTTACCGCCGCCTTTGGCCGCGGGCGCTACGTCTGCCCGCGTAACCTGGCCGCGCTTGCCAGCACGGAACCGACGCAGCAGGATTTGCTGGCCTTTCTTGATGACGAACTCACGCCTAACAACCAGGCGGAGCAGAAGCTGTGCGCAACGCTGAAAGCGGATCTCGATAGCTACAAATGGGACGGCCTGCGCGATCATACCGACAAAAACGTGGATGATTCTCTGTGGAGCCGCCTGAGCACGGATAAAGCCAGCTGCCTGAATCGAAACTGTCACTATTATCGCGAATGTCCGTTCTTTGTCGCCCGACGGGAAATCCAGGAAGCGGAAGTGGTGGTGGCGAACCATGCGCTGGTGATGGCGGCTATGGAGAGCGAAGCGGTTCTGCCGGAGCCGAAGCATCTACTGCTGGTGCTTGATGAAGGCCACCATCTGCCGGAGGTCGCCCGCGATGCGCTGGAAATGAGCGCTGAAATTACCGCCCCGTGGTATCGCCTGCAGCTGGATTTGTTCACTAAGCTGGTTGCGACCTGCATGGAGCAGTTTCGCCCTAAGACCACGCCGCCGCTGGCGAATCCCGAACGTCTGACTGGACACTGCGAGGAGCTGTTCGAGCTAATCTCCTCGCTGAATAATATTCTCAATCTCTACATGCCGGCCGGCCAGGAGGCGGAGCATCGCTTTCCGATGGGGGAACTGCCGCAGGAAGTCATGGAGATCTGCCAGCGGTTGGCGAAACTCACCGAAACGCTGCGCGGCCTGGCGGAGCTGTTCCTTAACGATCTGGGCGAAAAAACCGGCACGCACGATGTGGTGCGTCTGCACCGGGTTCTGCTGCAGATGAACCGCGCGCTGGGGATGTTTGAAAGCCAAAGTAAACTGTGGCGGCTGGCGTCGCTGGCGCAGTCCTCCGGCGCACCGGTGACTAAATGGGTTACCCGCGATCTGCGCGATGGTCAGATGCATATCTGGTTCCACTGCGTGGGGATCCGCGTCAGCGATCAGCTGGAAAGGCTGCTCTGGCGCAGCGTCCCGCATATCGTCGTTACCTCCGCGACGCTGCGTTCGCTGAACAGCTTCTCTCGCCTGCAGGAGATGAGCGGGCTGAAAGAGAAAGCCGGAGATCGCTTTGTGGCGCTGGATTCGCCCTTCAACCACGTCGAACAGGGTAAAATCGTCATTCCGCAGATGCATTATGAACCGCTTATCGATAACGAAGAGCAGCATATTGCCGAAATGGCCGCCTATTTCCGTGAACAGGTCGAGAGCAAAAAGCATCTCGGCATGCTGGTGCTGTTCGCCAGCGGACGAGCGATGCAGCGTTTTCTCGAGCACGTGACCGATCTGCGCCTGCTGCTGCTGGTTCAGGGCGATAAGCCCCGCTACCGACTGGTGGAGCTGCACCGCAAACGCGTTGAAGGCGGCGAGCGCAGCGTACTGGTTGGGCTGCAATCCTTTGCGGAAGGTCTGGACTTAAAAGGCGAGCTGTTAAGCCAGGTGCATATCCATAAGATAGCTTTCCCGCCGATAGACAGCCCGGTAGTGATCACCGAAGGTGAATGGCTCAAAAGCCTCAACCGCTATCCGTTCGAAGTCCAGAGCCTGCCCAGCGCGTCATTCAACCTGATTCAGCAGGTGGGACGCCTGATCCGCAGCCATAGCTGCTGGGGAGAGGTGGTGATTTATGATAAACGTCTGTTAACCAAAAATTACGGTAAGCGCCTGTTGAACGCATTACCCGTATTTCCGATAGAGCAGCCTGCCGTCCCTGAGGTTATAGTAAAAACGAAAGCAAAACCGACGCGTCGCAAGCGGCGATAGTGGTGCAATGTCGACGATATGAGAAGCTCAGAGGAGCCTGCAATGGACTACAGCAAGATTATTAAAGAAGTCGGGCGCGGAAAGAACCACGCCCGCGACCTGGATGTGGAGACAGCCCGCGCGCTCTACTCGCGGATGCTTAACGGCGAGGTGCCTGAGCTTGAGCTCGGCGGCATTCTTATCGCTCTGCGCATTAAAGGCGAAGGCGAAGCGGAGATGAAGGGATTCTATGAAGCGATGCAGGCGCATACGATTAAGCTGACTCCGCCGGTTGCCAAACCGATGCCCATTGTGATCCCCAGCTATAACGGCGCGCGTAAACAGGCAAACCTGACCCCTCTGCTCGCCGTCCTGTTGCATAAGCTCGGCTTCCCGGTCATCGTCCACGGCGTGAGCCACGATCCGACCCGCGTGGTGACGGAAACGATTTTTGAACTGATGGGTATCCCGGCGACGCTTCACGCGGGTCAGGCCCAGGCGCGATTGGATAGCCATCAGCCGGTTTACGTTCCGGTCGGCGCATTTTGCCCACCGCTGGAAAAACAGCTGGCGATGCGCTGGCGCATGGGCGTGCGCAACAGCGCCCACACGCTGGCCAAGCTGGCGACACCCTTTGCGGAAGAGGCGGCGCTGCGCCTGTCGAGCGTTTCACACCCGGAGTACGTCGGCCGGGTAGCGAAATTCTTTGCCGAAATCGGCGGGCGGGCGCTGCTGATGCACGGTACCGAAGGGGAGGTTTACGCCAACCCGCAGCGCTGTCCGCAGATTAGCCTGATTGATGCATCTGGTATGCGAGTGGTAAATGAACGACAGGATAGCGTAGCCGCGCAGGCACTCGCCCTGCCGGAGTCAAAAGATCCTGAAGTCACCGCCCGCTGGATTGAGCGCTGCATCGTCGGGAGCGCACCGCTACCGCAATCATTGCGAATTCAGTTGGCCTGCTGTCTTGTGGCCACCGGCGCCGTTCCGTCTCTTGAACAGGGCCTGGCAAAGGTGGCTGAGCGCTGGTAACCGTAGCGGCAGGCAAAAAAAAGCCCGTCCAGTGGCGTGGACGGGCAAGGCAAGGTATTAAAGGATCTTACAGGGTTAAAACAGTGGCATTACAGGGTGTGGCTACAGGGAATAGCGGCAAGTAGCGGCGATTATTTGTAGATAACCGCGGTACCGCTAAGTTTGTTGTTGCTGTTAGCTGAGGTAATGCTATAACCGGTCGCGCCGGCAGCCTCTGCTTTTTCAGCCAGTTTAGCTTCCAGTCCATCCAGCGTCGTCGCGCCTTCAGCGGAAACTACACCAATTTTATTCATGCTTTCTGCCTGAGCCGAGGTCACCGGCTGGGCGGCGAATGCGCCAAAAGAGAGAGCGGAAAGGGCGATGGCAGCGGCAGCAAATTTCATGTTTTTCATAGTTAATCTCTCGCAGGTTGTTCTGTTCAGGGGACGATGTTGCGTCGATGTGATAAGTATCACGGTTTTTTACGGGAGATAAAATCGAAGGAAATTAACAGTGTCCATCTAATTTTTTGAATAAGTATTAATTTATTGAATATTAATAAATTATTTTGGCCGGGAAAAGCAAAAGCCGTGAGGATGAAGTTCAGAGGGCTTTAAGGGCACATATTGCCACGCCGCTTGCCAAAAAACGTGCGCGAAAAGATAACGCGATATGCGGTAATGAACGGTAAATATCGGTCAACGAAGCTGGCTATCTTTGGATCCTCTACGATTATATCCTGAAAATGTATTGTTATGTAAATCTTTCTCCTGCTGGCATTTTATGCAGTATTTCACGCCCGCGACCGCGCGCTGACGCGCTTCGGGGATCGGCTCTCCGCATTCTTCACAAAATTTGTTGCTCTCACCCGATGACAGCTCATTTCGCGCCCGTGCAATCGCGTCATTGATAGTGCTATCGATTTGTTCCTGCACCGCGTCGTCATTTGCCCAGCCTGAAGCCATAGTCCACCTCGCTATCTCGTCTTTCTTTAGTATAGGAAATATGGGGGCAAAAAATGACCAGACAAGGAGTCATGTTCACTGCAGAGAAAATCCAGGGTTGACGCAGTGGAGAGAGGGATACTGAAAGGGCGTTTGCGCGCAGGCCTCCGCAGGGGAGGTTAAAGGGATGGTAACAGGCGGATAAAAAGCTGTTTCCCGACCAGCCCGGCGGGGAGCTTGCCGGTCGGGGGAGTCGGAATAAACGTCTAGCGGGCGTCCGGACGCACAAGGTCAAAGCGCAGGCTTTCATCAATGGCGTAATAGGCGCTGGGACCGCCCGCGCGCAGAATCGGCTGAGCTCTGGCGGTCTGGTAAATCCCGTCCTCCAGCAGCGACTCATCAATATGCACTGCCACAACTTCGCCCAGCACCAGCCAGGTATCAACCGCCAGCCCTTCGGCGGTGGTTAACTGGATGCATTGCGACAGGCGACACTCAAAATTGACCGGACTTTCGGCTACCCGGGGGGCGCTGACGAGGCGGCTGGCAGCGGGAGTGAGCCCGGCGCGGACAAATTCATCTTCGTGACGCGGGATACTGGCAGAGGTTTCGTTCATCGCGACCGCCAGGGGGCGGGTGGCGAGGTTCCAGACGAACTCTTTGGTCTCGACGATATTCTGCACGCTATCTTTCCAGCCGCTGCTGGCGAAGCCAATAATCGGCGGCCGATAGTTAAAGCAGTTGAAAAAACTGTACGGCGCAAGATTATGCTGGCCGCTATTATCCACGGAAGCTATCCAGCCGATAGGCCGTGGTCCGATAATCGCGTTAAGCGGGTCGTGCGGCAGCCCGTGTCCTTGCGAAGGTTGGTAGAAGTACATACGACACTCGTGACAAATAAAGAAGATATCCAGACTCACTTATTTACCGCGCCGCCGTCAACGGGTATCTTACGCGGCTGTTCAAAGGAGAATGCCATGAAAGCCCAGAAACCGGGGTTACACCCGCGTAACCGTCACCATCAACGCTACGATCTGCCCGCACTGTGCCAGGCCCATCCTGAGCTGCAGGCCTTCATCACCCTTAATCCGGTGGGTGAGCAGACCATCGACTTTGCTAACCCGCTGGCGGTGAAGGCGCTGAATAAAGCGCTGCTGGCGCATTTTTACGCGGTGAAACACTGGGATATTCCCGACGGCTTTCTCTGCCCGCCGGTGCCGGGCAGGGCTGACTACATCCATCACCTCGCCGATCTGCTGGCGCTAGATAGCGGGACGATCCCGGCCAACGCCAGCATTCTCGATATTGGCGTTGGCGCAAACTGCATCTATCCGCTCATTGGCGTGCACGAGTACGGCTGGCGTTTTACCGGCAGCGAAGTGAACGCCGACGCGTTCGCCAGTGCCCAGGCTATCATCAACGGCAATCCGGGGCTCACTCGCCAGATCCGCCTGCGTCGTCAAAAAGACGCCAACGCGATTCTGACCGGCATTATTCATAAAAATGAGACCTACGATGCGACCCTCTGCAACCCGCCGTTCCATGATTCCGCCGCCAGCGCGCAGGCGGGCGGCGAGCGTAAACGTCGCAACCTGGGACTGGGCGAGGAGAGCGTGCTGAACTTTGGCGGCCAGCAGCAGGAGCTGTGGTGCGAAGGCGGCGAGGTGGCCTTTATTACGCAGATGATTGAAGAGAGCAAGCCGTTTGCTCGTCAGGTTAAATGGTTTACTTCGCTGGTTTCTCGCGGCGACAACCTGCCGCCGCTATATCGCGCGCTGACCGACGTCGGCGCGGTGAAAGTGGTGAAGAAAGAGATGGCCCAGGGGAATAAGCAAAGCCGCTTTATCGCCTGGACCTTTATGGATGAGGCCAAACGTCGCCGCACGCTATAACGTGGGCTCGGCGGGGGCAGGCGGTCCTGCGGGTGCTGGCATCGGCAGAACCTGATAAGTTTGTACCGGCGCCCGCACGCCTGCGAGGTCAAAATGCCTTTTCACCTGCGTATCGAGGGCGAATCTGACCGTCCACTGCTTGAGCGGCAGGGTGGTAAAGGTGACGCGCAGGGTGAAGGCGGTATTGCTTAAGCCTACCACGCCGGTGAAGGATGGCTCGCCAATGATCAGCCCGCGAATCTCTTCCTGCGCCATCACTTCCGCGACCGCATCCTTCAGCGCCTGGTTAGCCTTATCCAGATCTTCATGCCGGTCAACGTCATAGTTGGCCACCACCGAGCCGATACCGCGAACGAAGTTGGCGAAGGTGGTTATCGAAGACCACGGAATAATATGGTAAGCGCCGGTATCCTGACGGACGCCGACGGAGCGAATCGACATGCGCTCCACCGTCCCGGTGAGCGGCCCGATCGTCACCAGGTCGCCGGTATTCATACCGTTCTCGAACTGAATAAAAATGCCGGTAATAATATCTTTGACCAGGGTCTGCGCGCCAAATGAAATTGCCAGGCCCAGCGCGCCCGCGCCAGCCAGCAGCGGGGCGATATTCACCCCCACTTCCGAAAGCAGGATCATGATGGTAATGGTACTGATCACCACCGCCAGTGCGTTGCGAAATAGCGTCAGCAGCGTTCGGGCGCGGGCGCTGGGCAACGGTCGACCGTGAATGTCCGATGCCAGCCGGTTTTCAATCAGGCTGGCGAGCAGCGTCCAGCCAATCGCCGAGAAGAACAGGATCAGCGCGATACGAATCAGCACATCAACCGCTTTTTGCCCGCTGCCGTTATGCATCCACTGCCAGAAATCGAACAGCCCCCATGCGCTGAGCAGCAGCATAATCGCCACGCAGACCGTCAGGATGCGCGCGGCCTTCAGCGATGCGGAGATCCAGCCGTTAAGTCGTTTTTGCAGTTCAGGATAGTTACGCTGGGTTTCCGGCGACAAGGTGATGGTTTTCGCAATCCAGCGCGACAGAATACCGGAGACCAGCGCGGCGGCGCCGACGATGGCCAGGCTGCGTAGGGTCGCGCCCATCATAAATTTCAGGCTGTTACCGGGGTCGAACAGCGAGAAGAAAAACAGCACGATGAAATAGGCGCAGGCCAGCCAGTGCCACACCAGAGCAAAGGCGCGGATAAACAGGCTAAAAAAGGCCAGCGATCGGTCGGCAAGATGGATAAGCCCTTGGGTAATTAACTGCTTATTGTGGAATATCAGATACAGGGCCCAGAGCGTAATGCATAGCATAATGACCACATTGGCCAGCGCCCCGAACTGCACGTTAACCTGGTTGGAGATAATTGGCACCGCAACGATCAGCCCGTAGCCAATCAGGCTGCTGAGCGCGCTGAGGCGCAGATTCCAGTATTTCGCCGCTTCATCGCTAAGGTTAAACGGGCGTAGCTCCGGGATGCGTGGGCAGAAAATCAGCCGCAGAATGGCTTTGAAAAACTCGATCAGCGCAAAGGCATTGAGAAACAGACTTTGCTGGAAGGCGATAGTGGGATTATTACCGTTCAGGCGATCGCTTAATAGCTGGCCAACAAACAGCGTCAGGGCCAGCAGAAGCAGGTCGAAAATAAATGCGCCGGCAATCGTGGCCGGCAGCTGTAGCCAGTTGCTGCGGTCGCGGTTTTTATGTCGTCCCCAGTGCCCCATTTTGCGATACAGCGGCAGGGCAGCCAGGCGTACCAGCCACCAGAATGCAAAGACCAGACCAGCAAGCAGCAGGAAATGCCAGGCGGCGCTGATGAACGATTGCGAATTAAATGGTTTGTGCGGAGAGCCAGTGATGTTGCGCCATAGCTGGGAGAAGCGCGACGAAAGCTGGTCACCATATTCTCGACTGATCTGAGTGACGTTCTCCAGCACCGTCGTTTCGTCTTTAATTTCCGGCGGCGTCAGCGTCGGGGTACTGTCCGGCGGCGGCGTGGCGGCGGCTTTACGCAGCTGATCGATAAGCTCCTGGCGGGCATCGGCGTTTTCAAGCACGTCGGCCAGCGCGCCGTAGGCCGCTTTTTTCTGCGCCAGATCGGGTTCGCTACTGCTGGAGTGGTCCGTTGTGGTTGCCGGAACGCCGGGCAGCGTCGCGGCCCATAGCGGAGCGGTGAAGAGTAAAGCGAGCAGGAACAAAATCCGCGGCACAGGCACCTCCATTGCATCTCAAACCGTTAAGTATAGAAGACGAGATCCGGAGCGCGAGGTTGGGATGATTCTGGAAAGCGGCTCTCCCGCGAAGGGAGAGCCGGGCAGGGTCAGGCGACGTGCTGTAAAAATTCCCGCAGACGCGGGCTCGGCGGGTTGTTGACCAGCACCTGAGGATCGCCATCTTCGGCAATGCGCCCTTTATCGATAAAGATCAGGCGGGAAGCCACTTTTTCGGCGAAGCCGATTTCGTGGGTGACGATGACCATGGTCATGCCTTCTTCAGCCAGATCCTGCATCACTTTCAGTACTTCATGACGCAGTTCGGGATCGAGCGCGGAAGTTGGCTCATCAAAAAGCATCATTTTAGGTTTAACCGCCAGCGCCCGGGCAATAGCTACGCGCTGCTGCTGGCCGCCTGAAAGCTCGGAAGGGTAGTGGTGCGCGCGTTCCGCGAGGCCCACTTTCGCCAGCAGATCCTTCGCCAGTTTTTCCGCCGCCGCTTTATTGGCGCCGCGCACGCGCAGCGGGCCAAACATCACGTTTTCCAGCGCAGTCAGGTGCGGGAACAGATAAAACTGCTGGAACACCATCCCGGCTTCCTGGCGAATCAGCCGCTCATCAACCTTTGGGTCGTTGACCTTCAGACCATCGACGATCAGCTCGCCGCTGGTAATCTCTTCGAGTTTGTTAATACAGCGCAGCAGGGTCGATTTACCGGAGCCGGACGGCCCGATAATCACCACGACTTCACCCTGGTTGATCTTCAGATCGATATCATGCAGCACTTTGGTTGGGCCAAAGTGCTTGGAAACGTTTTTAAATTCAATCACAGGATTTTCATCCTTCTTTCAAGACGACGCAAAACAAAGCTCAGCACCAGGGTGATGATCAGATAGATAACCGCAACGGCGCTCCAGATCTCCAGCGCGCGGAAGTTACCGGCAATAATTTCCTGGCCCTGGCGGGTCAGCTCGGCTACGCCGATGACAATAAACAGCGAGGTGTCTTTAATGCTGATAATCCACTGGTTGCCCAGCGGCGGCAGCATACGGCGCAGCGCCAGCGGCAGGATTACGTAGCGAATAGTTTCGCGACGAGAAAGACCCAGGGCGAGGCCGGCTTCCCGGAAGCCTTTGTGAATCGACAGCACCGCGCCGCGGGTAATTTCCGCAATATAGGCGCCAGAGTTGATCATAATGGTGACTACCGCCGCGGAGAACGGGTCGATACGTAAATCGCTAAAGGCCATCGGCAGAGCGAAGTAGATGAACATGACCTGCACCACAATCGGGGTGCCGCGGATGATTTCAATAAAGACCAGCGCAATGTGGTTGGCAATCCAGCCGCCGAAACAGCGGGCGAAACCGGCTACCAGACCGATTATCAGACCGCCGATCAGGCCGAGGACCGAAATCCACAGCGTCATTTTGGCGCCTTCCAGCAAAATGGGGATGGCGGGCCAGATGGCACTCCAGTCAAACTGCATAATATGTTCCTGTTACCGTGTCGAAAACAGAGGAAATTCCTCTGAGAAAACTATTCAGGCCTGCTGACGGGTAGCCCGGAAAGCTCCAGGTCTACCAGACCACAGCAGGCCTGGAAGAGAGCATCGCTAATTATTATTTAGGTTCAGTACCGAACCATTTTTTATAAATTTCGTTATAAGTGCCGTTTTCACGCAGAGTTTTCAGCGCGCCGTTCACTTTTTCACGCAGCTCGTCGCTACCTTTCGGGAAAGCGATACCGTAGTTTTGCGCTTCCAGCGAGTCGCCTACCGCTTTGAACTTACCGTTACCTGCGGTTTTGATGAAGTAAAGGATGTTTGGCGTATCGTGCAGAACCGCATCGGCGCGCCCGGTACCGAGTTCCATATAGGCATTATCGATGTTCGGGAACTGGCGCAGATCTTTGGTTTTGATATTGGCTTTCGCGTAATCTACCGAACCGGTACCGCCCTTCACGGCAACCACTTTACCGTTCAGGTCTTTGACATCCTTAATTTCGTTATTATTTGCGTTCACCATCACCAGAAGACCGCTTTTGTAGTAGCCGTCAGAGAAGTCGATGGCTTTTTTACGCTCGTCAGTGATAGTGATCCCCGCCAGCGCGAGGTCGATGTTTTTTGTTTGCAGCGCCGGAATAATACCGCTGAAGTCCATTGGCTTCAGGGTGTAGTCAAGCTTCAGCTCTTTTGCGATGGCAGCCCACAGGTCAACGTCGAAACCGACGTACTTATCGCCCTGTTTAAATTCGAACGGAACAAACGCCGTGTCGGTAGCGACAACCAGTTTTTTATCAGCGGCGTGAGAAGAAACCGCAAAAGCCAGGGTCAGTGCAGCCAGTGAAACTTTAAATACAGACTTCATAGCATTTCCTTTTATATCCACGGGACGATCCCCTGCGAGAACGAGTTGCCTTATGAAAAAATCATGCCAGTTTTACAACCTGTTGTTTTATAACAACCAGGATAATTCCTGCTGCACGATTTTGATAAGGGATAACGTTAAGCGCACCGATATGGGGCGCTATTTTGGTGCGTCATAAGTGCATCGCATAACAAGAGCATTTTTAACGCAAACCCTGATGTTAAAACAATCTTGATGTAACGATTGTGTGAGGTGATTATTACAATTGATTTACTTTGGCGCGTATTTTGAACAATCTCATGCACTAATGTGGTGCGAAGCGGGGCGTGGGGAAAAGAAATAAAAAAGCCGCCAGCGTGGCTGACGGCAGTTGGCTTACTCGATATTCGCTTCGATGAACCACAGGAACTGATCCAGGTCGCGGGAAGCGGCGGTAAAGATATCAGCGGTATCTTCATCTTTTGCTTCGTCGATGGCTTTACGCACATCGTTGGCGACGATGGCATAGCGGTCGGCCAGCTCTTTCAGGTGGTCCTGGACGCTATGGATATCCAGCGGATAGCTTTTCAGCGGGCTCTTGCTGTTGATGACCTGAGTGGTACCCAGCGCCACGCCGCCAAGCTGGACGGCACGTTCAGCCATGGTATCAAGGTGGTTGACGAGCGCGGTGCGGAAGCCGTCCAGCATCTCATGAACGGCAATGAAGTTTGCACCGCGCATATTCCAGTGAGCCTGTTTAGTAATCAGAGACAGGTCAATGAACTGGATCACCTGGCGATTCAGCAGCTCAACGGTCGCTTTCTTCGCGCTATCTGCGACGTCGTTACGGGTATAGAGCAGATTCGTTGCTTTAGTTTTAACCAGTTTTGCGGTACTCATAATGTCATATCCTCTTGATATTTGTACTCGTCATACTTCAAATTCGAATTATTCGGAGCGTCTCATCCCAATAACTTGCGGAATTAAGTATAGCAACGGATTTGAGCTTTGCAGCGGCGGTAGTCTCTATCGGTCTGATAGCGCAGGGCTGTTGGATTGGCAAAAATCTTTATGAATCAAAGGCCCTGACTGGTTTTCTTGCTCAGGGCCTGTTCTTTAGCTGATGTCGACTTTCTGAATTTTTGTCTCCCGGCGCATTGTCAGCGTCGAGCCCATTGATGCCAGAATGATCGCCCCGAGCGCCAGGGTCTGGGTTGCAGTTAGCGTTTCACCAAGAAACACCATGCCGGAAAGCGCGGCCAAAGCGGGCTCCATGCTCATCAGGGTGCCAAAGGTCTTGCTGGGCATCCGGGTGAGGGCCACCATCTCCAGAGAATAGGGCAGAGCAGTGGATAAAATGGCGATCCCAAGGCCCGGTAACAATAGTCCCCACTGAAATAGCGTATCGCTGGCCTGAATCATCCCCATCGGCACGAAGACCACCGCAGCAATGAGCGATCCCATAGCGACCGTGGCAGGACCATGCTCTTCCCCGGCGCGCTGGCCGGTGAGAATGTAGACCGCCCAGCAGGCGCCGGCGCCAAGCGCCAGCAGCGCGCCGATGGGATCGATCTGGGCAACGCTTTGCCCCAGCGGCAGCAGAAACCAGAGTCCAAGCACCGCCAGCGCTACCCAGACGAAATCCAGCGGGCGGCGGGAGCCAAAGAGCGCCACCGCCAGGGGGCCGGTAAATTCCAGCGCGACGGCAACGCCTAGCGGAATGCGCTGAATTGATAAATAGAACAGGTAGTTCATCGCGCCCAGCGACAGGCCATAGAAGAGCAGCGGCAGACGCTGCTCCGGCGCAAAGCGAAGACGCCAGGGTTTGAAAATAACCACCAGGATGAAGGTACCGAGAGCCAGGCGCAGGGCGGTAACGCCGGGCGCGCCGACGAGCGGAAACAGTGATTTGGCCAGCGATGCGCCACTCTGAATGGAAATCATGGCGATTAAAATAACCAGTATCGGCAACCATGCCGGTACTTTGCGGGACGAGCCGGGCATCCTTTCTCCTGTCAATTTTGTCAAATGCGGTAAAGGTTCCAGTGTAAATGAATTACCCCGCGCCGGTTGAGCTATTGTTGAAAAAAAGGGGAGTGAAAGCAGTACAATAGCGCGGGGGCGAAGATAAATTCACCAGAAGATTAGGAATAATCTGGATACACGTCGGGTGCTTTATAGGCCTTAATAGGTCTATATTTGTAAAAAAGGTTTGTTTTCCAGTTTGTTATAGAAACGTAGAAACCTTTAGTTACATGAAAAAGTACGTTAGACAATGTAAAGTGAAAAGAGTTTCCCAAAAGTTTTTGTTATATTTAAGACTTAGGACTTATTAGAAACACATTTGAGGTGGTTATGAATAAAATTGCACGTTTTTCAGCACTGGCCGTTGTTCTGGCTGCATCCGTAGGCACCACTGCTTTCGCTGCGACTTCTACCGTTACCGGTGGTTACGCTCAGAGCGACATGCAGGGCGAAGCTAACAAAGCAGGCGGTTTCAACCTGAAGTACCGCTACGAGCAAGACAACAACCCGCTGGGTGTTATCGGTTCTTTCACCTACACCGAGAAAGATCGTTCTGAGTCTGGCGTTTACAAAAAAGGCCAGTACTACGGCATCACCGCAGGTCCGGCTTACCGTCTGAATGACTGGGCAAGCATCTACGGCGTAGTAGGTGTTGGTTACGGTAAATTCCAGAACAACAGCTACCCGAACAAAACTGACATGAGCGACTACGGTTTCTCTTACGGTGCTGGCCTGCAGTTCAACCCGATCGAAAACGTTGCTCTGGACTTCTCCTACGAGCAGTCTCGCATTCGTAACGTTGACGTTGGCACCTGGATCGCTGGCGTAGGTTACCGCTTCTAATCACTTCGGTGATATAAAAAATCCGCCTCCATGGGGCGGATTTTTTTTGCCAGCGACTTACGCGCCATCGTTAATTGACGGTGAACGCGTCGGTACCCAGATGGGTATAGTCGACCTTCTTCAGCTGGAAGTTGGTGATGTAGATAGGGCCAGCTTTCTGCTCTGAGATAAAGCGATAGCGCGGGGTGATCTCCTGAGCGCTGATACCGGTCCACTGCGAAAAGAAGCTGAGAAAGTCGTTGGCGGAACGTCGCGCTTTAATGATCTTATGCGCTTTATCATCGCTGGAGATCACCATAAACGGCACCTGGAAATTCTGCTGGTACTTATCGTCGTGTGCCAGATACTGCACCTCTTTCCCGCGCTCCTTAAAGGCCAGACCGTGATCGGAAAAATAGGTCATCGAGAAGGTTTCCCCCGAATTCTGTAGCTGAGTATAAAGATTGCTCAACAGCGTATCGGTTTGCGTCATGGTGTAGAGATAGCAGGAGGTCTCTTTCGACTGCACGAAAACGGCGTATTTGCCTTTGGTGCGATCGCAGGCCTGCGGGTGTGAGCCCATCAAATGCAGGACGATTAGCTGCGGCTGGGTACGGCGGGTGGCAAGCACCTGCGCGGTCAGCTTTAATAGCTGCTCATCCTGAGTGTTTTTGTTGGCCTCAAAATCGCCGTTTTTAAGGAACTGAACTTCGTCTGCGCGTTTGGCGATACTGGCAATCGCCGTATCATATTCACCAATTTGCCCCTGATTTGAGAACCACCAGGTCTGAAAACCGGCACGGTTGGCGAGGGTGACAAAGTTATCCTGAAACTGCGGTTTGTCATCGACCACCCGGTTCAGGGTTAATCCGAGGGATTTCTGCGTTGAACCGCTGGCGGCGATATAGTCGTTGAATAAATAGCCTTTGACCGAGCTGGCGAACGGCGTATTGTCCCAGTGGCCGCCAAAGGCGCCGAGCGCATCACGGCGCGCGCTCTCTCCGATAACCACCACGTACAGATGATACTTTGGCTTTACCGCCAGCACGTGCCAGCTGTCTTTCATATTCGCCAGCTGCGCCATCCGCGCCTGCTCATCCAGTACTTCACTATTATTCACCACCACATCTTTAACGAAGCGGACGGCAGGGTAGCCGGTATCGATGACCTTAAAGACGCCGCCCCAGGCAAGGTTTTGCACCGGTTGCAGAAAGAAAATAGCGATGCAGAACAGCAGTCCCAGCGTATCTGTTTTCCCCCAGCGCGCCGGCGCTTCCGGTTTGCGGCGCACGGCAATCACCCCGAGCGCAAAGATAAACACGGCCAGCAGATAGCTGTACCACGGGAAAATGGTGAGGATTTCGGTGGACTCTTCGATGTTCGTGGCGTGCAGCGCCAGCAGCGTGTTGAAATTCGGCGCGCCGTAGGCCTGGCCAAACGGATAGTACATGGCCGCCAGCAGTGAATAGACGCCAACGACTACTTTTTGTGCGCGCGGAAAGCTCCGCCACAGCAGATGCAGCACGCAGGTAAAAGCAACGGTATAGAGCAGGCTAAACTCATAGCCCAGCGCCAGGTTAATAAACAGCGATTGTAAAAAGTAGAATCCTGTCCATGGGTTCAGTACCGGCCTGCGGGCGACCAGCGTTTCTTTCAGCGTGACATTCATAGTAAACAATCAAAAAGAGCCATGTGTATCCCCTGGCATCAAGGGGTAAAACCTGCTGGACAGTGCGTGAAGAGGGTCTCTGCGAGCCGCAGTAGTGGCAGGGCTGACAAAAGATAGGGCTTGCAAATGGTAAGGTCAACAGTCCATAACGGATTGTTTTGGGAGAAAGCTTACAAAACTTGAAAAAAGTCGCTGAAGCGCTGAGTAATCAGCCAGTGTGGCAGGAATTTGTGGCAGAAAAATGAAGCGGCGTACCGCGACGCCGCATTAGTTGTTGGGTTTATCCTGCTGCGGTTTGCCGTTGATCAGATCGCACAGCATCCCGACAAGCATTAACCGCACTTTAAAAGGAGAATGGGTAAACACGTTTAAGCACCTCTTGAATTCATTCATATCGACCTCCTGTAACTTCGTCCTTCGCTCCTTGAAGGATGTGTGTATTACATACAGATATAGCACAGGCTATATTTTATAGCTATGGCTAAAACGTTAATTTTTTGTTCTCTGTGCGCGATCCATTACAATGGGGATCCTTTTATATGATGCTTGATGCGTCACAGGAATGAGGAAGCACAATGAACCGTCGCGCAGGTAAGCCAATAACAAAAAAAGTGACGCAGCTAGTGAATGTCGAAGAACACGTTGAGGGATTTCGTCAGGTACGCGAGGCGCATCGTCGGGAGTTGATTGATGACTACGTGGAGCTGATTTCCGATCTGATAATGGAAGTGGGCGAAGCCCGCCAGGTGGATATGGCCGCGCGGCTTGGGGTGTCGCAGCCAACAGTTGCAAAAATGTTAAAAAGACTGGCCAGCGTTGGGCTGATCGAACAGATCCCCTGGCGGGGGATCTTTTTAACGCCTGAAGGCGAGAAGCTGGCGCATGAAAGCCGCGAACGTCACCAGATCGTGGAAAACTTTTTACTGGTGATTGGCGTTAGCCCGGAGATTGCGCGTCGCGACGCCGAAGGTATGGAGCACCACGTCAGCGAAGAGACGCTGGCGATGTTTAAACAGTTTACCCTCAAGCAGGGGTCATCGGGAGAATGAACCTCGTCTTTGTTCAGTCGCTGATCCGCGACCGCTTTCTACACCTGCTGCTGGTTGTCGGCGTTGTTTTAAGCTTCTTTGTACCGTTTGCCCCTGCAGGCTGGCTACACGCCATTGACTGGCATACGATTATCACCCTTAGCGGGCTGATGCTACTGACCAAAGGCATTGAACTGAGCGGCTATTTTGACGTAATAGGGCGCAAAATGGCGCGCCGCTTTGTCACCGAGCGCCAGCTGGCCATATTTATGGTGCTGGCGGCCGCGCTGCTATCCACCTTCTTAACCAACGATGTGGCGCTGTTTATCGTTGTGCCGCTCACGCTGACCCTGAAAAAATGGTGCGCTATTCCGACCAGCCGGTTAATCATTTTCGAAGCGCTGGCGGTGAACGCCGGGTCGTTGTTAACCCCTATCGGTAATCCGCAAAATATCCTGCTATGGGGGCGCTCCGGCCTCTCATTCCCGGCCTTTATCGGCCAGATGCTGCCGCTGGCAGCAGCGATGATGATGACACTGCTGGCGCTGTGCTGGTTCTGTTTCCCCCCCAGGCATCTCAATTATCAGAGCAGCGACAGGGCGCCCTCCTGGCGGCCAAAGCTGGTCTGGAGCTGCCTGGCGTTCTATGTCGTCTTTTTGACCGCCCTGGAGCTAAAACAGGAGCTGTGGGGACTGGCGCTGATCGCGCTGGGTTTCCTGCTGCTCGCGCGGGCGGTGATCGTTAACGTCGACTGGACGCTGCTGCTGGTGTTTATGGCGATGTTTATCGATGTTCACCTGTTGACCCAGCTCCCCGTTCTACAGCATGCGCTCAACGGCGTTGGCCTGCTCTCGGCGGGAGGGTTGTGGCTGACCACGATTGGTCTGTCGCAGTTGATCAGCAACGTTCCGGCAACTATTTTACTGCTCAACTACGTTCCACCATCGGCGCTGCTGGCCTGGGCGGTTAACGTCGGCGGATTTGGCCTGCTGCCGGGCTCCCTGGCAAACCTGATTGCGCTGCGCATGGCTGGCGATCGTCGCATCTGGTGGCGCTTCCATCTCTATTCGCTCCCCATGCTGCTGTGGGCGGCGCTGGTGGGATACGGCCTGCTGCAGCTCTGATATTCAGAGAATTGGGCAAGAAACGGACAGAAACGCCACATTCGCGTTCTCCTTTTCCGGGGTATAACTCTCTTCACGGCAGTGAATCACCCTGATTGAAGGAGAGTCCTATGCGTTATCAAAAATTGGGTCATACCGGCCTTTTTGTCTCTGAGCTGTGCCTGGGCACCATGACCTTTGGTGGTGAAGGCGGCCTGTGGGGTAAAGTGGGGCAGCTGCGCCAGGCGGAAGCAGAGCAGCTGGTGGGCAACGCGCTGGATGCAGGCATTAACTTCATCGACACCGCTGATGTCTATTCAGAAGGACGCTCGGAAGAGATTACCGGCCAGGCGCTAAAGAATCTGAAAGTGCCGCGTGAAAACGTGGTGGTGGCGACTAAAGTCTTTGGCGAAACCGGCACTGCAGGCGTGAACTCGCGCGGCAGTTCGCGCTATCACATTATCAGCAGCGTCAAAGAGAGCCTGCGTCGTCTGCAGCTCGATCATATCGATCTCTATCAGCTTCATGGTTTCGATCCTGCGACTCCGATCGAAGAGACGCTGTATGCGCTGGATAATCTGGTGCAGCACGGCCACGTCCGCTATATCGGGGTGTCGAACTGGGCGGCATGGCAAATAGTGAAAGCGCTGGGCATTTCCGAACGCCTTGGGCTGGCGCGCTTTGCCTCTTTGCAGGCTTACTACACGCTTGCCGGGCGCGATCTGGAGCGCGAGCTGGTGCCGATGATGCAGAGCGAAGGGCTGGGCCTGATGGTCTGGAGCCCGCTGGCGGGAGGTCTGCTCAGCGGTAAGTACGATCGCGACGGGCAGTCGGCGAGCGGCGGCCGTCGTCAGGAGTTTGATTTCCCGCCGGTGAACAGAGCGCGGGCTTTTGACTGTATTGATGTGATGCGCGAGATTGCCGAGGCGAAGGGCGTTTCGGTGGCGCAAATCGCGCTGGCCTGGCTGCTGCACCAGCCGGCGGTGAGCAGCGTGATTATTGGCGCGAAGCGGGTCGAACAGCTTACCGATAATCTGGCGGCGACCCGCATTGCCCTGAACGATGATGAACTGTCGCGGCTTGATGCGGTCAGCGCGCTGCCGCGGGAATATCCGGGCTGGATGCTGGAGCGTCAGGGCGAACATCGCCGTAATCAGCTCGCACAGCAGTAATTTCTTTTCCTCTAAGCCGGATCGCCCGCGTCGCGATCCGGCTTTTTTTATCCATGGCGCTCACAAAAAACGATCCTCGACTTTGCCTGCTAATGAAAATTCGTTTATATGACTAGTCATGAAAATTATATGACTAGTCATGGGGCGAGAGATGAACAGAACACTGCCGGCAGATTTTTTATGGGGTAACTCGGTTTCCAGTATGCAAACCGAAGGGGCGTGGAATGAGGGCGGAAAAGGGATGTCGGTTTACGATATTCGTCAGCCGGCGGAATTTGCTTCCGACTGGAAGGTGGCGACCGACTCCTACCATCGCTATCGGGAAGATTTCGACCTGATGCAGGATTTGGGCATGAACTGTTACCGCTTCCAGATTGCCTGGAGCCGCGTTTGCCCGGAAGGCGACGGTGAGTTCAATGAAGAAGGTATTGCTTTCTATCACCAGTTTATCGACGAGTTAATTGCCCGCGGCATTGAGCCGATGATTTGCCTGTATCACTTCGATATGCCGCTGTCGCTGGCTGAGCGCTTTAATGGTTTTACCGACCGTCGGGTGATGGAAGCCTTTATTCGTTACGGGCAGAAGATGATCGACTGCTTTGGCGACAAGGTGAAGTGGTGGCTGACCTTTAATGAGCAGAATCTTTACCATATGCCGGACGCGTTTCTGATTTCAGGCTATATGCGCGGCGAGAAGACCCTGCGCGAGCTGTATCAGATCCAGCATCACGTGATGATGGCCCACGTTCATCTGACGCAGTATCTGCACCAGGCTAAGCCGCAGTGTTTGATGGGCGGGATGCTGGCCCATGCGCTGGTCTATCCCGCCACCTGCAAACCGCGCGATATTCTTTGCGCCCAGCAGCTGGACGAGTTTTTAAACCAGAACCTGCTGCGCGCCTTTGCCGGGGAGGGCTACAGCCCTGAGGTCATGCACGTGGTCGCCCGCGAAGGCCTGGAGGATATCTACCGCGCAGAGGATCTGACGCTGATGGCGCAGGTTAAAATCGACTATCTGGCCTTTAGCTACTATGCCAGCAAAGCGCTGGATAGCGACCCGATCCCGCCGGGCACGCCGGTCAACTATTACATGCAGTTTGGCGATAAAAAGAATGACTATCTGGAGGCTACCGAGTGGGGCTGGCAGATTGATCCGCTGGGCTTTCGCACCATTATTACCCGCTACTACAACGACTGGCGTCTGCCGGTGTTCCCGATAGAAAACGGCATTGGGGTGATTGAGTCCTGGGACGGCGTAAACCAGGTGGCTGACGACTACCGCATTGCCTATCATCGCGACCATATCAACGCCATGAAAGAGGCGATATTTGACGATGGCGCGCAGGTGATTGGCTACCTGGGCTGGGGGTTGATCGATATCCTCAGTTCGCAGGGCGATATGCGTAAACGCTACGGAGTTGTCTACGTGAACCGGGAAAACCACGACCTCAAGGACCTTAAGCGCGTACCGAAGAAAAGCTATGCCTGGCTGAAACGGGTCATCCATAGTCATGGCGCAGAGATGTAGCGGCGCCTCGCGCGGGCAGATGGTATATTCTGCCCGCCAGCCACAATCAGTCACGTAAAAGGATCGGGGAATGACGGCCAAATATCTGAGTATCGCGCGGGAAATCAAAAAACGTATTATCAGCCGCCAGTATCCCGCCAGCGCGCCGTTACCCGATCAGTTCGCCCTGGCGGCAGAGTTCAGCACCAGCAGGATGACCATTCAACAGGCGATGCGCCAGCTGATTGTCGAAGGCCTTATCTACACCCGTAAGGGGCAGGGGACCTTCGTGCGCAAAAATTTCCTCCAGCTTTCGCAGTGGGAGCTACCCGGCAGCGACTATTTTGGCGCCACCAAAACCTGGGAACATTTAGGGGAAGTCACCAGCCGGGTGATTCGCTTCGAGCTGCGTTTCCCTACGGAAAAAGAGCAAAGCTCGTTGCTGATTGACGCCGATGCCCCGGTCTATGATTTCGTCCGTCTGCGGTTGCTCAATGAGGAGCCCGTGTCGCTGGATCTCACCGTGATGCCCGTTGCGCTGGTGCCCGGCCTGAATAAAACGATTCTGCAAAGCTCGGTGTTTCGCTACGTACAGGAGACGCTGGGGCTTAAAATGATGGGCTCGTATCGGGTAGTGCGGGCGATGAAACCGCAGGCGCTGGACAGAGAACATCTCAACTGCGAAGCGACCGACCCGGTGCTGGAGGTGGAACAGGTGATCTATCTGGAGGATGGTACGCCGCTGGAGTATGCCCATTGCCACTATCGCTACGATCACGGCGGAATCATTCTGGTCAATAACGGTTAAAAAAATGGCGGGCACCGGGCCCGCCACTCTCTGCATTATGCGCGTTTAGTTCAGACGCACCGGCATACCGGAACGGTTCTGAATCGCCTGATCGAGCACGCTCTGGTCTACGTCAGTCTGGCTGGTAATCGCCTGTACTGATTTGGTCAGGTTAATCGGCACGATTTCACCGCCCTGGAACTGCTCTTCGGTCGTGGACAGCGGGTTGTGAACTTCAATGAAGCGGCTGCCGTCTGGCTCAGTCGTCGCTTTTACCGGCTCATCGATAAACTCAACGCGGGTGCCGACCGGCACGTTTTCGAACAGGAATTTGATGTCGTCGTTACGCAGACGCACGCAGCCGTGGCTGACGCGCAGGCCGATACCAAAGTTGGCGTTGGTGCCGTGAATGGCGTACAGGCGGCCGATATACAGGGCGTACAGGCCCATCGGGTTATCAGGACCGGCCGGAACAACCGCTGGCAGCGGTTCGCCAGCCGCGCGGTATTCCGCATGCATTTTGGCGGTAGGGGTCCAGGTCGGACCGGCTTTTTTACGCTCAACTTTGGTGACCCAGTTGACCGGCGTGTCTTTACCTAACTGGCCGATACCGATCGGCAACACGATAACGGTGTTGGTGCCTTTCGGGTAATAGTAGAGGCGCATTTCCGCACTGTTGATGACGATACCTTCATGCACGGTGTCCGGCAGGATCAGCTGCTGCGGGATGTTCAGCACGGTGCCGCCTTTCGGCAGGAAGGTGTCCACGCCCGGGTTGGCTTCCAGCATGTTGGATAAACCCATCTGGTATTCGGCGGCGAAGTATTCCAGCGGCTGCTTGTTGCCTTCCGGAATGGTGATCACCTGGTTCTGACCAATCAGACGGCTGCCGTCGGTGGGCAGAGGATAAGTTACAGCAGAAGCTGTGTTGCAAAAGCCCACGATGGCGAAGGCTGCCGCGAAGAGTGTTGATAATTTCATAATCTTTATGTCGTGGGCGATGTTAATGCCGCACAGGCCTTTGTCAGTTTAAACAGGGAGTCGATGGGAGCGCATTATATGTGCTTTCCGCCAAACAGGTAAATGAGATGTGTACGAAATCACATTTTTTTCCTGTGACCGAGAGTGTAGCCCGTCAACGCTGGCCCTGCCGCCTGAAAACGGGAGGGGATTACCCCTCCAGAAGCCGCGACTGGAGCGCTTCACGCGCCTGCGGCGTAAGCTGATACTCTTTCTCCAGCCAGGCATCGACGCTGGCGTAGCGGTCGTCGATTTGAGAAAGCGCGGCAGCAAGATAAGACTCATGAACCGTCATAATTTCCGCCAGGTTCTGCCGGCCGCGAGCGGTCAGTTCATCGCCGAGGGAATCGAGCATGAAATTCTCGACCTCAGTCAGCATGCCCTGGGTCAGCAGGTACTCTTCCATCACCGTATGGCGATCGCAGCCGAGGGCGAACAGCGTCAATGCGCAGCCAACGCCGGTGCGGTCTTTGCCCACCGCGCAGTGCTGCAGCAGCGCGCCGTCGAAGGGTTCCATCAGCCAACCGGCCAGCTGGCGATAAGCGGCGTTGTTGAACGGCAGCTGGCGATAGAGCTCCAGCATAAACTGCTCGCCGTTAAGGGCGTTGAGCGTGGCGGCGCTGAGCTCGGTGACTTTAGCGTTGACGTCGCGAACGTGCGGATTCGCCGGGGCGTTGAGATAGTGGGCCGTTTCGTTCAGCTTATCGGGGCTGCGATGCACTTCTCCCGGATCGCGATAATCTATCACCCGGCTGAGCGGGATAGCGTCCAGGTGGGTTAAGTCAGCGGTCGTCATCATATGCAGCGAGCCGGAGCGGAAAAGCTTCCCCGACCGCACGCGGCGGCCGTCGGCGGTACGCTGGCCGCCCAGGTCACGGAAGTTGATACCGCCCTGCAGCGATAAGAAGGCCGGATGGCGGGAGATTGTGGTCATAGGTTCCTTCCAGATTAGGGTAAAAAATTACGCACTGAGTAGTATAACCGCGCAAGGTGACAACGACCCTAACACAGGCGGCAGTGATGATTTTATAACGGCCCGTGAAAAGTGAAGCATTTGCTGGCATAATGTCTGGTTCATCACACTTCTCATTCTCTATTTTCAGGATAACCCCGTGCTAGTATCCAGCAACGTCACCATGCAGTTCGGCAGTAAGCCGCTGTTCGAAAACATTTCCGTCAAATTTGGCGGCGGCAACCGTTACGGCCTGATTGGCGCCAACGGTAGCGGAAAATCGACCTTTATGAAGATCCTCGGCGGCGATCTTGAGCCGACGCTGGGCAACGTCTCCCTCGATCCGAACGAGCGTATCGGTAAGCTGCGCCAGGATCAGTTTGCGTTTGAAGAGTTCAGCGTGCTGGATACGGTGATTATGGGCCACGGCGAGCTGTGGGAAGTGAAGCAGGAGCGCGATCGCATCTACTCCCTGGCGGAGATGAGCGAAGAGGACGGCTACAAAGTGGCTGACCTTGAAGTGCTATATGGCGAGATGGACGGCTATTCCGCTGAGGCGCGCGCCGGCGAGCTGCTGCTCGGCGTGGGGATCCCGGTAGAACAGCATTACGGCCCGATGAGCGAAGTCGCTCCCGGCTGGAAGCTGCGCGTGCTGCTGGCGCAGGCGCTGTTTTCTAACCCGGACATTCTGCTGCTCGACGAACCGACGAACAACCTGGACATCGACACCATCCGCTGGCTGGAGCAGACGCTCAACGACCGCGATAGCACCATGATCATCATTTCGCACGACCGTCACTTCCTGAATATGGTCTGTACCCACATGGCGGATCTGGATTACGGCGAACTGCGCGTTTATCCTGGCAACTACGATGAATACATGACCGCGGCGACCCAGGCGCGCGAACGTCTGCTGGCTGACAACGCCAAGAAAAAAGCGCAGATCGCCGACCTGCAATCTTTCGTCAGCCGTTTTAGCGCTAACGCCTCTAAATCTCGCCAGGCGACCTCGCGCGCCCGTCAGATTGACAAAATCAAGCTGGACGAAGTGAAAGCGTCCAGCCGCCAGAACCCGTTCATTCGCTTTGAGCAGGATAAGAAGCTGTTCCGTAACGCCCTGGAAGTGGAAGCGCTGGCTAAAGGTTTTGATAACGGCCCGCTGTTTAAAAACTTCAACCTGCTGCTGGAAGTGGGAGAGAAGGTTGCCATTCTGGGCGCCAACGGCGTGGGTAAATCCACGATGCTGAAAACCCTGGTCGGCGATCTGGCGCCGGACAACGGTACCGTTAAATGGTCTGAGAATGCGCAGATTGGCTACTACGCGCAGGATCATGAATATGAATTTGAAAACGATCTGACGGTATTTGAGTGGATGAGCCAGTGGAAACAGGAAAGCGACGATGAGCAGGCGGTGCGCAGCATCCTTGGTCGACTGCTGTTCAGCCAGGACGATATCAAGAAGCCGGCGAAAGTACTCTCCGGGGGCGAAAAAGGCCGTATGCTTTTCGGTAAGCTGATGATGCAAAAACCGAATATTCTGGTGATGGATGAACCCACCAACCACCTGGATATGGAATCGATCGAATCGCTGAACATGGCGCTGGAGATGTATCAGGGCACGCTGATTTTCGTTTCCCACGACCGTGAGTTTGTAAGCTCGCTGGCGACCCGAGTGATTGAAATTACGCCGGAGCGCGTTGTGGACTTCACCGGTAACTACGAAGATTATCTGCGCAGCAAAGGTATCGAATAATTTTCCTGTTGTTTGTCCCGGATTGCGGCGCTGGCGCGCCTTGTCCGGGTATCTCCCACAGACGGCGATGAACCTGTAGCCCGGGCAAGGCGCGTTAAGCGCCGCCCCCGGGA
>NZ_JACVUU010000002.1:0-331211 GCF_016516145.1 Klebsiella sp. S69 | reverse complement strand
GCGACCCCGACCTTGGCAAGGTCGTGCTCTACCAACTGAGCTATTCCCGCAAACTTTTGGCCATATTTCTATGGCGTCGTGATTTGCATTTCTGCTTCGTCACGGGAGGCGCATTATACGAGAATTCGATTTAGCTGCAACCCCCCTGAAAGCAATTTTTTTCGTTTTTGATTTAAGTGACCACTTTATCACCACATTCAGGCCTGTTTTGTCTAAATAAGCAGCAAATGCGGCAAAATGACTTTTTCCGGGCTCGCTAAAGGCGCAAAATCACTCAAGTTTACAGGCGGATATCGCCCGCTGACGGTCAACAACGATGATAACCAGGGAAATAAAATGAAAAAAGCGCTTACCGTCCTGCTGCTGGCTACGCTTGCCACAGGAACAGCATCGGCAACAACGCTACATTTTGGAACAACGACGGCCAACCCGCCGTTTGAAACCGTCAGTGGCAAAAACCAACCCACGGGTTTTGATATCGATTTGGCCAACGCGTTGTGCAAGCAGATGCAGGTCGAATGCAAATTTACTCCCCAGGGCTTCGATACTCTCATCCCGGCGCTGCGTTTTAAGAAATTCGACGCCGTGATTGCCGGTATTGAAGTGATTCCAATGCGAGAAAAGCAGGTTGCATTCAGCCATCCCTATCGCCAGGAGCTCTCCGGAGCAATAGTCACAGCGAAAGACGCTGCCCATACCTTTGCCGATCTCAAAGATAAAAAACTCGGCGTCGTAAGGGGCACCATTCATCAGCACTACCTGCGTGATAAACAAAAAGCCGTGCACGTGCTGCCTTATGACAGCGATGAAAGCGCCCTGAACGCGCTGAAAGAAGGTGTGATTAGCGGAGTGATGGGCGATCAGGAGACCTTAACGAAATGGCTCGAGGATAATCCCGAATACGCGATTATGGACGAGCGCGCCACGGATCCCAGCTACTACGGTAAGCAGTACGCCATTGCGGTGCGTAAAGATGATCCTGAACTGCTGAATAATATCAATGCCGCTCTGGATGTCGTCAAAGCCTCGCCGGAATTCCAGGCGATGGAACAGAAGTGGTTTAAATAGTCAGACGTACTACCGGGGCGCTTCTGGCCCCGGCATAAGCATTAGAGCTTGATGAAGTGCTCGCGGTAGTAAGCCAGTTCCGCTACCGATTCGCGAATATCGTCCATCGCCTGATGCGTTCCTTGTTTTTTAAAGCCGTCGAGAATTTCCGGCTTCCAGCGACGAGCCAGCTCTTTAAGCGTACTGACGTCAAGATAGCGATAGTGAAAATAGGCTTCCAGCTCAGGCATATATTTAAACAAGAATCGGCGATCCTGACCGATGCTATTGCCGCAGATCGGTGACTTACCCGCCGGCACCCACTTTTTGAGAAATTCGATAGTCGCCAGTTCTGCCTCACGATCGCCCTGGGTACTCGCCTTCACCCGCTCCACCAGTCCGCTACCGGTATGGGTACGCACGTTCCACTCATCCATTAATGCCAGCTGCGCGTCTGACTGATGTACGGCAATCGTCGGCCCTTCCGCCAGAATGTTCAGATTCGCGTCAGTCACCAGGGTGGCGATTTCGATGATGCGATCGCGCTCCGGATCCAGCCCCGTCATTTCAAGATCGATCCAAATCAGGTTGTTTTCATCTGCACTCATGTTATTTTCCACCCTTCTTACGTCACTATATTCATCTAAAATAGCGTGTATCATAGAGGTTTTGCCCGTACAGGGCGACCAGGAGCCAGTTCGATTGAGTAAAAATAAACTCTCCAAAGGCCAACAGCGCCGCGTGAAGGCCAACCACCAGCGCCGCCTGAAAACGACTTCGGAGAAGGCCGATTTTGATGACAACCTGTTCGGTGAAAAATCCGAAGGGACCGTTATTAGCCGCTTTGGCATGCATGCCGATGTCGAATCCGCCGACGGTAGCGTCCACCGTTGCAATATACGCCGCACTATCCGTTCGCTGGTCACCGGCGATCGTGTGGTCTGGCGGCCAGGCAAAAGCGAAGCTGACGGCGTCAACGTCAAAGGCATCGTCGAGGCCGTGCATGAACGGACCTCCGTACTGACGCGCCCGGATTTCTATGACGGCGTCAAACCTATCGCCGCCAATATCAATCAGATTGTCATCGTTTCCGCCATCTTGCCTGAGCTTTCTCCGAATATTATCGACCGCTATCTGGTGGCCTGCGAAACGCTGAACGTCGAGCCGCTGATCGTGCTCAATAAGATCGATCTCCTGGATCAGGAGAGCATGGACTTCGTCAACGAGCAAATGGACATTTATCGCCATATTGGTTACCGCGTACTGATGGTCTCCAGCCGCACGCAGGATGGCCTGAAGCCGCTTGAAGAGGCACTTACCGATCGGATCAGTATCTTTGCCGGGCAGTCTGGGGTAGGCAAATCCAGCCTGCTGAACGCGCTGCTGGGCCTGCAGGATGACCAAATCCTTACCAATGACGTTTCGGATGTCTCCGGACTGGGGCAGCACACCACTACGGCCGCGCGCCTGTACCACTTCCCGCACGGCGGCGATGTGATTGACTCGCCGGGGGTACGCGAGTTCGGCCTGTGGCATCTCGACGCGGAACAAATCACCCACGGCTTTGTCGAATTCCATGATTATTTAGGCCGATGCAAATACCGCGACTGCAAACACGATACCGATCCGGGCTGCGCCATTCGCGAAGCGGTGGAGAAGGGCGAAATCGCTGAAAGCCGGTTTGAAAACTACCATCGCATTCTGGAAAGCATGGCGCAGGTGCAGGTAAAAACGCGTAAAAGCTTTTCATCAACCGATGACTGACATTTAAGCTGAGCATCGTTAGAATCGTCCCCCTTTTTCAGGCCCCCGCCGACGCGCGGGGGTCAGGAACGACAAATAATGGCCTGGAGGCTACCTTGTTAAACGATCTTAAACTTTCACTGCAATACATTCTGCCTAAACTGTGGCTTACCCGCCTCGCAGGCTGGGGTGCACGCAAGCGGGCAGGCTGGCTGACAAAACTGGTCATCGATCTGTTCGTGAAATATTACAAGGTCGATATGAAAGAGGCGCAAAAGCCTGATACTGCCAGCTACCGGACCTTTAACGACTTTTTTGTTCGCCCGCTGCGCGATGACGTGCGTCCGTTAAATACTGACCCGAACGTACTGGTGATGCCCGCCGATGGCGTCATCAGCCAGCTCGGCGCTATTGAAGACGATAAAATTTTGCAGGCCAAAGGCCACAACTACAGTCTGGAAGCGCTGCTGGCCGGCAACTACCAGATGGCGGATCTGTTCCGTAACGGCAGCTTTGTCACTACCTATCTTTCCCCGCGCGATTACCACCGCGTGCACATGCCGTGCAACGGTATTCTGCGTGAAATGATCTACGTACCGGGAGATCTGTTCTCCGTAAACCATCTGACCGCGCAAAACGTGCCGAATCTTTTTGCCCGCAACGAGCGCGTCATCTGCCTGTTCGATACTGAGTTTGGCCCCATGGCGCAGATCCTGGTCGGCGCCACCATCGTCGGCAGCATCGAAACCGTGTGGTCCGGTACCGTCACGCCGCCGCGTGAAGGCATCATTAAGCGCTGGACCTGGCCTGCGGGCGAGAGCGAAGGTTCCGTCGCCCTGCTTAAAGGCCAGGAGATGGGCCGCTTTAAACTGGGTTCCACGGTGATTAACCTGTTTGCTCCGGGTCAGGTGAAGCTGGTTGAGCAGTTACAAAGCCTGTCAATAACCAAAATAGGCCAGCCGTTGGCGATCGCGCCTGAAGCCGTGACGCCGGTCGAGCCCGCTCCGCTGGCAGCCGAAGAAGTCCGCGCTGAACACGCCGCCAGTCCGCTGGTTGACGATAAACAAGACGAAGGTTAATTCCTGAAAGAAAAGGTTACGCCGTGCGCCTGATATACACTTTCCTGTTGGCCTGGTGCCTCAGTTTCGGGGCGTACGCAGCGACAGCCCCGGATGCTAAACAGATAACCCAGGAGCTGGAACAGGCGAAAGCGGCAAAGCCCGCCCAGCCTGAAACCGTCGAAGTCCTGCAGTCTGCCCTGAATGCGCTTGAGGAGCGTAATGCCTCCCTTGAGCGCGCCCGTCAGTATCAGGACGTTATTGATAACTTCCCCAAACTGTCGCAAACCCTGCGCGCGCAGCTCAACAATCTCAGCGATGAGCCGCGCCAGGTCTCCACTACCCTCTCCTCCGATGCCCTGAACCAGGAGATTCTCCAGGTCAGCAGCCAACTGCTGGAAGCCAGTCGTAAAGCTCAGCAGGAGCAGGACCGCGCCCGCGATATCGCCGACTCGCTCAACCAGCTGCCGCAGCAACAGAGCGATGCCCGCCGCCAGCTGAATGAGGTCGAGCGCCGGATCGGCGCGCAAAGCAGCAATACGCCGCTGGCGCAGGCGCAAAATCTTGGTTTACAGGCAGAGTCCGCGCGGCTGAAAGCGCTGGTCGATGAACTGGATCTGGCGCAGCTTTCCGCCAATAACCGCCAGGAGCTATCACGGTTGCGATCCGAGCTGGCGCAGAAAGAGAGTGAGCAGCTCGACGCCTGGCTACAGGCATTAAGAAATCAGCTCAATAACCAACGGCAGCGCGAGGCGGAGAAAGCGCTGGAAAGCACCGAGCTGCTGGCGGAAAACAGCGAAAACCTGCCGCCGGATATCGTGGCGCAGTTCAAAGTGAACCGCGAACTGTCGCAAGCGCTAAACCAGCAGGCGCAGCGGATGGACTTGATCGCCTCTCAGCAGCGCCAGGCGACCAATCAAACCCTGCAGGTGCGTCAGGCTTTAAACACGCTCCGCGAGCAGTCCCAATGGTTAGGTTCTTCCAATCTGCTTGGCGAAGCCCTGCGCGCGCAGGTGGCGCGTCTGCCGGAAATCCCGCGACCGCAGCAGCTGGATACCGAAATGGCGCAGCTGCGCGTGCAGCGCCTGCGCTATGAGGATCAGCTCGGCAAGCAGCCACAGCTAAGACAAATTCGTCAGGCCAACGGTGAACCCCTCACCAGCGAGCAGAACCGCATTCTTCAGGCTCAGATGCGCACGCAGACAGAGCTGCTCAACTCCCTGCTGCGCGGCGGCGATACGCTTATGCTCGAACTGACCAAGCTGAAAGTCGCCAACGGCCAGCTGGAGGATGCGCTCAAAGAGATCAACGAAGCGACCCACCGCTATCTGTTCTGGACCTCCGACGTCAGCCCAATCGGCTTCTCCTGGCCACTGGAGATTGTTCAGGATTTACGCCGTCTGATCTCGCTCGATACCATGAGCCAGCTCGGTAAGGCCAGCATGATGATGCTGACCAGCAAAGAGACCCTGCTGCCGCTCTTCGTCGCGCTCATTCTGGTAGGGTTCAGCGTCAGCTCGCGGCGCCATTTCACCAGCTTCCTGGAGCGTTCCAGCGCGCGCGTCGGCAAGGTTACGCAGGATCACTTCTGGCTCACCCTGCGAACGGTGTTCTGGTCTATACTGGTGGCCTCGCCGCTGCCGGTACTGTGGATGACGCTGGGCTACGGTCTGCAGTCTGCCTGGCCTTTCCCGCTGGCCGTGGCGATTGGCGATAGCGTCACTGCAACGGTGCCGCTGCTGTGGGTGGTAATGATTTGCGCCACTTTTGCCCGCCCGAACGGTCTGTTCATCGCCCACTTTGGCTGGCCGCGCAGTCGGGTTAGCAAGGCGATGCGCTACTATCTGATGAGCATCGGGCTCATTGTGCCGCTTATTATGGCGCTGATTACTTTTGATAATCTCAACGATCGCGAGTTCTCAGCCTCGCTGGGTCGCCTCTGCTTTATGCTGATTTGCGGCGCGCTGGCGATGGTGACCCTGAGCCTGAAACGCGCCGGCATCCCGCTGTATCTCGATAAAGAAGGCAGCGGCGACAATATGCTTAACCGACTGCTGTGGAATATGCTGCTCGGCGCGCCGCTGGTGGCAATGCTGGCGGCGGCAATCGGCTATCTCGCCACATCGCAGGCGCTGCTCGCCAGGCTCGAAACGTCGGTCGCCATCTGGTTCCTGCTGCTGGTGGTTTATCACATCATTCGCCGCTGGATGTTGATTCAGCGCCGTCGCCTGGCGTTCGATCGCGCGAAGCACCGTCGGGCGGAGATCCTAGCCCAGCGCGCCCGCGGCGAAGAGGAAGTCCAGCATACCAGCAGCCCGGAGGGTTCGATGGAAGCTGAGGTCAGCGAGGTCGATCTTGATGCCATCAGCACCCAGTCGTTGCGTCTGGTGCGCTCCCTGCTGATGCTGATCGCGCTGGTGTCGGTTATCGTGCTGTGGTCAGAAATCCACTCCGCGTTTGGCTTCCTGGAGAATATCTCGCTGTGGGACGTCACCTCCACGGTACAGGGCGTTGAGAGCCTGGAGCCGATTACCCTCGGCGCGGTGCTGATAGCCATCCTGGTGCTGATTATTACTACCCAGCTGGTGCGCAACCTACCCGCGCTGCTGGAGCTGGCCATCCTCCAGCATCTGGAACTGACGCCGGGCACCGGCTACGCCATCACCACCATCACTAAGTATCTGCTGATGCTGATCGGCGGTCTGGTCGGCTTCTCGATGATTGGGATTGAGTGGTCCAAGATGCAGTGGCTTATTGCCGCGCTCGGTGTGGGTCTCGGTTTTGGTTTGCAGGAGATCTTCGCCAACTTCATCTCCGGCCTGATTATTCTGTTTGAAAAACCGATACGCATTGGCGATACGGTCACCATTCGCGATCTCACCGGTAGCGTGACGCGCATTAATACCCGCGCCACCACCATCAGCGACTGGGACCGTAAAGAGATTATCGTGCCAAACAAGGCGTTCATCACCGAACAGTTCATCAACTGGTCGTTGTCGGATTCTGTGACCCGCGTGGTGTTAACGGTGCCTGCCCCGGTGGATGCCAATACCGAAGAGGTGGCGCAGATCCTGCTAAATGCCGCGCACCGCTGTTCGTTGGTTATCGATACTCCGGCGCCGGAAGCGTTTCTTGTTGACCTGCAGCAGGGGATCCAGATTTTCGAGCTGCGTATCTACGCCGCCGAAATGGGTCACCGTATGCCGCTACGCCATGAGATGCATCAGCTGATTCTGGCCGGATTCCGCGAGCACGGTATCGATATGCCGTTCCCGCCGTTCCAGATGCGCCTGGAGAGCATCGATGGCAGAAAAAGCAGCAGGGCGCTGACCTCGGCAGGGAAAACCAGCCGCGCGCCCGGCAGTCTGTAATATCGGCCTTGCCTGAACGCGGGCAAGGCCAGAACTGTCGCACTCCCGGACAATCAACCATACCGCCGCACATCGGCGGTCATCCCCGTCAATGTCCTGCGGGAAAGCGGAGAGAAAGATCAGGCGCGGTCGACGGTAAACGAGATAACGTCGCCGATGCTTTCTGCGCCCAGCGCCAGCATCACCACCCGGTCAACGCCCAGCGCTACGCCGGAACAATCCGGCAGCCCGGCTTCCAGAGCGGCCAGCAAATGATGATCGATTGGCTGCTGCGGCAGTCCGCGAGCCGCACGCTTGCGGTTATCCTGCTCAAAACGCTGCCGCTGTTCTCGGGCGTCGGTGAGCTCATGAAAACCATTAGCCAGCTCAATGCCTTTGTAATAGACCTCGAAACGTTCCGCTACGCGATGATCTTCGGTGCTGATTTGCGCCAGTGACGCCTGGCTGGCCGGGAAATGATAGATAAACGTCGGACGATCTTTACCAATATGCGGCTCGACGCCCATGACAAAAAGTAGCTGAAGCAGCGTGTCCCGATCCTCTTCCGTATCGGCAATATTGCTCAAATCGAGCTTAGCCGCCACTTCGCGCAGCTGCGTTTTATCTGCCGACAGCGGGTCGATTTCCAGATGACGCAGGAAGGCTTGCTGATAAGAGAGGCTTTCGGCCGGCTGGCAGTCGAGTACCTGCTGTAGCAGATCGTCTACTTCGTTGATTAGCCGGTACATGTCATAGCACGGACGATACCACTCCAGCATGGTGAATTCCGGATTATGATGGCGCCCCATCTCTTCATTACGGAAGCTACGGCATAGCTGAAAAACCGGGCCGCAACCGGCCGCCAGCAGGCGCTTCATGTGATACTCCGGGCTGGTCATCAGATACAGATTCAGCCCCTGAGAATGACCCGGTCCTACGAAACGCGTTTCAAACGGGACCATATGGATATCCGTCACCGTCGCCTGACTCATGCAGGGCGTCTCCACCTCCAGCACGCCGCGGTCGGTAAAGAAACGACGAATTTCCGCCATCACCGCTGCACGTTTTAACAGGTTTGGAATGGATGCGCTCGGCTGCCAGGTTGCCGTTTCGCTCATGGTACTTTCTCCGATTTGAAACAAGGGCCCGAAGTCTACTCGTAACTGGCGAATGAAACAAATTTTGTGCGAAAAGGCAAAAGCGTCACATACGCTTAATTTATTGATAACCCAAAAACATACAGTGGATAGATAAACAACCGCACATAACGATAAAAAAATCGAACACGTCAATTTTCCCTCATAACCCTGCGGCTATACTCCTTACCTATAAAGGAGCAGTGATACGTTTTCGCCAGCCCGGCGGCGAAATAAACAAAAACTGGAGGAATGTCGTGCAAACTTTTCAAGCCGATCTTGCCGTTATTGGCGCAGGCGGAGCAGGTCTTCGCGCTGCAATTGCCGCCGCGCAAGCTAATCCAAATGCTAAAATCGCTCTAATTTCGAAAGTCTATCCTATGCGCAGCCATACCGTTGCTGCTGAAGGGGGTTCCGCTGCCGTCGCGCAGGATCATGATAGCTTTGAGTACCATTTCCACGATACCGTTGCAGGCGGCGACTGGCTATGCGAACAGGATGTCGTCGACTACTTCGTTCATCACTGCCCGACGGAAATGACCCAGCTTGAGCAGTGGGGTTGTCCGTGGAGCCGCCGCCCTGACGGCAGCGTCAACGTCCGGCGCTTTGGCGGTATGAAGATCGAGCGAACCTGGTTCGCAGCCGATAAAACCGGCTTTCATATGCTGCACACCCTGTTCCAGACCTCGCTTCAGTTCCCCCAAATCCAACGCTTCGACGAACACTTTGTCCTCGATATCCTGGTCGATGAAGGTCAGGCGCGCGGTCTGGTCGCGATGAATATGATGGAGGGTACGCTGGTACAGATCCGCGCCAACGCGGTAGTTCTGGCGACCGGCGGCGCAGGACGCGTATATCGCTACAATACCAACGGCGGGATCGTCACCGGCGATGGTATGGGTATGGCGCTCAGCCACGGCGTACCGCTGCGCGATATGGAGTTCGTGCAATATCACCCAACCGGCCTGCCGGGTTCCGGTATTCTGATGACGGAAGGCTGCCGCGGTGAAGGCGGTATTCTGGTCAACAAGAATGGCTACCGCTATCTGCAGGATTACGGCATGGGCCCGGAAACTCCGCTGGGCGAGCCAAAAAACAAATATATGGAGCTGGGTCCGCGCGACAAAGTCTCCCAGGCTTTCTGGCACGAATGGCGTAAAGGCAACACGATCCCAACGCCGCGAGGCGACGTGGTCTACCTCGATCTGCGTCATTTGGGCGAGAAAAAGCTGCTTGAACGTCTGCCGTTTATCTGTGAACTCTCAAAAGCCTACGTGGGCGTCGATCCGGTGAAAGATCCCATTCCGGTACGTCCAACCGCGCACTACACCATGGGCGGTATCGAAACCGACCAGCAGTGTGAAACCCGTATTAAAGGGCTGTTTGCCGTTGGCGAATGCTCTTCTGTCGGTTTGCACGGCGCTAACCGTCTCGGCTCCAACTCGCTGGCGGAGCTGGTGGTGTTTGGTCGTCTGGCCGGTGAACAGGCCATGCAGCGCGCCACCGAAGCGGGCGAAGCCAATAGCGCCGCGCTGGACGCGCAGGTCGTCGATATCGAGAAGCGCCTGAAGGACCTGGTGAATCAGGAAGGTAACGAAAACTGGGCGAAGATCCGTGATGAAATGGGTCTGTCGATGGAAGAAGGCTGCGGCATCTACCGTACGCCGGAGCTCATGCAGAAAACGGTTGATAAGCTGGCCGAGCTGCAGGAGCGCTTCAAGCGCGTGCGTATCACCGACACCTCCAGCGTGTTCAATACCGACCTGCTGTATACCATCGAACTGGGTCATGGTCTGAACGTCGCCGAATGTATGGCGCATTCCGCCATCGCGCGTAAAGAGTCCCGCGGCGCGCATCAGCGTCTGGATGAAGGCTGCACCGAGCGTGACGACGTCAACTTCCTCAAGCATACCCTCGCCTTCCGCGACGCCAACGGTAATACCACTCTGGAGTACAGTGATGTGAAAATCACCACTCTGCCGCCGGCAAAACGCGTGTACGGGGCGGAAGCGGAAGCAGCCGAGAAGAAGGAGACGACGAATGGCTGAGATGAAAAACATGAAAGTCGAAGTGGTGCGCTATAATCCGGAAGTGGATATCGCACCGCACAGCGCTTTCTATGAAGTTCCCTACGACGAGCAAACCTCGCTGCTGGATGCGCTGGGCTATATCAAAGATAACCTCGCGCCGGATCTTAGCTACCGCTGGTCCTGTCGCATGGCGATTTGCGGTTCCTGCGGCATGATGGTGAACAAAGTACCAAAGCTGGCCTGTAAAACCTTCCTGCGCGAATACACCAAAGGCATTAAGGTTGAAGCGCTGGCTAACTTCCCGATTGAACGCGATCTGGTGGTCGATATGACCCACTTTATTGAAAGTCTGGAAGCCATTAAGCCGTACATCATCGGCAACCCGCGCACGCCCGATCAGGGACCAAACAAGCAAACGCCGGCGCAGATGGCGAAATACCATCAGTTCTCCGGCTGCATTAACTGCGGCCTGTGTTACGCGGCCTGCCCGCAGTTTGGTCTTAATCCGGAGTTTATCGGCCCGGCGGCGATCACCCTCGCCCATCGCTATAACGAAGACAGCCGCGACCACGGTAAAAAGGAACGTATGGCGCAGCTTAACGGCCAGAATGGCGTATGGACATGTACTTTCGTGGGCTACTGCTCCGAAGTCTGCCCGAAACACGTCGACCCGGCGGCCGCGATCCAGCAGGGTAAGGTAGAAAGCTCGAAAGACTTTCTTATCGCCACCCTGAAACCACGCTAAGGAGTGCAGTATGACGACTAAACGCAAACCCTACGTGCGGCCGATGCCGTCCACCTGGTGGAAAAAGCTGCCGTTTTATCGCTTCTATATGCTGCGTGAAGGAACAGCGGTCCCCACGGTCTGGTTCAGTATCGTGCTGATCTACGGGCTATTCGCGCTGAAGCACGGTGCTGAGAGCTGGGCCGGATATATCGGTTTTCTGCAAAATCCGATTGTCGTGATTCTGAACCTGATCACGCTTGCGGCCGCGCTGCTGCATACCAAGACCTGGTTTGAGCTGGCACCGAAAGCTGCCAATATTATCCTCAAAGGCGAAAAAATGGGGCCAGAGCCAGTGATTAAAGGGCTTTGGATCGTCACCGCGGTCGTCACCGTAGTGATTCTGTTTGTCGCCCTGTTCTGGTAAGGAGGCTGGAATGATCAATCCTAAACCAAAACGTTCTGATGAGCCCGTATTCTGGGGGCTGTTTGGCGCTGGCGGCATGTGGGGAGCAATTGTCGCTCCTGTCATCGTACTGCTGGTAGGTATTATGCTGCCGCTGGGCCTTGCGCCCGCAGACGCCTTCAGCTACGAACGCGTGCTGGGCTTTGCCCACAGCTTCATTGGCCGTGCGTTTATTTTTCTGATGATTGTGCTGCCGCTATGGTGCGGACTTCATCGTATTCACCATGCGATGCACGATTTAAAAATTCACGTACCCAACGGTAAGTGGGTCTTCTACGGCCTCGCGGCGATTCTGACCGTCGTCACGCTGGTCGGAATATTGTTCATCTAAACCGCTGCTTTAACCTCGACTGCGGCAAGCCCGGTAGCAGGATGTTACCGGGCTCTCTTCTCAAGAAAAATCTGCCGCATTTTTCCTGCCTGAATCTACACTTAGCTTAAAACTGGCAAGGAAATAACTATGCGTCTGCTCCCCGTCATGGCGGTTGTTGCCGCTTCATTTCTGCTTATCGCCTGTAGCACGCCGACGCCGCCTACCGGCGTCACCGTGGTCAGCCCATTCGACACGCAACGCTATCTCGGTACCTGGTATGAAATCGCCCGTTTCGATCACAATTTTGAGAGTGGCTTAGAAAAGGTCACCGCAACGTATAGCCTGCGCGATGATGGTGGGCTGAACGTGGTAAATAAGGGATATAACCCCGACCGGGGTATGTGGCAGAAAACCGACGGCGTCGCTTACTTTACCGGCGATCCCGCGCGCGCCGCGCTGAAGGTCTCATTTTTCGGCCCTTTCTATGGCGGCTATAACGTCATTTCACTGGATAAGGATTATCGCTATGCGCTGGTTTGTGGGCCAGATCGCGACTATCTCTGGCTACTGGCGCGTGCGCCGAAAATCCCGCCGGAAGTGAAGCAGCAGATGCTGGATATCGCCAGCCGGCAGGGATTTGACGTGAGCAAGCTCATCTGGGTCAATCAACGCTATTAATGAGCGCTCATTTTCAGGCCAATGATGCCAATGACAATACATGCCAGGCTGGCAATGCGCATCGGGCTGGCGGATTCTCCTAGCAGGATAATCCCCGTGACCGCTGCGCCAACCGCGCCAATACCGGTCCAGACGGCGTAAGCCGTTCCCACGGGCAGCGTTTTCATCGCCCATGATAAAAGCGCCATACTGATAACCATGGCGGCAATCGTAATTACGCTCGGCACAAGCCGACTAAAACCATGGGTATACTTCAGGCCGACTGCCCAGACAACTTCCAGCAGCCCCGCGATAAACAGAATTAACCAGGACATAAGGCTCCTTTGATGGGGCCGTCCCCAGATGTGAAACGCTTACGGGTCGTCCCGCAAGGTAGATGATAATCCGCGGAAATAATACACGATGTCGCTAAAGAGAGGAAGAACGGTACGACCACGGCCGTACCGCCATGGTCTATTGCTGAGCTTTGGTTGCGGCGCCAGAAATCGCATCGCCGCCATCTGAAATATCCTGACCGACACCGCGCGTGGTGTTACATCCGGTCAATGCTGAGGAGAGGACCAAAACCGTAAAGACCGCTGCAATCGCTTTTTTTACCATGATGTTATCCTTAATTTACCAGTTTTAGTTATCGTGCCTTATAAGCATAGACAACCTGGTTCAGGATGAGGGAATCTCAACGTTTTTTCGGAGAAAAAGAGGCTTAAGATATTAAGTCAGGAACAGAAATGGATTATGAATGAGGATTTCCTGATGAAATCAGGTTAGCTGGCAGCGTGAGAAATAGCATGACCCAGGCTTTGGATATCCTCACCCACGCCGCGAGCCGTATTGCATCCGGACAGAAGGGCGCAGCTAAGAAATAATAATACCGGGAGCGTTAATTTATGAGCCATCTTCCCTGCCTGCAGTTACGCCGGTAGAGGGCGCAGCGAAAGGCTGCGCCAACCGTCTCAGCGCATCGATTACTTCACGCGGGATACGTATTCGCCAGAGCGAGTATCCACTTTGATGACTTCGCCAATCTGAACGAACAGAGGAACTTTAACCACTGCGCCAGTGGACAGGGTAGCCGGTTTACCGCCGGTGCCAGCAGTATCGCCTTTCAGACCTGGATCGGTTTCAACGATTTCCAGCTCAACAAAGTTCGGCGGGGTAACGGAGATCGGCTGACCGTTCCACAGAGTAACGATACATTCAGCCTGATCCAGCAGCCATTTAGCATTATCACCAACGGCTTTAGAATCTGCGGCCAGCTGTTCAAACGTCGAGTTGTTCATGAAGTGCCAGAACTCACCGTCGTTGTACAGATAAGTCAGGTTCATATCGACAACGTCTGCGCCTTCAGCAGAATCTGTAGACTTGAAGGTTTTCTCTACGCGGGTACCGGTCAGCAGGCGGCGCAGCTTAACGCGCGCAAAAGCCTGGCCTTTGCCCGGTTTAACGAATTCACTGGCTTCAACTGCATAAGGTTCGCCGTCCATCATGATTTTAAGACCGGCACGAAAATCGTTGCTATAGTAAGTCGCCATAAGGCCCTCTGAAACTTTGTTAATTGGTAGCTAAGCCACAAAATGGCGCATATTGTAACCCTAAATACCCCATCCAGAGAAGATTGGTTAACGCAACTTGCCGATGTTGTGACCAGTCCCGATGAACTGCTGCAGCTTTTAAATGTAGACGCTGATGCGAATCTATTGGCAGGACGCGACGCTAAGCGCCTGTTCGCACTGCGTGTCCCACGGGCATTTATTGCTCGTATGGAACCAGGAAATCCAAACGATCCTCTTCTCCGTCAGGTACTTACCTCCCAAGAGGAGTTTATTCATGCTCCAGGATACTCCACCGATCCGCTGGAAGAACAGCATAGCGTTGTGCCAGGTCTGCTGCATAAATACAGCAACCGCGCTTTACTGTTGGTGAAAGGCGGCTGCGCGGTAAATTGTCGATATTGTTTCCGTCGGCACTTCCCGTACGCGGAAAACCAGGGTACGAAGCGCAACTGGCAGAAGGCTATGGAATACATCGCGGCTCATCCAGAGCTGGATGAAATTATTTTTTCCGGCGGTGACCCGTTGATGGCGAAGGACCATGAACTGGACTGGCTGCTTACCCAGTTGGAATCCATTCCACATATTAAACGCCTGCGTATCCACAGCCGGTTACCCATTGTGATCCCTGCGCGGATTACCGATACCCTGGTTGCGCGCATCTCTGCATCTTCGTTGCAGGTGCTGCTGGTGAACCATATTAACCATGCCAACGAGATTGATACCGCGTTTCGTAGAGCAATGAAGAGCCTGCGTATGGCTGGCGTCACCTTACTCAATCAGAGCGTACTGTTACGCGGGGTGAACGATGATGCGCGCACGCTCGCCGATCTGAGCAATGCGTTGTTCGATGCCGGGGTTATGCCTTATTACCTGCACGTTCTGGATAGAGTGCAGGGAGCGGCGCATTTCATGGTCAGTGACGAAGAGGCCCGGGCAATCATGCGTGAACTACTCACGCTGGTCTCCGGCTATTTAGTCCCTAAACTTGCACGGGAAATCGGCGGAGAACCAAGCAAGACGCCCCTGGACTTAGGATTGAAGCAACGATAGCGAATCCGTCTGCCGGGCACTGCCTGGCAGACTACCTGGTGCTATTACTTACTGGCGTATAAATACTGATGCTTTATAATTTTCATAGAACCAGTAGTTATTCTTCCAGGAGAGAGTAAAGCGAATATAAAAGCAAGCGGTTAATCCATTCATTATTACTTACAAAAAAAGAGAAAGGATGTTTGCTGCGGTCATCACCAATAACAGAGGCAAAATCCACCCGGGTAATTTAAATACTGTTGCTTTATCGTCTGTGTAACTTTTTTGCGCATCTTCGCGGACAGCGGAATTATTCATCACATTTTTCTCAATCGGAGGCGAAGAGGTGCTTGCGGTAACCTGCACATTTTCAGAATTTTCCGGTGCCTTTTCTTCCGAGCGTAAGAATGAGGCAATATTTGATCCTGCCGCGAGAACAAACCCGCGCTGTCTGACTGTAACAATAATATCTTGCGATAATCCTGCTTTCACTAACGACTTTCTTAACAATGATATGTTTTGATAAAAAGTATTCTGCGAAACGACAACCCCTCTGGTTTTCCAGACACTATCCAGAAACTCTTCTCGGGATATAATTTTCCCATTACTTTCCAGTAAAAGTTGCAGGCAGCGTGCAGTCGGCGCGTTCAGCGTCACGCTCTCACCATTGTCCCCTACGGGCTGCAGCTCATTCATATTTACATTAAAAATAACTTCATTGTTAATGATATATTCATTGAATATCATAATCCCTTTCCTCCCTCACCATTCCATATGAAATAAAGATGAATTAAATTCAAATTCATCTTTAGCTATCACAGTACATCCCTTTAAGCCTGCCAGATTAGATAATTTCAAAGAAAAATCCCAGCTCTTCCCAGAGCAAAGATAAGATTATCATGATATTTGAACCAAAGGGAAGACTGATTTACAACTATACCTTCCAGGCACACTCATTATTATCTACGAAATCTGCTTGTGAAATTGCAACCTTCAATAAACAGAGTTTAAATTCAAACAGAATTCACATGCATTTTATCAGTCCTGCACTTAGATTTGTCACCGCTCCGGCACATTACGCTCTATGTATACCAGGTATACAAAATGCGGCGGCAGGAGAATGATAACGATAGCGATCGGGCAGACATAGCAGAATGTTAGTTATTACCTATCAGACTAATTAACATCTTCGTCTTGACGCTATTCAGGACTTTAGTATCTATAAATGGATTAAATAAATGAAAAAAACAATTGTAGCTGTAATGGTTGCTGCTTCTGCAGTTCTGAGTGCTCAGGCTTTCGCGGCAGGGAACAGTTCTTCTCTGACTATTCTGGGTAACGTTACCGACACCGGCGAATCCTGTAACGTAACGCCGTCCGCTATGATTTCCGGCGGTTCTTTAACTCTGGACGATGTTAAAGCATCTGTACTGGACGCAATGGCAGTTAACACTCCGTATATGTCAACTGCAAAAGACATTGAGTACAAAATCGAAGATTGCCAGAAAGGTGCAACTAATTACACCGGTAACATCAACGTGACCGTAACCGGCGACTATATCAGCGGCCAGGACAACGTGCTGACTAACACGGCTGCCAGCCCGGCAACTAACGCTGCGGTTACCGTAGTAAACACCGACGGCACTCGCGTAAGCTTCACCGGTACGACTCCAAAAGTTGTTGCTTATACCGCGGGTACCCCGTCTTACCTGCGTTATAAAGCTGCATACGTTAAAACTGCAAACGGCGTTACCGATGGTGCAGTTAAAGGTGTAGCCACCTTTACTATTAGCTACTAATAAGTACAACGGGGTTTGCCTCAGGCAGGCCCCGTTATTTTTTTATTCAGGGAATGAATTATGCTGAAGTCATTATTAAGATTAGCTGCAATTTCTTTTATTTCTGTCAGCTTTGTGGCCCAGAGCGGAGTCGTGGTTGATTCAACCCGCCATCTTTATAAAGAAGGTTCGCGAGAAATCAGTACGAACATTGAAAACAAAGATGACACGCCTTATTTAATTAAATCCTGGGTCGAAGCGTCTGAAGGAATGAAAGATAGCTTTTTTATGGTGACTCCCCCGCTTTTCCGCCTGGAGGGCAAGCAAACCAACACGGTACGTATTTTTCCTAACGCGTATATCTCTAAAGCCCCTCAGGATCGTGAAACTGTCTACTTCTTTAACGTAATGTCTATTCCGCCAACCAGCGACAGTGAAGCTGACAAAAACAAGCTGCAGCTGGCGGTGCGCCATAGAATGCGTCTTATCTATCGCCCTCGCGCCATTCAGGATATGAATATTAATACCGAAGCTAAAAATCTGCAGTGGCATAAGTCCGGTAATAAGATAACGCTAAAGAATCCGACACCCTTTTTCATTTATTTTAAGTCGATAAAAATAAACGGCAGAGATATTAGCAGCTCAGTCAATAACATTGATGCTTTTTCCAGCAAAGAATTTACTTTGCCTGCAGGTATAAATGGTTCAGAAATCGAGTGGAAGGTCGCCACTGATAACGGAGGCTCGGGTTCTGCCCACACATCATCGATTTAAATTCTTTTTTGATTGGCCAGGGTGAAAAGTATGTCTATTTCAATAAAAAAAAGGGAAGGCGCGCTATCCGGAGCCTCCCACACATTTTTCGTTCTTGTTCCTGCGCTAGCTCTCGGTTTATGCGCCAATGCTTTAGCTCGTGATTTTTTTGACCCCGCATTTATAAAATCTGTCGGTCAGAGCGACCCCTCTTCAATACCGGACTTATCCCTCTACGCCACCCGCGATGCCCAGGCTCCAGGGGAGTATCGCATTGACGTTATTTTAAATAACAGTCTGCAAGAAACGGCTGATATCCGGTTTGTGGAAAAAAAAGATCCCACAACAGATACGTTGAAATTAGTTCCCTGTTTAAGCATTGCTAAATTAACCAGCTATGGTTTGCGTGCAGACGCTTTTCCTGGCTTAAAAGAAGATGCGGATGGCTGCGCAGATACTCATGTCATTCCTGATTTCACCACCGATTTTAACTTCAATACTCAACAGCTGCTGGTATCCATACCGCAGGCGGCACTGTCCACTATCGCGCAGGGCTTCGTTTCCCCCGATGAGTTTGACGACGGTATTAATGCCTTACTGACCAACTATCAGTTTAGTTCAGGCAAAGACTATGAAGCCAATAATGAGTATTACAATCTTAACTTACAATCCGGCCTGAACCTCGGGCCATGGCGCCTGCGCAATCTGAGTACATGGAATAAGTCAGCGGGGGCAAAGAGCGACTGGGATTCTGTATATCTCTATGCGCAGCGGAGTATTGTCCCGTTAAAAAGTACTTTAGTCATGGGCGAAAGCAGCTCGCTGTCGAGCATCTTTGACAGCGTGCCGTTCACCGGGATTCAGCTGGCAACCGACACGGACATGATTCCTGAAAGCCTGCGCGGATTCGCGCCCATCGTTCGCGGTATTGCCCGAACCAATGCGCGTATCGTCATCAAGCAGAATGGCTACCAAATTTACCAGGCTTTTGTCGCTCCGGGCGCTTTCGAAATTACCGATCTCTACTCAACCGGCGGCAACGGTGACCTTTACGTCACCGTCGAGGAGTCCGATGGCTCCCGACAAAACTTCGTGGTGCCCTACGCTTCTCTGCCATTAATGCTCCGGGAAGGCCAGATGGAGTATGAGATTACCAGCGGGAAATATCGTCCCTACGATGGCAACGTTGACGAGAAACCCTTTACGCAAGCAACGATCAGCTACGGCGTATTAAGCAATACCACTCTCTATACGGGCGTACAGGCGGCGGCCAATTACCAGGCGCTCGCTTTTGGCGCCGGGCAAAACCTCGGCGATATTGGCGCGGTTTCCGCCGATGTAACGGCTGCATGGTCTAAAAAGAAAGATGAAGAGAAAACGTCCGGCCAGTCATGGCGCATTCGCTACGGTAAAAATATTCTTGAAACCGGCACCAATATTACCGTAGCCGGCTACCGCTATTCGACCTCCGGGTACAATACGCTAACTGATGTGATGAATACCTATAACAACAGCTACGGCGGATATACGCCACACTCGCTGCGTAACAGAACCAATATTACCGTGAGCCAGAGCCTGGGTTCAGGGCTGGGTAACCTTTCTGTATCCGGTATTTTTGAGGATTATTGGGATAGCAACCGCCGCAATAACTCACTGAATATTGGCTATAACGGCGGGTTCCGCCGCTTTAACTATTACGCTGGCTATAGCTATAGCCGCTATAGCTGGGGAAATAATGGTTCCAGCCGTCACGTTGAGGATGACCATGTTGTTTCATTTAATATTTCCATTCCTTTAAGCGATTGGTTACCTAATGCCTATGCGACCTATAACGTGACCAACAGCAGTCCGGGTTCAACCGATCAGTATGTTTCTCTGAGTGGCGTCGCGCTGGAAAACCATAACCTGGACTGGAACGTCCAGCAGGGCTACAGCAATCGTGAAGATGCCAGCGGCGGCGTCTACGGCAACTATCGTGGTTCCATGGGTTCGGCTAACGCCGGCTACAGCTATGCCAAAAATAGTCAGTTAATTAACTACGGCCTGAGCGGCGGCGTGCTGGTTCATGCTGACGGAATGACATTAGGTCAGGAAATGTCTGAAACCGCCGTATTGGTTAAGGCGCCCGGCCTGAAAAACGTCCGTCTGGAAAACGACGCGACGATCGAAACGGACTACCGCGGCTATGCGATTATTCCTTACGTTACGCCATACCATCGAACCAGCGTGACTTTAGATAGCACGACTTTGGGAGATAATATGGAATTGCCAAATACGACGCAGAAAGTGGTGCCAACCCGTGCAGCCGTGGTACGGGCAAATTTCGCGGGCAATATTGGCCGCCGCGCGTTCCTTATTCTTAAGAGAGCGTCGGGTGAAAACGTTCCTTATGGCGCCACGGTAACGTTGACCACGGATAAAAACGCCCAGGCCAGCATCGTTTCTGATGGCGGTATGGTCTATTTGTCCGGCCTGAAAGATAACGGTGAAGTCTATGCTCAGTGGGGTTCAAAGAGCGGGCAGCAGTGTAAAGCGCCTTATAGCCTGGCTGCGGTAAACGAAGGTATTGCTCAGGCCACTGCGGTTTGCCAGTAACAGGGATGAATACAGACTATGAAAAAAATACTCCTTTTTATTAGTTTACTTTTACTTAATCAGACAGTAATGGCTGACTGTAATTACAACGGAACTGATGCTGCATTCAATGTTACATTCAGCCCAGCTAAAATTTTATCCGATTCAAGCCTGGCGCCCGGTAGCGTACTGGCAGT
The DNA here is from genome assembly GCF_016516145.1 of Klebsiella sp. S69. Lineage (NCBI taxonomy): Bacteria > Pseudomonadati > Pseudomonadota > Gammaproteobacteria > Enterobacterales > Enterobacteriaceae > Klebsiella > Klebsiella sp. S69. Next base: position 310,782 of record NZ_JACVUU010000002.1, on the reverse strand, counting down.
AAGAACGGTAGGCGGAGCGATTGCCAATGCAAAAACTTTTTATAACTGCAAGGCAAATGATATTTACGCCATTATCGCCACGCCCAGCGTCAATCTGGCGGCAGGCGTGACCGGTGTGCTCGGTGGACCGGTTTATGAAACAGGGATACCGGGTATTGGTTTTGAAATTTCGGAAGCAATTGCCGGCGCCAACGGCCGCCCCGTTCCGGCCACGTTAGGTACTGTTTCTGCCTATGGCCTTAGCGATCCCGGCGTGAAACAACTAACCGTCTGGCTGATAAAAACCAGGGACAATATTGATACGAGCTTCTCAGGAAAAAAAGAGATTTCGGTGTCCTATCGTGCAGGAAGCGTCAATCAGGTCAATGCTAATTCATCAATTGCCCGACTTGCCCAAGCCAACATCAAACTCGGCCCTTTCACTTACAGGGAAACAACCTGCAATATAAATCCACGAGGTGGGAGCACGGTCAATCTATCTAATATAGAAGCATCGCAGCTTAAAGCTATCACTCAGGGCGGGGTAACTGGCAAGCAAAAAGACTTTACGCTTGACATTACCTGCCCTGACTCATCCGTTGGAACCAAATATACCTACTGGTTTAACCCTATAACCGAGAACTCAGCATCAAAAGATGGCGTACTGCTAAACTCCATCCCTGATACTATCGGAGGAGCCAAAGATGTTGGTTTCATAATTAAACAGGGTTCCAGCCCTATCACCTTTTTTGATTATAAAAACTACACTATTGCCAGTGTGAAAAAGAGCCAGTCGCTTACCTTCACTGCGGACTATTACAAACTATCTAACACCATAACACCAGGTAGCGTTCGAGCTATATTTGAAATCATTCTACAGGAAGAGTAACCATTAAAAATTATTGTTGGCGCTATCATCTTCATTTGACAGAGCCAACAATGAGGTCTTTTGAGGTAGAGTTAAATATCATGCAGATAACCAAACACAACCTGCGAAATATATTAACCTTACTTTTACATCACAGCTTTTATATCACAGCCTTTATATCAACACCAATAAACACATTAGCCCGCAAACACTTTATTTACTTCACAACCGAAACTCTATGTGATTTAAGATAATTATTAGATGAAGAGCTAAAATTCAACATGAATTATACTAAAATGGCTTGGAAAAATATTTTTTTTAATTAAAATCATCCCTCGAAATTATCCTCTAAGGCAAGTTTTTATTTTTTTGACTTATAATATAATTTCAATGTACATTTGCGTGAAAAATATGTTCATGCAGAGAGCGGAACAATCTGACATATTATATAACCAAGGAAAACTATGAAACAATTAACTGTTTTTGAAATGGAAGAAATCTCTGGCGGCTACTCTTGGGATTTTTCTTCAATTCAATCAACGATTAGCTCATTTGCATGTAATGCAGTTGAAGCTATTGCGGCTGGTGTGCTCGGAGGTATAGTTGGCGGTTCATTTGGTACCTTAATTGGTGGGACTCAATCTGGTGCTAATGGTGGTCTGTTAGGTTTTGGCCTCATTGGAAATGGGGTGGGATTAGTTTGGGGAGCTATTGTTGGTGGGGTAGCGGGGGCATCTGGGGCGATCGCGGCTGGCTGGGACACAACCCTGCAAGTTGTTGTTGATGCCTTCCAGAGCGTCATTGACGGTACATTTATCCCATGGAGCCATTAAGATTTAACAATTAAAAAAAACTTTATACTTTAAGGCCCATTATTAATGGGCCTTACTTCCACCTAAAAAAACAAAATAATTATGAAAAAATCAATCTATCGCAAGGAAGCGATTGAGTACAAAAAAATCCACTGGAAAGGAAAGGCATTATTATTAGCAGGCATTCCCGCGTGGCTAGTCACTCTTCTGGCATTTATTTTTCTTATTGCCATTGTGCTTTCACTCATATTTTGCACCTTTACCCAGCGTATTGATGTACGCGGAGAGGTCATTACGCTCCCCCACTCCGTTAACGTCTTTGCCCCACAGCAGGGTTTTGTTGTGAATCTGCATGTAAAGGTGGGAGACATTGTCAAAAAAGGCCAACCGCTTTATGAACTTGACGTTTCACGTAATACGATCGGTGGCAACGTTAGCGCGGCTCAGATTGAAGTTATCAATGAAAAGATTGCTAACGCCGAAGATATTATAAGCAAACTGACGCGTAATAAGGCTGAAACGCTCGCTGCTCTTGAAAAACAGATTAAAACCACCAGCGCCTCGTTAACGGAAACCAACCGTATGCTGGCTAATACTCAGGTAGGCTTAAACAAAATGCATACCAACCTGGCCAGCTATGATAAATACTTAAAGGATGGTCTGATAACTAAAGATCAGTATAACTATCAGCACTCGCTATATTTTCAACAGCAAAGCGCCTATCAATCCCTGGTGACCCAAAAGATGCAGCTGGAATCTCAGCTCACGCAAACCAGCAGCGATAAAATTACCAAAGCAGCAGACTTTGATAATCAGATCTCCAGCCAGCATAACCAAATCAATGATTATAAAAATCAGCTGGTAGAATCGAACGCTAACGGTAATCTGATTATTAAAGCAACGACCAACGGTAAGATCGAATCGCTGGCCGTGACTAAAGGGCAGATGGTAGAGAACGGCAGCAGCCTGGCGCAGATCAAACCTACCGGTGATATTGAGTATTATCTGATCCTCTGGTTACCCAATAATACCATCCCCTACGTGAAACCCGGGGACACCATTAATATTCGCTATGATGCTTTCCCTGCCGATAAATTTGGCCAATTTCCAGGTAAGGTTGTTTCTATTTCCTCGGTCCCGGCGTCACGTCAGGAGATGGCAGAATATACCAATGTCAGCAACGGCACTAATCAGCAGGAATTAGCGCTCTATAAAGCAATTATAAAAATCAAGGACAAGACCTTTAGCTACAATGGAAAAACGCTCACGCTCTCTAACGGTCTGAAGGCTCAGGCGGTAGTTTTCCTTGAAGAACGCCCGCTTTACATGTGGATGTTTACTCCTTTCTATAAGATGACGCAAAGCGTGAGTGGCCCGATCGATGAATAAAGAACTGTTTAAAACCATTACCGATAAGCTTAATTTCTCATTCCGTCATAAAACGCCGGTTATTTTACAGTCGGAAGCCGCCGAATGCGGTATCGCCTGTCTGGCAATGGTTTGCGGCTTTTACGGGCTTAATATCGACCTGTTCAACTTCCGCCATCGTTACGGTAGCCCTTCTCAGGGCGTTACGCTCATGTCGCTGAGCAAAACGGCGGAACATGCCGGTCTGAAAAGCCGGGCCCTCTCTCTGGATCTGGATGAAATCAAGCAGCTGAAGCTACCCTGTATTATCCACTGGGGAATGAATCATTACGTCGTGCTCACTAAGGTACGTAAAAACAGCTTTATTGTTCACGATCCGGCGCTGGGTAAGCGGGTTATTGGTATCCAGGAAATGTCCAATAACTTTACCGGCGTTGCGCTGGAACTATGGCCGGACCAAAACTTTCAGCAAGAACAGGCAAAATCACGCCTGCGTCTATTAGACCTGATGCGCAATATTGTGGGACTTAAATCGGTCCTGCTAAAAATCTTTGCCTTTTCGGTAGTGGTTGAAGCTATCGGCCTGCTATTACCTATCGGTACGCAGCTGGTGACTGACCATGTCATCATGGCGCACGACCAGAGCCTGCTTTCGGTTATCTGTATCGGCCTGGTCTTCTTCACGCTTTTCCGCACCTTTATTAGTATGCTGCGAGCGTGGACCTCATTAACGCTAAATACGCTGACGAACATCCAATGGAAAACCACGCTGTTCGATCATCTGACGAGCCTGCCGTTATCCTTTTTTGAAAAACGTCATTTAGGGGATATTCAGTCTCGTTTTTCGTCGCTGGATACTATCCGTTCCACCTTCACCAATAGCATTGTTACCGGCATTATCGACTCAATCATGACGATTGGCCTGCTGGTTATGTTAACGCTGTACGGCGGCTGGCTGGTTTGGGTCGTGGTTGGATTCACCTTATGCTATGCCATCATGCGTTTTGCCACCTACAGCTTCTACCGTCGCGTTGCCGAAGAGCAGGTTATCAAGGGCGCACGCTCCAGCTCGCACTTTATGGAGTCCCTATACGGTATTTCCACCATTAAAGCGCTGAACTTAAAAGAGCGTCGTTCTCAGCACTGGTTAAATATCAACATTGACGCCTGCAATGCCGGTATCAAACAGACTCGCTTCGATATGATGTTTGGCGGTATTAATACTTTTATTACCTCCATCGATCAGGTCGCCGTACTCTGGCTGGGCGCGATCATGGTCATTGATAACAATATGACCCTCGGTATGTTTATGGCTTTTAACGCCTATCGTGGGCAATTCTCCCAGCGCGCATCAAGCTTGATCGACCTGGTCATGCAGCTGCGAATGCTGTCGTTACATAATGAGCGTCTTTCAGAAATTGTATTTAGCGAGCCGGAAAAAGAGCTGCCTGCACGCCGGGTTTTTGCAGAAAATACTGGCGTGAAATTAGAAGTGAAGAATCTCAGCTATCAGTACGATCCGTTCTCACAACCTATTTTTTCTAATTTAAATATTACCGTTGAACCCGGCGAATCCATCGCACTGGTTGGCCCTTCCGGCGTCGGTAAGACCACGCTGCTGAAAGTCATGTGCGGTCTGTTAGCGCCCACCAGCGGTGACGTGATAGCGGATAACCTTGATATTCAAAAAATTGGCATCAATAACTTTCGTCTCGGAACGGCCTGCGTCCTTCAGGAGGACCGCCTTTTCTCAGGCTCGCTTATCGATAATATCAGCGGCTTTGAAGATAATGCCGATATGGACTTTATCGTTGAGTGCGCACGCAGATGTAATATCCATGATGAAATCATGAAAATGCCGATGGGGTACGAAACGATTGTCGGCGAGCTTGGCTTAGGTATCTCTGGTGGACAAAAACAGAGAATTTTAATCGCTCGCGCGCTCTATCGAAAACCCAGCATTCTGTTTATGGATGAAGCCACCAGCCATCTCGACCTGAAAAATGAATCGGTCATTAACCAGTCTATCTCTGGTTTAAGCATTACCCGAATCATTGTTGCCCATCGGCCATCCACCATTGCCTCAGCCGATCGCATCATTGATATGTCACAGCTCCATATGCAGGCACCAGCGTAACCACCAGGAAAAGGAGATCCGTATGCAAGGAACATTTATTGGTTTTAATACCGCATCTATTAAATATGATGACAAATTTTTGGCTTTAATGCTCAAAGTCAAACTGAGTAATCAACTCTGTCAGTCTTATTATCTTCAGGCGCCGATTCTTGCGGATCTCCTGTTAGTTCTGCAGCACAGAATGGCCATCGTCCTGCAGCGCTTAAATGCTGAAGGTGAAAGTTATAAGAATGAACTGGTGGCCTTTAATGAACGCCTTATAGAAAATACACCGGCGATCGATATACCTGAAGTACAGCACCCTAATCCGGAAAGACGTATTATGTCGATAACGTTAAAACCCGGCGACACCTGGTCAACGCTCATTCTGGTGCTGCAAAATGAACAAATTGCTACGCTGCGTATTGATGATATGCAAGTTGAAGCGCTGCTGGTGGGCATTCAGCAGTCTCTTAAACACACGGGTGATAGCGATCTGATTAATTATTTAACTTCCTCGCTGGAAGGCCTGATGCTTTATGCGGTGGATTTAACGAATACCAGCAACGTTGATTATCAGCAGTATCTTCAGGATGAATGGAAGCTCAATCTGTTTTCCCATTATCTCGGCGTGTTGTACTGTTGTGACACGGAGGAAGGGCGAAAAATCATCTCCGGCGCAGTGATTAAAACCAACGCCGCTCATCCATCAGAGCAGGAAAATATCGTTGTAATGCGCTTAATTGAGAGAAGCCCAAAGCTGAAAGAAGTGCATACCCAGCGCCAGCCCAGCCAGATTTTTAGCCAAATCATCCCTTCTCAGCCAGGAAGAATGATGACGCTGGAGGAGTGTCTGCGTCCTTTGCATGCGTTCTACCAGCAAACTCAGGCGCAACTCAGCAAGCAATAAAAAGAGATCAAGAGGGTGCCTCAATTTAGGCAAGAGAGGCACCGGTTAAATCAGTTCGGGCACTTATAAACCTGGCCGTTCATTTGGCTATCGGTCGGCACAAAGCTGGACAGCAGATTCTGCGTCGGGCTGCTGACGCCGTAAATGACGTTGCCACCCATCTCTGCGGCCTTGTTACGCAGGGCGTTTGCCGCGCCGCGCATGGAGCCGCCTTCGTCACCATTCTGTCCGGACAGCCAGTTGCTCTGCGTGCCGCTTGCGGTACCTAACAGCTGGCATTCAGAACCTGGTTTATCTTCAACAAAGCGTACGTTCTGGCCACCAGAGGTCAATTCGTTGCTGGAGCTGCAACCTGCTAACAACAATGCTGCGCCGACAATCCCTGCTAAATATTTTACCTGCATGTTATTCCCCACGATCAATGAGCTGGACGCACTGGCCCGGATGTACAACCTTATACTAAAAAGACGACAAAAAGAAAAACCCCCGAGCATTTCTGCCCGAGGGTTTCTTTATATCTAAGGGGTATAGCGCACGATTACATCATGCCGCCCATACCGCCCATGCCACCCATGCCGCCAGCAGCACCTAAGTCAGGCGCGTCGCTTTTCGGCAGGTCGGTGACCATGCACTCGGTGGTGATCATCAGACCAGCAACGGATGCTGCGTACTGCAGAGCAGAACGAGTCACTTTAGTTGGGTCCAGAATACCGAAGTCGATCATGTTGCCATACTCTTCGGTTGCAGCGTTGTAACCGTAGTTACCTTCACCACCTTTCACAGTGTTCGCCACAACAGACGGTTCTTCACCGGCGTTGGACACGATCTGACGCAGCGGAGCTTCCATTGCGCGCAGCGCAACTTTGATACCGACGTTCTGATCTTCGTTCTGAGCGGTCAGGCCAGCCAGTTTAGCGGCAACGCGAACCAGCGCTACGCCACCACCGGCAACCACGCCTTCTTCAACCGCAGCACGGGTCGCGTGCAGGGCATCGTCAACGCGTGCTTTCTTCTCTTTCATTTCAACTTCGGTAGCCGCGCCCACTTTGATTACTGCAACGCCGCCTGCCAGTTTAGCCACGCGCTCCTGCAGTTTTTCACGGTCGTAGTCAGAAGTTGCTTCTTCAATCTGCTTACGGATCTGAGCAACGCGGCCCTGGATCGCAGCTTCTTCGCCCACGCCATCGATGATGGTGGTGGTGTCTTTGTTGATAACAACGCGTTTCGCCTGACCCAGATCTTCCAGAGTCGCTTTTTCCAGCTCCATACCGATCTCTTCAGAGATAACGGTACCGCCGGTCAGAGTTGCGATGTCCTGCAGCATAGCTTTACGACGGTCGCCGAAGCCCGGTGCTTTAACCGCAGCAACTTTAACGATGCCGCGCATGGTGTTCACTACCAGGGTCGCCAGCGCTTCGCCTTCTACGTCTTCAGCGATGATAACCAGCGGTTTGCCCGCTTTTGCTACGGCTTCCAGAACCGGCAGCATTTCGCGGATGTTGGAGATTTTTTTGTCAGCCAGCAGGATGAACGGGCTTTCCAGTTCAACAGCGCCGGTTTCCGGCTTGTTGATGAAGTACGGGGACAGGTAGCCGCGGTCAAACTGCATACCTTCAACCACGTCCAGTTCGTCTTCCAGACCAGTACCGTCTTCAACGGTGATCACGCCTTCTTTACCGACTTTGTCCATCGCTTCAGCGATCAGTTTACCTACGGTTTCGTCGGAGTTAGCGGAGATGGTACCAACCTGAGCAATGGCTTTAGAGTCAGAGCACGGTACGGACAGCGCTTTCAGTTCTTCAACAGCGGCTACGACAGCTTTGTCGATACCACGTTTCAGATCCATCGGGTTCATACCCGCAGCAACGGCTTTCAGGCCTTCAGCAATGATAGCCTGAGCCAGTACGGTTGCGGTGGTAGTACCGTCGCCTGCAGCGTCGTTCGCTTTAGAGGCGACTTCTTTCACCATCTGCGCGCCCATGTTTTCGAACTTGTCTTCCAGCTCGATTTCACGCGCTACGGAAACGCCGTCTTTAGTGATGGTCGGCGCACCGAAGGATTTGTCCAGAACCACGTTACGGCCTTTCGGGCCCAGGGTTACTTTAACTGCGTCTGCCAGTACGTTTACGCCGCGCAGCATTTTCACACGAGCGTCGTTACCGAATTTTACGTCTTTAGCTGCCATTTTATCTTTCCCTTAAATTCGTATGTTCAGTGTCGTTCGCGGATTAAGCTTCAACAATTGCCAGAATGTCGCTTTCGGACATGATCAACACTTCTTCATTGTCGATCTTCTCGGATTTCACGCCGTAGCCATCGTTGAAAATTACGATGTCACCAACTTTAACGTCCAGAGGCTGCACGGTTCCGTTTTCCAGGATGCGGCCCTTACCGACAGCGATGATTTCGCCACGAGTTGATTTTGCTGCCGCAGAACCGGTCAGAACGATGCCGCCAGCAGATTTCGTTTCAACTTCTTTACGTTTGACGATCACACGATCATGTAACGGACGAATACTCATTGATAGCTCTCCTTTGAGAAAGTCATTATCAGTTATGGATGACGCCGGTCCGCACACGGTTTTCCGGCTAGTGCCCTGAGAGATGGGGGTGGGGTTTTACCGCTTCAAGGGGAAAAGTAAAAAAAAATTTGTCCTCGTGCTCAGACGCACACAAATTTGCCGCCGTTGCCTGACGTCATAAGCAAAAGCGATTGTGATACCATCCCTTTTTTGCCGGGCGCAGGGTTGAAACATGAGTGGTTTAAAACAGGAGTTGGGGCTTGCCCAAGGAGTGGGGTTACTCTCCACATCATTACTGGGAACCGGCGTCTTCGCCGTTCCGGCGCTGGCCGCATTGGTCGCCGGCGACAATAGCCTTTGGGCCTGGCCGGCGCTGATTTTACTGGTGTTTCCCATCGCTATCGTCTTCGCCACTCTGGGTCGGCACTTTCCCAGCGCCGGCGGCGTGGCCCATTTTGTGGATATGGCTTTTGGACCGCGTCTGGCGCGCGTCACCGGCTGGCTCTTTTTATCAGTGATCCCGGTCGGATTACCCGCGGCCCTGCATATCGCCACCGGCTTCGGTCAGGCGCTTTTTGGCTGGCACGATAGCCAGCTGCTGCTGGCTGAACTGGGAACGCTGGCGATTATCTGGTGGGTCGGCTCTCGCGGAGCCAGCTCCAGCGCCAATCTACAAACGCTGGTTGCCGTGCTGATTGTCGCCCTGATCGTCGCTATCTGGTGGCGCGGCGGGATCAACCCCACGCAGATCCCCTTCCCGGCGCCCGCTGAAATCGATAGTTCGCAGCTTTTCTCCGCACTTTCGGTGATGTTCTGGTGTTTTGTCGGTCTGGAGGCTTTCGCTCATCTGGCCTCTGAATTTAAGCAACCGGAGCGCGATTTTCCCCGCGCGCTGATGATCGGCTTATTACTGGCGGGTTCGGTCTACTGGGCCTGTACCGTGCTGGTCCTGCACTTTCATGCCTTTGGTGAGGAGATGGCCGCCGCCGCGTCGCTGCCCAATATCGTCGTACGCCTGTTCGGCATTCAGGCGCTGTGGATTGCCTGCGTTATCGGCTATCTCGCCTGCTTCGCCAGCCTCAATATCTATATCCAGAGCTTTGCCCGCCTGGTGTGGTCGCAGGCGCAGCATAAGCCTGAGAGCTATCTGGCCCGCCTGTCGCCGCGACAAATTCCGCGCAATGCGCTGAACGCGGTACTCGGCTGCTGCGTGATTAGCGCCTTGTGCATTTACGCGCTCAATATCAACCTGGATGCCCTGATCGTCTACGCCAACGGCATTTTTATTATGATCTATCTGCTGTGTATGCTGGCGGGCTGCCGTTTGCTGCATGGGCGTTATCGCGTGTTAGCGGCGTTTGGCAGCGTGCTGTGCCTGCTGCTGCTGGCGATGGTGGGCTGGAAGAGCCTGTACGCGTTTATCATGCTGGCGGTACTGTGGCTGTTTTTACCAAAGCGCAGGCTCGCGGAGAGAGTCACCAGGCCGGAGTGACCGGCCCGGACAATGCTAAATGTTAATCACGACGATCGTCTTTATGTTCGAGGCGGTCGCGCTCGTCATCTTTGCGCTGATATTCGCCTTCAAAGGTATCGCCGCCACCGGTTCCGGCGCTAAACCCGCCGCCCGGCATCCGACTAAAGCGCAGATGCGGCATCAGCTTTAAGGTCAGGTGCTTCTGCACTGGAGGCAGCAGCAGCAACAGCCCCAGGAAATCGGTAAAGAATCCCGGCAGAAGCAGCAGCAAACCGGCGATGATCAGCGACACGCTTTTGATCATTTCAGCGGCCGGGCTCTCTCCCGCCGCCATCTTCTGCTGCATCAGCATGAGGTTTTTAAAGCCCTGGTTTTTTACCAGCGATATCCCCACGACCGAGCTAAAGATCACCAGAATCAGCGTCAGCAGGACGCCAAGCACGTGGGCGACCTGGATAAAGATCGATATCTCAATGTAAACGTATAAAAAAACGGCAATTAACGGAATCCAACGCACCGGCGTCTCCTTCATTAACAGGCGCCAGCGTCGGCGCCCGTAGTCATAGATATGCTATTCGCATCGAAAAGATGTTGGGCCAAAACGTCACTTTTCAATCGTAAAAAAAGCTTATTTTTTTCAAGAATAGAAAACCGGTGACTCATTTCACAGATTAATAATTCTTATAGGATTCACTACATAATAAGTGATCAGGGTGACTGATATTCGCTATTATCAGCATATGATCGTGGGCACCGGGCCGATTAAGGAAATAATCTGCGGCCAGAAAATGCGCGAGATCCCATAAATTCTGCGTATTTGGTGAATTCATAGGCAGCTTGAAAGAGAAGGTTCACATGTTAAACAACATTCGTATCGAAGAAGATCTGTTGGGCACCAGGGAAGTTCCAGCTGACGCTTACTACGGCGTCCATACTCTGAGAGCGATTGAAAACTTCTACATCAGCAATAACAAAATCAGCGACATTCCTGAATTTGTCCGCGGAATGGTGATGGTGAAGAAGGCCGCTGCGCAGGCTAACAAAGAGCTGCAAACTATCCCTAAAAGCATCGCCAACGCCATTATTGCCGCCTGCGATGAGGTGTTGAATAACGGCAAGTGCATGGACCAGTTCCCGGTTGATGTGTTCCAGGGCGGGGCAGGCACCTCCGTTAACATGAACACCAACGAAGTCCTGGCGAACATCGGCCTTGAGCTGATGGGCCATCAGAAAGGCGAATATCAGTATCTCAACCCCAACGACCACGTTAACAAATGTCAGTCCACTAACGATGCTTACCCGACCGGTTTCCGCATCGCGGTCTACGCCTCCATTCTCAAACTGATCGATGCAATCAACCAGCTTGGCGAAGGTTTCCAGCAAAAGGCCGTTGAGTTCCAGGACATTCTGAAAATGGGTCGTACCCAGCTGCAGGACGCGGTGCCGATGACCCTGGGGCAGGAGTTTCACGCGTTTAACGTTCTGCTTAACGAAGAGACTAAATGCATTCTGCGCACCGCTGAGCTGCTGCTGGAGGTAAACCTCGGCGCGACCGCTATCGGCACCCGCCTGAATACCCCGGATGGTTATCAGCAGCTGGCAGTTCAAAAACTTGCGGAAGTCAGCAACCTGCCGGTTGTGCCAGCCGAAGACCTGATCGAAGCCACCTCCGACTGCGGCGCCTACGTGATGGTCCACAGTTCCCTGAAGCGGCTGGCGGTTAAACTGTCCAAAATCTGTAACGACCTGCGCCTGCTCTCTTCCGGCCCGCGCGCCGGCCTGAACGAAATTAACCTGCCCGAACTGCAGGCGGGCTCCTCTATCATGCCAGCCAAGGTAAACCCGGTGGTCCCTGAGGTCGTCAATCAGGTGTGCTTCAAAGTGATTGGTAACGATACAACCGTCACCATGGCTTCCGAAGCGGGGCAGCTGCAGCTGAACGTGATGGAGCCGGTGATTGGCCAGGCGATGTTTGAATCTATCCATATTCTGACTAACGCCTGCTACAACCTGCTGGAAAAATGCGTGAGCGGCATCACCGCCAACAAAGCGGTATGCGAAAGCTACGTCTACAACTCCATTGGCATCGTCACCTACCTCAACCCGTATATCGGCCACCACAATGGCGATATCGTAGGCAAGATTTGCGCCGAAACGGGCAAGAGCGTCAGAGACGTGGTGCTTGAGCGCGGGCTGCTGACCGCAGCGGAGCTGGACGATATCTTCTCCGCGCAAAACCTGATGCATCCGGCCTATAAAGCGAAGCGGTATACTGATGAAAGCGAACAGTAAAGTTTCAGGTTAAACTAATCACGGGCATGTCAGCGATGACATGCCTTTTTTGTTCTTATTGATCTACTAAATTACAACAATCCAATATCAACTTGTTAATAAAACAAGGAAGGCATATATGTTTGGTGCAGAACTCGTTATTGTCCTGCTGGCTATTTATCTGGGAGCCAGACTCGGGGGTATCGGCATCGGTTTCGCCGGTGGCCTGGGCGTCCTCGTCCTGACCCTCTTTTTTCAAATTAAACCCGGCGCGATCCCCTTCGACGTCATCGAAATCATTATGGCGGTTATCGCCGCTATTGCCGCCATGCAGGTCGCCGGAGGGATGGACTACCTGGTCAGTCTCGCCGAACGTATGCTGCGACGTCACCCCAAATACATCACCTTTCTCGCCCCGCTGGTCACCTGGTTTATGACCATACTGGCCGGAACCGGACACACTGCTTTCTCTACGCTTCCGGTGATCACCGAAGTAGCGAAAGAGCAGGGTATTCGCCCCTCGCGCCCTCTTTCCATCGCCGTGGTCGCCTCACAGATTGCGATCACCGCCTCGCCGATTTCCGCTGCGGTGGTCTTTTTTGCCGGCATCCTTGAACCGCTGGGCGTCAGCTACCTGACTCTGCTGGCAATCTGTATTCCGGTTACCCTGATTGCCGTGATGCTCACCGCCATCGTCTGTAACTTCCTCGGCTGTGAGCTGAAAGACGATCCGATTTATCAGGAGCGGCTGGCGAAAGGGGAAGTCAAGCTGCGCGGCAGCCAGGTTTTCGAGCTTAAGCCGCACGCCAGACGCTCTGTGCTGCTGTTCCTGATTGGTATCGTCGCGGTGATGTTTTACGCCACCGCCATCAGCGACACCGTCGGCCTGATTAAAGATCCGGTTTTGCCGCGCAACGAAGCGATCGTGGTATTTATGCTGACTATCGCGACATTGATCAGCATCACCTGCAAAATCGACACCGGTGAAGTACTCAACGCCAGCACGTTTAAATCCGGCATGAGCGCCTGCGTTTGCGTTCTCGGCGTCGCATGGCTGGGGGATACTTTCGTTAAAGCCCACATCAGCGATATCCAGACGGTAGCAGGCGACCTGCTGCACAACTATCCGTGGCTGCTGGCGGTCGTGCTATTCTTCGCCGCAACCCTGCTCTATTCCCAGGCAGCCACCACCAAGGCGCTGATGCCCGCCGCGCTGATGCTGGGCGTAAGCCCTCTCACCGCCATCGCCTCATTTGCCGCCGTCTCTGCGCTGTTCGTTCTGCCAACCTACCCAACTCTGCTGGCGGCGGTCGAAATGGATGACACCGGCTCCACCCGCATCGGTAAATACGTCTTCAACCACGCCTTCCTGATCCCCGGCGTCATCGCTATTACGCTATGCGTGATCCTCGGGTTTATTTTTGGCGGCATCATGCTGTAAATCTCTTCAAATTCGGGCCAGATCCTGGCCCGTTTCGTTAATCCTCCCTATCTTGCGTGCTATAGTGCCTCTTTTCGCTGATACGAGGTTCACGATGACTACGCCTGATGCTGTTGTTGTACTCTGTACCGCGCCGGATGAAGCGACCGCCCAGGACCTGGCGGCCAAAGCATTGGCGGAAAAACTCGCCGCCTGCGCCACGCTCCTGCCGGGAGCGACGTCGCTCTATTACTGGGAAGGAAAACTGGAGCAGGAGTATGAAGTGCAAATGCTGCTGAAAACCGACCTTGCCCATCAGCAGGCGCTGCTGGACTGTCTGAAGTCCCATCACCCGTATCAAACCCCTGAACTTTTGGTTCTGCCCGTTATTCACGGAGACAATGATTACCTCTCATGGCTCAACGCATCATTACGCTGATCCTGCTGCTTTGCAGCACATCGGCCATTGCCGGACTGTTCGACGCCCCCGGTCGTTCGAACTTTGTTCCTGCTGACCAGGCTTTTGCCTTCGATTTTCAGCAGAATCAACACGATCTCAATCTGACCTGGCAAATCAAGGAGGGTTACTATCTTTACCGCAAACAGATTAAGCTGACCTCCGCCGATGCGACGTTTATCGACCCCTCGCTGCCGTCAGGCGAATGGCATGAGGACGAGTTTTACGGTAAAAGTGAAATTTACCGCCAGCGCCTGACCGTCCCGGTCACTCTGACGCACGCCGCCGCTGGCGCAACCCTTACCGTCACCTGGCAGGGCTGCGCGGATGCGGGTTTTTGCTATCCGCCAGAAACCAAAATCGTGCCGCTTGGCAAAGCGCTGGCGCGCTCCAGTAACGATGCGCACGCCGGGCAACCCAGGCTGAACCCGCCGCTGCCGCTGGAAACGCGCCCGGCGCTGCCGGTCGAGTCGCCGTCCGACCTTCCTTCTCCCGTCGCGGACAACCACAGCGCCGATCTCCCCTTTAGCGCGCTTTGGGCGCTATTAATTGGTATCGGCATCGCCTTTACCCCCTGCGTTCTGCCGATGTATCCGCTGATTTCCGGCATCGTGCTGGGCGGTCAAAAACGCCTCTCCACCGCCCGCGCGCTGCTGCTGGCCTTTATCTACGTTCAGGGAATGGCGTTAACCTACACCGCGCTGGGTCTGGTCGTCGCCGCTGCGGGCCTGCAGTTCCAGGCAGCGCTGCAGCACCCTTATGTGCTGATCGGCCTGTCGGTCGTGTTTATCCTGCTGGCACTGTCGATGTTTGGTCTGTTTACGCTCCAGCTGCCTTCGTCGCTGCAAACGCGTCTGACGCTGATGAGCAATAAACGCCAGGGCGGTTCACCCGGCGGCGTATTCGCCATGGGGGCAATTGCCGGATTAATCTGCTCGCCCTGTACCACCGCGCCGCTGAGCGCCATTCTGCTGTATATCGCCCAGAGCGGTAATCTGTGGCTGGGCGGTGGAACCCTGTATCTCTACGCGCTCGGAATGGGGCTGCCGCTGATCCTGGTGACCGTATTTGGCAACCGCCTGCTGCCGAAAAGCGGCCCGTGGATGGCTCACGTGAAAACCGCTTTTGGCTTCGTGATCCTCGCGCTGCCGGTATTTTTACTTGAACGCATCCTGGGAGACCTGTGGGGCCTGCGGCTTTGGTCGCTGCTGGGCGTCGCCTTTTTTAGCTGGGCGTTTATTACCTCGCTGGGCGGCACGCGCCCCTGGCTGCGTCTCGTACAAATCGCGATGCTCGGCGCCGCGCTGGTCAGCGCCCGTCCGCTGCAGGACTGGGCTTTTGATGCACCGGTCGTGCAACGGCAGTCCCATCTCCAGTTTACCCGTATCCATAGCGTCGATGAGCTCAATCAGGCGCTGGCGCAGGCGAAAGGCAAACCGGTGATGCTCGATCTTTACGCCGACTGGTGCGTGGCCTGCAAAGAGTTCGAGAAATACACCTTTACCTCACCTGAGGTTCAACAGGCCCTGAAAGAGACCGTTCTGCTACAAGTGGATGTCACGAAAAATAGCGCACAAGACGCGGCGCTGCTGAAGCACCTCAGGGTGCTTGGCCTCCCCACGATTCTGTTCTTCAACGAACAGGGCGAGGAGCAGCCCGCGCAGCGTGTCACCGGGTTTATGGATGCCGCGGCATTCAGCGCCCATTTGCGCGATCGATAACCGTGAGCGACACTTTAGGAGGGAAAATGGAGGAGAAGACCGTGCAACGTGAAGAAGTCCTGGGTGAAGCCATCCAAATCCTCGAAATCGAGGGTATCGCTAACACCACGCTGGAAATGGTCGCCGAGCGCGTGGCTTACCCGCTCAATGACCTCAAACGTTTCTGGCCCGATCGCGAGGCGCTGCTGTATGACGCGCTTCGCCATCTTAGCCATCAGGTCGATGCCTGGCGCCGTCAGCTTTTACTCGACGAGTCGCTAAGCGCAGAGCAGAAACTGCTGGCCCGCTACGCCGCGCTGACCACCTGCGTTAGCAACCATCGTTATCCCGGCTGCCTGTTTATCGCCGCCTGTACTTTTTACCCGGACGCTCAGCACCCGATCCATCAGTTGGCCGAGCAGCAGAAGCAAGCTTCTCTGGCCTATACCCACGAACTGCTTAGCCAACTGGAGGTTGACGATCCGGCGATGGTCGCGAAGCAGATGGAGCTGATCATCGAAGGTTGCCTGAGCCGCCTGCTGATCAAACGTAGCCAGACTGACGTCGATACCGCACGTCGCCTGGCAGAAGATATTTTGCGTTTTGCCCAGTGCCGGATGGGCGGTGCGCTGACCTGATTCCGATATCTTAACCGATTCATCGCGCATATAATTCCCCACTCATCGATATGCTGACAGGGTTTGATATGCGCTCTCTTCTTTGGGCTGCCATTATGGGGCTGTGTTCGACACCGCTTCTGGCAGCCTCTCCGCAAGGTTTCTCTTTCGCGCATAAAGACTGGGAGCTCGCCTGCGACAACACCGGCACCTGCCGGGCCGCAGGCTATGGCGTCACCATGGGCGAAGTCAGCGTTCTGCTGACCCGCAATGCGGGCGCGGCGCAGCACGTCGTCGCCGTTGCGACCTTCGCGCAAACCGAACGCGATATTCCGCCCGACGCCACGGTCACTCTGTTCATCGACGATCGCGACAACGGCGCCCTCGAAGCCGTCGACGAGAGCCATTTTCGCTTTGATGATAGCCAGACGTCGGCCCTGATTCAGGCCCTGGAGCATAACGGCAAAATTGAGCTGGCGATTAACGGCGAGCGCAAGGTGCTGTCCAGCGCAGGCAGCAGCGCCGCATTTCTGAAAATGGATGAGTTCCAGCAGCGCCTGGGCACCGCCGATGCGCTGATGCGTCAAGGAGATGCCGGCGATGACAACGTTTTGCCGGCGGCGCCCGCGCCGGAAATCATCGCCGCGCCGGTCATTAACAATGCCGCTGCCGCGACGCTGACGGCAAAACAGCGGCAGAAGCTTCTTCCGCAGCTAACCCCCGTGCTTAACAGCCATTGCGACGACTGGCAAAACGCCGACATCCCGGCCTCCGAGCGTCAGCTCACCGCCACCCCGCTGGATAAAAACCACACCTTGATTCAGGCCCTTTGCTGGCGCGCGGCCTACAACGACGGCTACGCCATATGGGTGGTCGACAAAGCATTTATGACTCAGCCTCAGCTGATCGCTACCGACGCCTCCAGCTATGGCGATGGCGTGCTTACCTTTTTCAACAAGGGCCGCGGTATTGCCGACTGCATCAGCGGAGAAGAGCGCGTGTGGGACGGCCGGACCTTTGTTCAGAGCCTGAAATACACCACCGGCGACTGCCGGGAAATCGCCCCCGGCGGCGCATGGATGCTGCCCACTTTCGTCAGTCAGGTTATCCCCAGGCAGCAAAAAGAAGCCGATAATAATGCGCTGAAAGCGCTGTATAACGCCGTGTTAAAAGAGCAGAAGGTCAACCCTGAACTGGATCTGAATAAGATCGCCGAACAGTTTCCCCTCGGCGGCAAGGTCAGCCATTTTACGCTGACCTACGCGGACGACTCTCTGGTCTCGACGAGCAAACCTTCCGCCGATATCAGCGATGATGAGTGGCAGGCGTTTCTCCAGTCTGATATCAGCGCCGACTCCGAAAACGGCAAAGTCAGCTTCACCCTGGTGGATCTCGACGGTGACGGCAGACGCGATTTAATTATCGATAGCTACGTCGGCGGCACTGGACTCTTTAGCTATACCGGAGTCTTAAAACGCAACGACGACGCTTTCGAAACGGTCAACAGCGACGATAGCGGCAACGGCGATGATTTTGACGCAGGGGTTCCCGGCGCGCTTTTTTCCCTTAACGGCCGCGGCGCCAACCAGTGGAGCCAGTGGGTACGCATTAATGGCCAGGTTTATGCCCTCTGGTACAACGGTCAGTTTGGCGAAGATAATCTCTATTTATTGCGCCCGTTTGCCCCCTCGGGCAGTAGCGCGCCCGCGGTGACGATCCGCTATCGCTACACTCTCAATGACATCCGCTCGCCGGAAAAAGGCCAGCCGCTGACGCCCGCGTTAAGCGACGGGGAAAAAACGGATCTGCTGAAGTCGCTGGAGGTGATGCAGAGCAGCCTGCTTAAGGATAAGCCGCAGAGCGACGGCGAAGCGCCAATCTGCCCTATTCCTCCGGGCACGTCGGCCGACGATGCGGAAAGTTACTATAGCGGCGTGGCGTCTAACTATATTTATGAAACCGTCGCCTATATTCCGGTCTGGCTGAATGATAAATGTTTTATCGGCACCATCTTTAGCCACCACGGCGCATATCGTCACGGCGTCGACGCGGAAATTACCATCAGCTCGCCGCGCGATGACGAAGACGTCGTCGGAGACTACGCGATCTCCGGACTTCGCCGCGCGATCTCAGTGACCAGCGGCTGGAAGAACCGCGAAGGCGATAACGGCATGATGTAATTTCCCGCAGAATAGCGCGCTCAGACGCAGAATTGCCGCAAAGTTAAGCAACCGGTAGATAAATCGAGAAATTTGATTGACGGAGCGTACGGATTACGGTTTAATGCGCCCCGTTGCCCGGATAGCTCAGTCGGTAGAGCAGGGGATTGAAAATCCCCGTGTCCTTGGTTCGATTCCGAGTCCGGGCACCACTAATTTTGCATCAAAGCACGCTGGTTAAGAGATGAGAACCTTAACGGGCGGTTAATACAGGGGCCGGTCATTACGGAATGTCCTCCGGTGTAGGCGTATCTGCACTGGTTAACGTTTCTGAATCAGTCCCTCAAGTGAGGGAGCCTGTGTCAGCAGGCTCCCTTCTCTCGATCACTGGCAATAATCCCAGTCAATCAGTTTTGTGTCAATAGTTGTAATTCCCTTTCTACACAGAGATCTGTGTGCAGCGACAATTCTTCTTCCAGTGTTTTTCCCACAATGTCCATCTTGAGTTCCACATATTCCATTGTTGTGCTTACGCTACGATGCCCCAGTAAATCTTTGACCAACTGAAGATTCCTTTCCGGTGCTTTCATCAGTTCTGTAGCAAGGGTATGTCTGAAACGGTGCGGCGAAACGGCAAAACCACATTCTTTTGACAGACGGCGAAAAAAGGAGCGGATCTTTTGATGCATCACTGTCACATCATTCCTGTCAAATTTTGCCTTTTTCCCGGCAATGTAAAAACTGACATCGAAGAGGTTATCTTTTGGCCCGGCTCCAGCCTCCGTTGCCCGTGTAAGAAGAAGCTGTAGCCGCAAACGCAGTTGCTTAACAACGGGAACGCGCCATTCCCTGTGCGTTTTACTCCCCTCAAGGCGCAAATCTATAAAGCCTTCTGTAAGATTTACGTCCCTGAGCTGAATATGCAGCAGTTGATTTTGCCTCATTCCCGTATATCTGAGCGTATCCAGGACGGTTATCCAGAACCATGCCGGGTAAAGCGCACTCCGCCCGCCACGTGCGAAAATTTTCCGGTTGGATTCAATTTCAACCTGCTGCATTATCAGATAAAGGCGGGTTAGCTGAGAGCGGTTTAAAGTCCGCTTTTTCTTTCTGTCCCGCTGTACAGTGCAGTTGTTAAAAGGGTTTTTGCCCGCAGGCAATAAACCACTTTCCATAGCATAGTTATAGAGGGCCCTGAGATGTGCAATTTTATTGTTCCAGGTCTGCGCCGATTGTTGTTTTTCTCTGAGTACATGTCGCCGCCATCTTAGTACTTCATGATGAGTAACCATTGATGGGGTTATGTCTGCCCCCGTAAATTTCAGGAACCCCTTTACAACCTTTGCGTAGCTCCATTCTGTTGCAGCGCGCAGGTTCCGGGCGAAGAAGTACTCCTCAAGCAATTCTTCCCATGTCGTATAATGGTTTTTGTCAGACATACAGCATTTCCTTTTTCTAAATCAAGCTGCCCTTATGGGCCCTCATGGACTGCCCCTCCTTCACAGGAAAGACAGAAGCCCGCTGTCTTCAGGGGAAGACGCCCCTCTGAAAAGGTGTGTAGTCTTGACAAGATATCCACTTACAGGTTTGAACGTGCCTTCTTTGCCAGGCGAGTGGTACAGTTTTGCCTTAATAAAACGCTCTCCCCGTCGCAACCTGTGAATATGCAACTTCTCAAATTCCATTTGTATGGAATCCCTGCTCAGCTCTGCTCCGCTTTCTCTAATGTAAAGATAAAATATGTCCGGAACCCTGAGAAAGATGAACCCAGCAACTGCATGCGCCCTCGAATCAGGCTGATTAATATCAATTCGATTGCTCTTAAGCCCTTCAGAAAGCCACCTGAGAAATTCAGTGCCAGTCTGTTTTTTTATCACTGTTTTTTGTGCGTCAATGTTACTGCTGTGTAAAGGGATGTTATCCTCTACACCGTGTTCAGGGAAAGAGGCTTCTGCTACTGTCTGATTTATCTCAGGCTTATCAGCTTCGGGAAGTAATTCTTTAAGGGGTGAACATTCTGGTTCATTTTCTGCTCTGGCAATGGTTGAAGGCTCTTCAATGGCACTAAAAAGACTTAGCAGCATCTCTGTATCAGCCTCGTCTGTTTCGTTTGGATCGCAT
The DNA here is from genome assembly GCF_016516145.1 of Klebsiella sp. S69. Lineage (NCBI taxonomy): Bacteria > Pseudomonadati > Pseudomonadota > Gammaproteobacteria > Enterobacterales > Enterobacteriaceae > Klebsiella > Klebsiella sp. S69. The sequence goes on along the minus strand of NZ_JACVUU010000002.1, from coordinate 289,988 downwards.
TCCGTAATCCCGCCTGCCTTTTCATTGCTGACTAGATTGCTGTCATCAGCCATCGGCACCGGTGCCATAGAAGACTGGAGTTGAATTCCCTGCAAATCTGCAGCTTCTGGCGATGTAGTTTTCAGTGTTGTTTCTATTGACGGTTGTAATTCAGTCTCTTGATCAGACGGCGTTTGCGGAACTGAAAGGGCCGGCTCTATGAGGGTGTTAATTTTCTCATTTGACCCTGATGTCCCCAGCGAAGGCGATTCTACCTTTTCAGCAGCCTGCTTCATTAAGTTTCTGATAAGTGGCATCGCCGGATGCTGGTTCCATAAGGCCCCGGCAAGATTGCCCAGAGCTTCGGGATATTCTGCCAGCCAGCCTGTCGCCTCTGCCGGCATAAGTTGTCCGGCTGCCAGCGCTGCAAAAGCTGAGGAGTTGTCAGTTTCCCGGAAGCGAAATCGATAAGGCGAGTCCGGAACGGTTATTCCCGGAAGCCAGCGTTTACCATCAAGCAGCTCACCCTCCAGAGACGCCAGGAGCGGCAAATGCCAGAACAGTGCAGACCAGAAAATGACCGCATTCCACATCACGTTTTGCTCTGCCTGCTCTTCTGGCGCAGCGCCGGGTGGAAACATGTATCCTTTGGCCAGTCTGACCGCACAGGTTGTGAACTGCAGCGTAAGGTCCCCGAAGCCGTCTGACTGCGACCACCTTCCCTGCGATGTTGCCGGCACATTCTGTACCCTTGCCAGTAAGCCATGCAGTGGCGTTATATAAAACCGGTGATAAACATCCGCCGGAAGTGAGCTGTTTTCCCATATTTGTTGCAGGCAGGTTTTTCTCAACGGACTACTGCACAGCGTATCGACCGTACGCGGAGTGTGGTAGCCGGCAGGTGTGACAGCGGATACATGATGTGCTGGTTCCGGTTCACCTTTTGAAAACAGAAACCTCAGGGTCCTGATTCTGTCGCGCATGATTTTCTCCTGGTATAGGGCTGCCCAGTGTTGTGACACTCCCCGCGCTTCACCATAAAAAACCAGTTACTCACTCTCAGAAGTTTTTCCCGTTTCTTCGTGCCTGTCAGCGCCCTCTCCCGCAGTAAAAAAAACATTGGGCCCGGGGTCCGGCCGCTCGTCATCCCTATCTCCACTTCCGTACGGTACGGTTTCGTGCGTCGTCTCGCAGTTTTTCCCGCCTTCATCGCTCAGCCAGCGCATCAGCTCGTTAAGTACAAGTGTTCTTCTGGCCCGGGTGACAGCCACGTACAGCAGGTTAGTCTCATCCTGCCGCTCATCCTGCGAAAGAAGCGGATCGGTAATGTCAGTAAAATCCTCACTCAGCATTACCACCGGCCATTCCAGCCCTTTGCTGCGGTGTGCGGTTGAAACCGTGACCTGAGCGTCTTTCTCATGGGTTACCACCTGACGGCGCATGATGGCCAGCTTTTGCGGAAGGGGGAAAAAATCATCGAGCAAACGTATAGCCTGGTTCATCTCCACGTCCTGGGTGGCCTTTGCTATCGAGCAGTATTCATCGAAATCCCGGTAGTCCCGGCTGAGGCGCGGGGACTGCATATTTTCAGGCATATCGGCCGAGAACCAGTACAGGTCTTCCAGCTCCTCCGTTTTGTAGCCTTCAATCCCTCCGACCCAGAAGACTTTTTTCTCCATGAGACTTGCCGTCAGGGCGCTGCCAATCACGCCGGACACCGTCCGGCTCAGTACAGCTACGTGCTCAGCCTCATCCGGAATGCTACTGACGACGGCGTCCTGCCCCCCGTTACCCGTCACCCGCTTTTCTTCTCCGGCACGCTCCAGCAGGATATTGGCCATACGCGCGACCTCAGGGCCAAACCGAAAACTCGCCGTCAGCCATAACCGGTCCGCCTGCGCCAGCTGGCTGGCATTGAGCGCATTATCTGCCCCGCGAAACCGGTAAATCTGCTGGTAACGGTCGCCGACCAGAATGACCCGGCAGGGCTGGTTCAGTACAAACGCACTGGTCACCGGGTTGGCATCCTGCGCCTCATCAAAAAGGATGGTGTCCCAGCGTTTAGACAGGTCAGGCTGAGAAAGCTGGAACAGTTTGAGGTAGGTATCGTGCGTAACGGGGAAGGTAGAATCGGTCCGGCTCATTTCATACCACAGGATCTGAATCGCCCCCAGTATCTTACCTGCATCAAGACCGTGGCGATCATCCTCTGCCGGCAGATGTACCAGTCCGGGCTCGGGGTCGGCGCTGCAGAGGAACATGTTCAGCCCGCTGAGGGCCAGTCTAGCCAGCGGCCAGTGGCGGGTGTTAAGTTTTCTGGCCACATCCGTAATTCGCAGACTGGCTGTCAGCCGGTCACGGAAATGTTTCCCAAAGCGGGCCCATGCCAGCTGATGCGACGTTTTGCACTCTACATTATATGGAAACCTGCGTTCAGCCTCATCCCGAACGGCGCGGTTGTAGGCAAGGTAAAGCATCTTACTTTCCGGGTTGGCTTCAGCGTAATACACTAACGTGGAGGTTTTTCCTGTGCCGGCAAAAGCATTCACCACGAGATGACTGCCCTTCCACTCGATGATGGCGTTTTGCTCGGCTGTGGTTTTCCAGGTCATGGGGTTCTCCGGCAGGCGCTTATGAAAAAGCCAGACTGGCAGCGGGAAGCGTTAACTGCGATAAAAAACCAGATATCCTGCTTCAGAAATAAAAAACGCTCCCGTTCGGAGCGTATGGGGGAAATTATGCAGATTAAAAGCACCGTGAATCCAAACAACGGACATGCAGTCGCGGCAAGTTCCGCTACAGCGAATAGCTGACATTCATTATGTACATTTGTTAGGCTGATTTTATAAGATGATTGCTGAAATTGACTTTCTTTCGAGAATTGCATAAGGGGAATAAAATGGATGTCAATGAGTTTAGAGAAATTATCATCCAGCATTATGGTCTTCAAAATACTGATGAAGTCTATACGTTTTATTATGATGAAACGAATAATATCCGAAAGCTATATTTAAATGGTTCTGGCTTTAATGTTAAAAAGGCGGACAATTTCACCCTTGCAGGAATACTACACAAAGGGTTAGACATTGATAGTGATTATTCAACTCTATTTCAAATGCTTAATCTTCAAAAAAGCACCCATGAGCTAAAACTCAAGCATATTGCTAAGGGTGATTTTTTGGATATGCTTAAATCTGATAAGCTGTTAATTATTCTAAATTGGCTCATCGAAAAAAAATTCTACATCCATTATTTTAATCTTAATATCACATACTGGTCTGTTATTGACATTATTGATTCTATTATTGGTGAGTTGCATCATCCTTTTTATATCATGAATCACATGTCACTTAAGAGCGATTTTTATGAGCTTGCCTATAGCAATTCCGATGTTTTCCTAGATGCTCTACATGAATTTAACTACCCAGATATTCCAGAAGAAAAAGCTCATGCTTTTTGCCTATGGCTTATCGATTTTACATGCATGCACAGTTGTATGCTGTCGGATTTTCGAGCGAATGTACTCGAAAATTTGGTTAAAGAATCTCTGAAAATCGAAGATCTACCGTTCATATCGGGATTTCATGGTCGAGAACTGATCGATAGCTTTATGGTATTTTATTTAAGAAATTTGTATCTATTTAAAAATTCCATTCACATATTTGATGAAGAAAAAAGCATTCGGGAGTCAGTTAAAGATTTCCCGTTAACTGAAAATGGCATGCCAATACATAATCATGAATTCGTTAAGTCCCACAATTCAGTGGCTGTCCAACTATCTGATGTTATCGCAGGATTTTTTGGTAAGTATTTTTCTTACTTAAAAGATGTAAGCGACGAGCAATTAGTGCTTGATAAGGCAGGCTTAACTAGCAGTCAATTTAAGACGCTTTCTGCGTTAAAACGCATTATTGATGTTTCTGATGATGTTAGCAGAGGGTTTTTTAATACAGTCAGCAGCGAGGGGGAGAAACGAAGAAACAACCGGTTTTTACATGGTGTAAAATTGTAAGAGTTAAAGTCTGCTTTTGACACGAAGCGGCCAGTCCAGTGGGCTGACATGTCCGCTGTGAGCGAATAGCAGACTTTATTGAATCTATTCGATAGATTTCATAACCCCTTCTAGACACATCAGTAATGTACCAGCCCGCCGTCTACAGCATACTGGCTGCCAGTAACATAGGATGCGTCATCGGACAGGAGGAAGAGTGCAACCGCAGCGGCTTCTTCTGCTGTGCCTGCGCGACCTAAAGGAACCTGGCTTACCACGAAATATTCAAACTGCTGACGCGACTCCTCTGGCATAAAGTGCCTGAAATTAGTTTCAATTGGGCCTGGCACCAAAGTGTTGGCGCGAATGCCACGTTCGGCCAGAGCAGATGCCCAGCTTTTGACCATAGCGATAACGGCGCCTTTCGTCGCTGCATACAGGCTTGTCATAGCCGCACCTTCGTAAGTTGAAGAGGACGAAGTAACCAGAACGGATGCACCTGAATTAAGTGATTTTGATAGGGCGGCAAGCTGTAGCATCGGGCCGCGCACATTTGCGTTCATCATGCGATCAAAAGAATCCGCCGTTACAGATTCCGGAGAGCTGACCTCCGCGAAGCCGGCATTGAGCCATAATCCATCAAGTGAACCCCAATCAGTAATAGCTTCCTTTAGCGCATTGATGTCAGCTTCGCTGGCAGAATCACTTTTCAAAATAAGCGATGTTTTAGGCAGCAGAGTACGGGCGCGTTCCAGTCTTTCTTCACTCAGTCCTGTAATAGCTACATCACCACCTTCAGTGATAATGCGCTGCGCGCCTGCCAGCCCCATGCCACTTGTACCACCAGTGATCAGTATACGTTTACCCTGAAACCTGCCCATGCTTAGTCCTTTTGTTGGCTGAGGAATGAGCATTTACCTTACATAAACAAAACACTGTTCGTCATCTATTTCATTACGCAACTAAGGTAATTGCTGAATGAACTACTGTTTCTGGCACAAAGCTGACCTGTGATCCTGCGCGCTGGGCGAGTTTTGCTGTGAGAAGATGCGACACGATATATTCACCATTTATCATTAGACTGGGATATGACTTTCGGTTCAATTCTCAAATACATATTGTTACCGCATTTCTTTAACTGCTCCTCATTGAGTTCACTATCGCTAACGGAGGGGCTCATTCAGCGAGGACTTCAAAACTCTGTGCAGCTTGCTCACATGGAGATTCAGACAAAATAATAAACTCCGCACTTACTTCGAAAAAGAAACAGCTTTCATGCTTCACAAAAAAAACGCTCCCGTCGGGAGCGTATGGTATTAATTATGCAGCCTGAGTGTGCCGAGGATCCAGACGAACAGGCCAGCCGCCGAGATAATGCCCGGGCGTGTAGAGTATCCGGCGTCGCTCATTCGCCAGGGTGTTACCTACCACCACTTCCCCGGCAATCCCACACAGGGACAGCTGTATATAAGCCATTCCGGCCGCAAGCGGATCGATATCTGTCGCGGAGACCCACAGATACCGGTGCGGTGGCCACCCCGCCTTTTGCAGAACATCAGCAAATGCCAGCACCATGCAGCCGGCACCGCACGCAGGTTCACTCAGGGTGATGAAGGGTTTGTCACGGAACAACGCTTCCGTGTCGCCCAGCTGCATGGCCGCCATCATTCTGGCCACGTCCCAGGGCGTGAAAAACTGCCCCCTGTATTTGTCACCCAGCTCCAGCTGCATAAAGACGCGGCCAAGGAAGTCTCCCGGCGCGTCACCCAGCCCGTAAACAACGTGGGCCAGCAGCTGCGCCATGCGCGTGACGTCCTCCTTTTCGTATCCACCGACTATACGCAGATACTTTTGCTCCCGCACTTCACTGAAGTGAAGCCGGTTTTCCAGCGCGATGACGCTGCAGCTGATGAAGTCTTCAAACACTTTGAACCGGTGATGATACCGGGCCGTCTGACTGAACAATTTAACAAAGGCTTTTTCGTGGTTAATCATGTCAGGCATGCGTTTCTCCATAAAAAAAGGGACACGCACCCTGACCAGGGGACGTGTCCCCTGAGGGTAAAAAGCCACGGCATTGCCGTGGCCGGGTTAACGGAGGAGCAGGCTTTTAACCCCGTACCTCACGATAAGATGCAGCTTCCTGAGCCGGTGATGCAGGCTCATCGCTGACGAGATAAAGTACCTGGCCGGGCCGGGATGCTCCGTATGCACCTTTGTGTCCGTCGACATGTTCGCCGCCATCATAGCAGTCGTAACCGCTGAGACCGCTCACGGACTCGCTGTAGCTGTGACGCACCTCGCAGTCAAATACCGCTGATATTTCCCCGACAACCTCACCTGATGGCGGGAGCCAGGGCGTATCCATCTGCAGCGTAAGACTGTTTGGTGTATGCCGCTGCCAGTTGACATTGTGCCCGGCCGGCCACTCCATGCCGTACTGCCGGCAGTAGAGGCTGGTTGTGGTCGACACGCCTGACATCAGTCCACCGGCTCCGTTCAGCTCTGCAGCCAGCCGTGAGGGTATGACGGCCAGCATGTCGCAGGGCTGGGAACGTTCAGGATACTGACTGAGGCGTTCCCAGGCAGTTGCGGCATCAGACTCATCGCCGGCGCTGACCAGACCAAACCAGTCGGTATACTGCCTGGCAATCAGCTCCGCCATAATCTCACGTGCCGGGACGGGTATATTTTCCCACTTCAGCGCGCCCAGACCTGACTGGTGATAAAGCCGGTCAATGGCCCGGATGGTTTCCGTATCGAGGACAGCATCCTTCAGCAGGAGCGCCAGCCAGCTTTCAAACGCCTGATTGGCCGCAGTGGAAAGCCCTGTTCCTGCACGGACCAGCCCCTGACAGGGCGGATACGACGTTGTGCGCACCGGCTTGAGTATCCCCGAAGCGCCGGCCAGAAACAGCTGTATGCTCTGCTGCACGGCCTGGCGGTGACGCGGGACGTCAGTGCCGTTTATCCACTGCAGCATGACATCGATGCAAACGGACTTACCGGTGATTTCCAGGCGGTTATGACACCATTCGGACATAGTTGATACTCCTCTTTTGATAAAAAAAGAGGACACAGCCCCGTGAGGAGCGGTGTCCTCACGGGACGGTGACAGTTACGGAATAACCGCCACCGGATAAGTTAATTACGCCGCCACAGCCTGACGTTCAGGCAGTGCCAGCAGATATTCCGACGCTTCCCGGGCATGCCGGCAGGCGCGGAACAGGGCCTTTTTGTCAGATTTCAGCACCTTCAGCCAGTGGTCCACATAGCTGTCATGCTGAACCTCACCGGACACGCCGAGCTGAGCACACAAAAACGCACTGCCCATTTCGGCGATGAGCTCCTCCAGGGCATACACCGGGTCCCCGAATTGCCGGGATGAGGAGGTTATCCCCTCCCGGTTAAGTCGCTTCGCATGACCGGTACTGTGTACCAGCTCATGCAGCAGCGTGGACCACCAGTCCGCCTCCGTAAAAAACTGCCCGGCCATCGGCATCACAATTTCATCCGTCAGCGGGCGGTAATAAGCCCGGTTCTGAGGCAGCATCCGGTGTTTAACCCCTGTGGCGTTAAACATCCGGATCACCCTGTTCATCACGTCCGGACTGAGTATACCGTCCTCATCCACCGTCGGCGGTTGCTCAGGTGAAGCGGCAATCTCTGCCGGCAACCCCTCACACTGCTCGGCGTTGAACAGCTGCAGGGGTTTAAGCATCGGCACGGTTTCCGTCAGCGGTTTGCCGTCATTGTCATAAAGGCGGTTGCCTTCGCGATCCTCCGCCTGCTTCGTCCAGTCCTTATAAACCACCGCCAGGGTGGCTTTCTCACCCTTACGCACCTGCCCGCCAGCCTGCTGCGCCTGCCGGTAAGTCATCCAGCGGTTATTGCAAAAACCCTGCTCTTCCGCTGACATCCAGAGAAGCAGGACATTCACGCCGCTGTAGTGACGTCCGGTGGTGGCATTCAGGGGCAAACCGGCCAGACCGCTGCCGGCAGCCGCGCGCCACGGCTTACGCCAGGGCACGACGCCGTTTTCCAGCGCGACAACAATACGGTCGGTGATCTGACGATAAAGGTCAGTCTGTTTTGCCGGGCGGCGGGCCGCCTTGTGTGAAGTCGTTTTTTTCATGAGATATACCTTTAATCAGAGGCATACCCCTGCGCCGGCGGGCGCAGAGATACGCCCGTCGACGGGAAATTCAGAAGTCAGTTACCATGCGGCATAAAACCACAGGTATTCATGTTCAAAGTCAAAATCACTGAGCAGGCTTTCCAGCCTGTCACGCAGGGTGAAAACGTACTGTAGCCGGCGCTGAAGAAGCGGATTATCCTCATTACCCTCTGTAAATATCGCAATCGCACAGTCCAGCCTCTCTTTCAGTTGCTGAATATGCTCGCGTGACAGTTCCAGACAGGTCGAGTTTTCCACCTCACCGACGTGCTTATCCACCCATGTAACCAGTGAAAAATCGCGGCTCAGTTCACACACCGGATGATACGGTGCCGGTATTGCAACGATCTGCCTGTGCTGGCTGTAGAGAAAAATATCCAGTCCCATATGGGCCTCCTTCGGTTCAGAAAGAGGCAGGAACCTTTCCGGCAGGAAAAGTCCCTGCCGGGGTGAGTTAACGTCCGGTTATTCGCAGCGCCCCCTGCGGGGTCACCTGCGATAACCTGGCCTGCAGCCTGCCACAGGCGTTCAGAAAGGTTTGATGATCTTCAGGCTTCGCCCGCTTACAGCTGATGAAGGCCGCCTGCGTCAGCAGACGCACGGCGTTTTCACGCCAGCGGCAGAGTTCATCAGGCGCGACACAGGCACTGAAGTGACAGACCGCACTCGCCAAAAGCTGATCGGCCTTCTGGCGATACTGCGCCACTTTCACCCGGTCAGTCGCTGCGGTGAGCAGCTGTATCTGTGTGTCGGTTATCAGGATCCTCAGGTCCGTCCTGCCGGACAGTACAGAGGTGGCTACCGCGTCGCTTATTGACAGTGATTCAATGAAATCATCGCCGCCGGCAAGCAGGCGTGCCGTTTCGTACCAGTCCTCATTTTTCTGAGGGTGACACCCTGCGGCATACGCAATACGCGGCACCGGATCGTTGCCCTGCCAGGCTCCGGTGGCCGGCATAAGATAAACACCCTCATCCTTTGCCAGGTGAAGCTGCCCCCCCTGCATGCGGGCGGTCAGCAGGACGTTCGTCAGGTCTTTATTGTCGAAAAAAAGCATGGGGCTCTCCTGTAAAAACGGGAGAGCCGCCCCGTCCGGAGTCATCTCTCCCGACGGGGTTAAAGTCAGTACTGTTTACAGCGCGTCAGTTTTTTCCGCGACCCGCTTCAGTTCATACAGCTGAAATTCAGCCTCCGTAAACGCATTCCAGTCGTCGTTGCTCAGTACCCGCTCACCACCGGAGAGCAGTTGCAGCAGCAGGGAGTCAAATGCGCCTCCACGCACCGGCGTTTTCAGTACTGGCTGAGGCGTGGTCAGCGTCGGCTGCTCAGGCAGTCCGAGATGTTTTTCAATCCAGCGTAACGGTAACGCCCAGCTGCGGCCTTCGTCAGAAGAATGTATCCGGAAGCTGCCCGGACACAGGTTATGCAGCAGGACCATCACTATACGCGCGAAAAAATCACAGGACTGATGCTGAAAATCCAGCTCCTGAATACTCAGCGTGTTGAGGTTGCGCTCCCGTTCAATGGTCATGTTAACCGGCCAGAAACAGCCACCCGTATCGCCACAGAACGCCATGACATCTGCAACCGGAAACAAATCAGCCGCGCGATTAAGCGACGGCAGATACGTATTTCCGGGACGCAGGCGCACCGGCAGTTGCCAGAAAGTTTCTGTGACGGCCAGAACGAAAGCATGCCAGTGTCGCAACGGAACCGTGCTGACGTGCTCGATGGTGTAGACAACCGGCATGAAGGCCGGCGAAGAAGGCAGGTTTCTCATTGATAAATCCTCCGCGAATACAAAAAGGGGGATTTATCCCCCGGACGGGAGTAAATCCCCGTCAGGGTGTGTTCTGTCTGCTGGTTACATCCGTTCGTGAGCAGCTATAGCCCGATCACACCGGGCATCCTGGATAACTTCATCCACGGCCTTCTCCCAGAAGGGCCGGTTAATTTCTTTTCCCAGCTCGTCCAGCGTGAAGAGCAGATTTTTAGACGTATCAGGCAAAGGCGGAATATCGCCTTCCCCGAGTAAAAAGACAAACCAGCCATAAGCTGTGCCGGTGCCAATGATGGAATCTTCCAGAAACGTCAGTTCATTCGGTTCATCCCGGTCCGTATGAAGATCGAGACGCTGGAATGCCCTGATGCTCAGAATTTCACTCTCAAGCAGGCAAAGCCAGCTGAGCGTGTCCAGTGGAGTTTTAAGCGTATAAACGTCTGTGTGCATGGGTATATCCTCAGGTAAATAACGGGATATCCCCTCCGACGGAGAGATATACCCGTCAGGGTCCACAACATTTTCTGACCGGCGTTCATCAACCAATCAGTTCAGTGCATATGAATCAGATTGCTCCTGATACACATATTCAGGATTAAAGCGCAGGCTTTTCAACGCAGCTACCAACAGTGGATCTACGGAATTTATGCCCGCAACGGCCACGCCATCCAGTATGTCGCCAGCCTCCACCCGGGGAGAATATCCGTAATACTGACACCATACACAGAGTTCGGGGTCAGCCGGATCACAATCACCGAGCGGTGCGACAAAAACCTGTTCGCCACAGGAGACGTTATCTCTGAGGATTTCGCCCCGGATGAAAACGCCACTTAAGGGGCCATACTGAGCGGGACATACATCCCGTCTCGCCTCAGACATTGACAGAATACGGAAAGTGACATCGTGCAGTGCTTCAGTCATGAGAATGCCCTCCGGAAAGAAAACGGTAGCGCAGGTGTGCCAGATGCTGTGCCTGACGGCAGGCATGGTGGTATGCGTTTCGACGACCTGTTATTCCCTCAGGAAAGGAAACCGGCAGGCGGTGAAAAACATACTCAGCGCGGTGGCAACCTGTACGAACGGTAAGAAAGACATTAATGCCCTGGTCTCTGACAGAGGTGATATGCGCACGGACGGCATAATTGCCCGAACCGTTGACATACCAGCTGCTGTTGCGATGCAGATAAATGAAAGATTTCAGTCTCCGGACCGCTGCGTCAGCAGACTGCTGAAGCTGAGTTAGGAGATGTTCAGGGAAAACCGCAGAAGAGATGACAGACATTGTGTTTCTCCATAAAAAAAGGAAACACCTGCCCGACCGGGAAGTGTTTCCCGTCGGGGAGTCAGAAAAAATAACATTCTGACTGTCTGGTTAGTACAGAAGGAACCTTTATCGTCGCGTCATAGTGCGCTTAAATTGACGATATCTGCTCTCAAAGGTGTGCAGATTTACCAAAGTTTGCTCCCTTTCAGGTTGCAGGAGCTTTTGTTGTAGCCACCCGAAGGCGATTCTCACAGGCTACTGAATCATTGGTGGTTGCAAAAGCAACGTTTAAGCCTTTTCATTTTCAGAGCAAATGGAGTTTATGTCAACTGTGGTATCAAATGGGTGTACCCAAATGTCATAGCCTAAAAGCACCCATTTTTTCCTTTAAGTCATCATATAAAAGTCATGGTATAATAAGTCATAACCTAAAAGTCACGCTTGAGTGAAAAATGTACATTTTTGCTTATCTCCGAGCTTCGACGCGAGAGCAGGACGCTAAACGAGCTAAAAACCGTCTTCAGCAGTTCGTTACAGAGCGTGGGCACCGTATTGCCAGCTGGTACATTGAAAATGTCTCAGGTGCTTCCCTTCAGCGTCCGGAGCTGATGCGACTGCTTGAAAATGCGGCCCCGGGTGACGCGATATTGATTGAACAGGTCGATCGCTTATCTCGCCTTGATGACGATGGTTGGAAATTGCTTAAGGAGCTCATAAGCAGTAAAAGCATATCGATTATCAGCCTGGACTTGCCAACAAGTTACGTTGCGCTCGAAAATCATCGTGGAGACGAATTTACGGCAGCTATGTTGCGGGCTATAAACTCCATGATGCTAGATATGCTCGCAGCCATTGCACGGAAGGATTATCAGGATCGACGTCGCCGTCAGAGTGAAGGCATAGTAAAGGCAGTTGAGGGTGGAAAATTCAAAGGTCGTCAGCCGAACATATTGATGCATAAAAATGTTATTAAACTTCGGCTGCATAATGGTATGAGCATTCGGGAGACTGCTTCAATCTGCGGAATTTCAGAACGTCAGGTTATTAGGATTACGCAGCGCCATCTCAGTAACAGTGATCCTGAAGGGAAGGGGGTAGATGATGAAGCAAACAGCATTTGAACGCGGGGTCCATGCAGCTGGCTTATTTAAGCGATTTTCAAAAACAGTCAGGCTATCAAATGACTCCTGTCTAAACTGGGTTCATAAAAAAGAACTACCAGAGATTTTAGGGCGTCTGCCTGTTCCAATAGCCATTTTCTGTTTGTTAATAACGGCTCTTCTTTGCGGCTTGCTGATAGGCAGCATAATCGTCTTAGCAGCTATATTCATCTATATGCTTTGCAACATAACTATTAGCGAGGAAGATGACTACAGCGATGATCATGCCCCTTCTTATGGGACTGAGTGGCGCAACGGTAGTGAGGGGACTGGAATTTATACAGGGCCAGAACATGGCCCTGGCCCATCTTATCGTGTAGATATCGAGGATGAAGAAGATTAGAGATTTAACGCCTCTAATCTTCATTAAGGTTACAGTTTCACTGCTCTTTTAGCGGTTTCAGCTGCGCTACCGCCAGCTTTTTGCACATCAGAACTTCCGTTTTTAAGTGCGCCATCAAGTGCGCCACCCACTCTAATGCCTGCCCATGACAGCGCCCCCATCCAGAACGCTGGCAGTACCAGAAACATTGTCGCCATAACAAAATTCATAATCAGATCATCTGAACTGTTCTGAAAACCCGCCATGTTAAAGCTGCTGTGTGTGTCAGAACTGTACAGCGCCGTCATCAACCAGCTGTCCAGCCAGCGTGCCAGTTCCCACCAGAACGTCAGGAAGTTAAGGGCGAATACCACAAACGTCAGCGTGATAACCGTTTTAATCTCATACGCTGAAAAAGCCAGAATAAGCGGCAGAACCACTACCACGGCCATGAGCAAAACAGCCTGGATCATTGGCAGCGCCTGGCGCATGGCGTCGAACGCCGGGAATGCCGCCAGACTGCCTAACGCGGTGCCGCCGATCGCAGCCACGCGAGAAACAGAGTTATCAAGCGTAAAATCGGCATTGCCTCCGTAGCCGGCATAGACGTGTCCTCCCTGCGATACGGTCAGACTCTCAGGGCTGACCAGACGGCGGATAATGGCCTCCTTATAGTCTGCTGAGTTGCCCCCGATCATTGTCATAGCAGCGGATAATCGCGTCCACAACCCAGGGTCAGCCTGATCAACAACACGGGCCTGCAGTCCGGTATCTGCTTTATTCCACCATTCGCTGCAGGTTGGGTAGCCACCCCGGCCGGTATCCGGCCTTCCGCTGTCGCGGCTTTCGTTCCAGGCAAATTCCGCCCGGGGCGTTTTGGATTGCAGGCTGCCGTAATAATTACTGAGGAAGGTTTTGCTGCCTATCCACTCAATATCACGCAGCGTCGCTTTGTCTTTTGTCTGCCCCTGATCCTGACGTTTCCACATATACAGCGCGAGCGAATAGCAGTCGTTGGTAAAGTCCTGCAGCTCTTCCGCAAGAGATTTGTTGTTAATCCGCGTGTGCTGCACCTCAAAGCGGAGCTGACGCATGTCCGGACGGCAGGGGATTGTGGCAACAGAAGCCTGCGTGATGCCCTTTGCCAGCTTGTGAATCAGATACCACCATACCGGCGCGGCAGCCGTCTGATCGTTAATGCTCGATATGACCGGTGAATATCCCGTGTCATCGGGCGCTTTTGGCGTCCACGTCCCGCAGCTCTGCGCTCGCGACGTGTCATATTTTATCGTGCTCATATCGACGTTCATCAGCGGCATACAACAGGCAATCATCACCAGAAAAGAGGAGTAAATCGCATGTTCCATGCGGGGTATGGACAGGGCACCTTTATTCCCCTCATCTTCACCTTCTTCACGCACTTTCAGCCAGATGCCGATAAGCCGGAAAGCGACAGGCGCGGCAAACAGACCCGTTGTGATGAGAATATTCCAGAGTCCGTTGTTTACAACCCAGCCAAGCAGGGTAAGGAAATATTCCAGGTAGCTGTTAGTCAGCATCAGGACGCTCCCGTGCCGCCGAGCAGCACCAGTTCACAGACGACGGCAAAAATGACGCTGACGGCCGCAATGCGGATAAGCGGCTGGCGGTGTTGCGGGCCGAAGCCCGGCGCACGAAATACTTTCACAAAACCCCACGCCAGCGCACCATAAACCGCCAGGCGCCACATCAGCCAGCCATAGCGGGCATGCTCCATCCAGTCACGAAATGCAGCGGCCTGAGCAGGATTCCTTACAGCCTGGTCCGCGACAATGAGCCCGGCCAGCAGGAATACCAGCAGAGCGCCGGCAGTACACAGCACGCGAAACAGCACGGGGTGCCGGCGGAGAAATGAGGCGCGTTGCGCCCCGTTTTCGGTTTTCACAGGATGCGCTCTCATCAGTTGTTTTCCGTCTCAGGCACGGCCAGGCGGTTAATACGGTTGTCGGTGCTGTCATCGCTCTGCGTCTGCGGGTTACTGTTAACGCGCCCGTTTTCCCGATCGATAATGGTGAGCACTGAATTGCGGGACAGCTCGCGCTTGAGCTCCATTTCGTTGCGTAATGCGGTGATCTCGCGATCGATGGCCGCAACGCGACGATCGCCTTCCTCAATGGCCGCATTCTGCGCGGCAGCGTTAGGCTCAGACATGCCGGTAACAATCATGCGGCGCATAATCAGCGCGGTTTCAACCGTATCCGCCATCGCCAGTTCGCCGGCGAGGCGGGCGGTCAGGGCGGCGTTGTCAGGATCCCTCTGAAGTGCTCTGATGACGCCTGCAGTAATGGGTAAACTGCCGGTTTTGAGTTTTGCCAGGTTCGTCGCGTTAGGCTGCTCGGTGCCGTTAACGAGTTTTACAAGCTGTTCAGTGTTCTCTTTGGTGGTCTCTTCCAGGATGGGCGCAAATCCGGTGCCGGCCTGAGTGGCACCCGGCTGCTGTTCGTCATCGCCGCTGGTACATTGTGATGCGTCGCTGCAGGTGCGCAGAGAGCTGTCCCCCACGACCTGCACCACAGCTTTAGCCGCTTCTTCAGCGCTGGCATATTTTGCACAGGCCCCCCCGTTACAGCTGTTGCTGCTGACTGAGTCAGAACTCAGTACCGGCAGGCTGTTCATCATGTTGAATCCCGCAGCGGTTAAATCATGCGCTGGCCGGATGGCCTGCTGCCCCTGACCGCCCCGTTTCTGTCCGCCGATCCAGTTCTGGCCTGAGTTGCCCTGCAGCTTGTCCGCTGAGTTATTCACGCGGACAGCATCAGCGTCTCCGCTGTTAACAAGCGATCGGTATTCATCCATGACCGCGCCCTGCGTCCATTTGTTGTTGCCGGCAAAATCCATCATGCGCTTCGACATGTTCTGGCAGTTGAGCTGGGCTTTATCAAAAGAGACGTTTGCCTGCAGCACGCCGTTTGTGAGCATGTCGTACAGGCCGGGATTGGCACGCTGGATAATCATTGCCGGCAGGCTGGCGACGGCACCGGTGGCGTTCTGCACCACGTCGCCCATGAGGTTTTTGAAGCCGTTTGTTACGCCGTTGAGCTGATTACCGACCGTCGTTTTCAGGTCGAAGTTGCCGCACATCAGGTCGCTGCTCCAGCCTGCGCTCATACCGATTTTACGCATGCTGCTGCGCGTTGCCGGCTGTGAAATTACTGAGCCGCCGCCGAGCGTATAGTAGAGCTTGTCAGAAACCGCGCCGCTGACGTCCTTGCCGTAGCCTATGGCGCTGTTGTTTACGGAGGGCAGTGAAATACCGAATGCGCCGGACTGATCATCGTCTGCCGCCTGTGCGGGTGCCGCTGCGGACGCGATGCACAGCGCAAGCGCGGCCGATTTAAATTGAACTGGTGACATTGTGCCTCTCAGAAGTCAGTTGAATAGAGGAAGGTCTGGCCGCGTCGCTTGCAGCAGCTGTAGGGCTGCCAGAGCGCATACGCTTCGTTACCGTCCTGAGCAATGGGGTACGCGCCGTCCGGAAAGACGGCGCAGGAAGCGGAAAGCGTGGGCGACAGGCGCTGCCATTTATGATTTGCCGTGCCCGTGTTTTCTTTCACCTCTCCTGGCGGCCAGTAGCCGGCCTTGTGCGTGCCCTTCAGTACCTGATAAACGTGAGGCTGCCCGGAGCGGGTGATAATGTCGGCGACCCGCTGCGCGACCACGGCGGAGGCTTTGTCATCGTCTGTCTGGCTGACGAAGCCGGAGCGGGGATAAATGTTGCCCCACATGTTGGCGCTGGCCTGGCTGCCCAGTTCGCGCTGGCCGGGAACCAGCGCCTCGGGATACAGCGATTCAGGCAGTCCCGATCGCCAGACAAGTGAATCCAGCGTGCTCAGAAAGTAGGGATTGAATGGCGTGGCGGCGGTATCGCACGAGTAACCGGCAATGCTGCCGCCAATGACGGAGGTGGCAGGGTGGCCTATCGCATCAGCGTACTTGAACTTGATGTTCGACTTGCGCTGCCCGGGATTCTTGATATCCGCGGCGTTACCGCCGCCGGCTGGCGCACCGCTGGTCAGCGCGTTATCGATCGTACCGGACGCGCCGCTCATAAACGCCATTTCTGTCCAGGGATTACCGCCCGGGCCGGTGTAGGTGGACACCACCACTTCAGGAATGAAGTGCGTCACCTTGACGGAGGTTTTCACCGAACAGCCAAAGGGCGTACACATCAGCCAGTAACAGATGCCGCTGACGCGCCAGCTGATGCAGTCCTGGGTAATGGCGCTGGCAATGATGCCGGCAGTATTAATAGCGGAAACCGTGGCGGGAGTCGCGGCTGCTACCAGCACGGTGGCAACACCGGCGGCGTTGAAGTGTGTTCCGGGGGAGAAGCGCATCATTTACCCCCCTGACTGCGAAGCGTGGTAGCCCTGGCAACGTCGGCCGTGCCATAAACCACATCCCGATCATCGAAAACGACGGCGGGGAACTTATGTAGCCCGATCTCCCAGGCATGTACAACCTGTCGGTATGCCTGAGCAATCTGCTCCTGCTGTCCGGGCCATTGCGGCGACTGAATGATTTCGCGGGCCTGCTGAGCGGCCAGCTGCGGATCGGCTGCCAGCTGGCCGAAAATGGAGTCCTGCAGGCGGTCGGGGCCATCAAGCCAAACAACCGAGCTGTCATCAGTCAGATTCTGAGGGGGGTGTTCAGCATCGGTATACACAACGGTGCCCGCCATCAGCTGAAACGGTATAAACAGGAAAAGTGAGTGTAATAGCCTGAGTCGCATAGCGGATCTCCGTTACGGTAACAGGCCGTCAGAGTGGCAGCGCGTGGTCTGGCTTTCAGCAGTAAACTCTTTTTCGAAAGTAAAAAATTTAGCTCTTTCAAGTAAAACGCTATTAGAAAAAGATTAAAAAGAGTAATTTATTAATACGTAATTACTGAATATACAACTTGTCATCACGTTAAGGGAGGCAACATGGAAATAGATTTTTTTAACCCTGTAATTGATTCAAAAGAATATCACCCTAATTTTGAGAGGCTTTTGCCTGAAAAATATATAAATGCAAGGAGGTTATTCAATGATTGGGCTTCTGGTTTCAGTGACAGAGATGGTAAATTGGTTAAAGAGTTTCAAAGTACTTTTAACTCAACATTTTGGGAGGTTTATCTTTATGCAGCATTTAAAGAAATGGATTTTAAAATTGATCTTTCCAACGCTACTCCTGATTTCCTAATAAATAAATGTTGTTCTGATATTATTATTGAAGCGACGATTTGCAATTCAGCGCTCGGAAAAGTTCCAGAGTGGGACCGAACGGATGATTACCAACGTTCAATTCCAAAAAGGTTCTGGGAGCTAAATAAGGAGGCAATGATAAGGATTAATAACTCAATTATATCAAAAGTTAAAAAATATGAAAAAAGTTACAGCAAATTGTCACATGTTAAAGGAAAACCATTTGTTATTGCGCTGGCCCCTTTTGAACAGAGGTTTTTCAACCTTCAAAATGATCGTCCTATCAGAGCCGTGCTATATGATGAATATGTTAACGAAGACTTAGCATTAGACCATCCGGAGCTATACCCTGATGGCCCACCAACAGAAAACCTGGGTTTTGTAGAAAAGGAAAATGGGGCTGAAATACCCCTTGGAATTTTCAATGACAATCAATATGAATGTTTAAGTGCTGTAATATTTAATAATGCAGCCACTTTCAGCAAGTTGCAGGCTTTAGCAAACAAAAAAGGGGAAAAAATAATGATCAGTTCGACATGGTCAACCCCACCGGATGGGAAAGTGAAGCATATAGAAAAATGGTCTTCAGATTATGAAGAAAAAATAACTGATGGGCTTATGATTTTTCACAACCCATTTGCAAAAAATAAAATAGACCCAGAGTTGTTTCGAGCTGAACGAGTTTGCCAAGTGTATCCTGGAGATGAGGATTGGACACTGATATTCGAAAACTATGAAGATAGACTTTTAACTAGAACAGCATACACCTTTTAATTTAGCAATGAGTTGCTGAGGGTGATAAGCGGGAATACCCCGCTCAGTAAAATTAGGCACTACCAGCGCTACTGTGCTTAAGATACTGCTGGAAAAAAACACCTTTAAGCTCGTTTTCTGTTGGAATTTTACCCTCTACAGATAGCCGAGCTGGCAACAGCGACATATTGGATTTTTCGCTGATAGGCTTGAGAACAGGGCTGGTACGAATTAAACCCATGACAGCGTCCTGAAATTCTTTGTCGTGGTGAGTATGGCTCGTTAAAACCGCGATCCCGGCTTTAACATCACGAAGATCACCTTTTTTCTTTGCCATACAGACCAGGTAAAGATTTGCCTCCGGTAGACTCCAGAAAGACTCAGCCATTCCAGGTGGATTCAGCGTTTCAAAGCTGGTGATGCTTTCCCCGCCGGCGTTTACTTTGAATGCAGCAAGCGATATAGAAAGTGCCATTTGATCTCCTTTTTAAAACCGGCTCAAAGAGCCGGGAACAGATAGTATTTCGCTTAATCTTTGAATAACTCATTAATCCACAGAGTCAAAAAAATCATGTCGGCGGCATCTGGCACGTTTACATGCCAGCGCGGTGAATCAAATTCGTGATCCAGCGGGAGTCCGGCGCGGCCTTCCTGCGTCAGCAGAATGTCCGCGCGCTTGCCCCTGCTGTCCTCAAGATGAACCGACACGCAGCAGCTCTTACCGATACGATGTGGGTTACAGGTGATCGTTACCGGTGGTTGCAACCTTGACCTCAGCGCGTTCTCCATGGCGGTCAGTCGCTCTGCCGTTGTTGCCGTCATCGCGGGCTCTCCCTGCGGATGCAGGCTGAACATAGCAGGGGTTGGCGTTTCGTCCGGCGCAGGGCGCTGGGTCAGAGGTTGCGCATACTTGAGCTTAATCATGCGGTCAGCATCTCTCTCTTATCATTGTGTTCGGGCATCCCGGCCGCATCTTCCGTCATCAATCCACGCAGACGATCCAGTTTTTTCGCTACGAGAATAGCAGCATCCAGCTCAGAACAGTTATGTTTACGCATCAGCGCTTTACGTTCGGCTTTCTCTTCTTTCTCCGTCATCCCGAGCGCGAGGTAAAGGCTGGGCGGAACAGCGCGGAACAGCGCTTCAATTTTCTTCGAGAGTACCACGCCTTCGGTATAGCACCGTGAGAGCTTACTGGCGGAAAGCAGCACGGCTTTTTGCTCTTCTGAAAGCGTCCGGAAGCGGGCAATATCCTCCACCTCTTTTTTCGGCATCGTCAGGCAGATCCACCACTCTGCCATATTCAGCATCTTGCCGGCTGCGTTCGGGTAACCCGCGCCCGTTCCAGCGAAGCCTGAACCTGGACGATCATTCGCTGAGCGGATGCCAGCTCGTCTTTCTCAGATGCAGACGCCGGAGAGGACGCGAGAAAGGTCAGGCCCAGCACACCGCCGCATAACAGAAGTTGTGTTGCCGGACGAAGAGATTTCATATGCACCTCCAGTGGTTGTTGAGTGCGGTAAGCATGCGAAATCTGGCTGCCGGGTTCAGCCGTTAACTCTTTTTGGAAAAATAAAAATTTAGAAAGCAGCGCGAATGCTGATTAAAGTGAATCTAAAGCTTATTGTTTGTTGTAACTAAACAAGTGCTCTGACGCGGCGCTGTACGCCTTGCCTGCTGACGGCCGGCATCTGAAAACAAGTTTCAGGTGCCTCCGTCCGGCTCTGATAGGGGGACCAGCGTAAGACATTAAATTAATTCCCCGAACGCAAAATTTAATCTGCGGTTTCGCCGACTAATATTGAATGATGAGTAAAATCAGGCATAGCGCGCGTTAACAGGTATCGTGCAGAAAGAGAAAGACACTATGTGCGGACGGTTTGCGCAGTATAAAAGCCGGGACGTTTACTTTGACGCCCTTGGCGCAGCCGACAGCGATTACGTGCATGATCCGGAACCCATCGGCCGTTACAACTTAGCGTCAGGAACCAACGTGCTACAGCTGAGCGAGCGCAACGGCGAACTGAAAATTGATCCGGTGTACTGGGGTTACGGACCAGAATGGTGGGACAAGAAGCCGCCTCAAGCCGTATGTTTAAACCGCTATGGAACCACGGCCGCTCCGTGAAGTTTGGCGATGAATGGTTTGAGTGGGTAAAGGAAGAAGAAAGGAAACAGCCCTACTTTGGGTCAGTTTGGTTATTGAAATGTGATGACGAAGACAAGTTCAGCCTCGTCATCTTGATAACTAACTGTATTAAAATGACAGTCCGAGATTATCCGTATCAGGTCCAGCTTTTCCGAAGAGCAGTGAATTTTTCACGCGTTTCTCCCAGATAAAGCACTGAGGAGAGAAAGCATACGCTGTATCCCAGTAATTCCGTCGCTTCTTCCGCCAGGTTTTTAACTTCCCGGTTATACCCGTCAGGCATAAGATGCTCCCAGAGCTGATTCATGCCAAATATACGTGAGAATATTAATATTATGATCAACCCCGTCGCAGTCATCAGCCACGAACGGTGCTGAATAAAATCAGTCAGACCTGTAACGGTGCTTGCGGGTATGAGCGCGGAAAGTGCAATACACACGACGGTGGTTGTAAGAGCAAACCAGAGCCAGCTGCCGTGCCTGATCATGTCAAAAATCCCGTCCAGCTCCCGGATCAGCATACATAGGTAAAAACCCCCGATAAGGATAAGCCCCCCGCGGACCTCAGGGCGCTTTGTCGCGCACCAGAAAAACAGCCCGGCTATGCCTGCCAGTATGGTTTCCTGCAGGATTTCAGTCACGGAATTTTCATGAAGAGCGTTGTCCATAAAGTAAACGTCAACGTAAATGGCTGACATTGCCAGCAGGATAAAAACCGATGCGAATAGCAGGAATAAACACTCCCGGGTGAGAAGCGAAACAAAGCGAATCATGTCGAACTCCGTAAAATTGGTCTTCTTATTCAGTTTCTTTTTTCTGTTGTCTTTCATTTTTTGCATCATCAATATGTGATCAGTAATTTGTTCATTGAAATCATGCGGATATCAAATGCCAGTACGCATAGCGTATAAAAGTTCATATGAAAAATTAACACCCTACTTATTAAGCCTTCTTGCAATACGTCATTTACAATGCAACCAGTCGGTGATTGCCTTTGTTTTTTCGGGCCGGTTTTCATCCGCTGATATAAGCGAACCCGATAAATCACTGAACCTGATTCTCTTAATGAACAGCAGAGTCCGGAGAGCTATTCTTTGATGCGACCGGAATGTAGTAGCACCCTGAAAAATAACTATAACCATTAGAAGTTTTTATGCTTTTAATTTCCAGCAGGTCCGGGCCTTCACTCCGGACTTCTTCTCTTAACGGCAGTTCAAAATGATAGATTGTTGAAATCATGTGCCTGAATTCATCGTAACTCCCAAGCAGGTTAAATTTCAGGTAACTGCCTGCCATCCTGATACTTTCTAATTCGTCGGAATGAGTCGTGTCGCACAGTAACATATTAAGCCTGGCATCCCCGAATCTGCCTACAGGTTCGCAATGGACAACCGAGTAAATGGTTTCAGCCTGTTCGAGCATTGTCATTTCAAGATTAGACAAGCGGGTAATCTTATCGCTCATACATTCTATGCTATGAAAATCAACATCATTAGTGAAACTGTGGTGATGGCTGAGGCTGATATCCAGACTCACATAATCAGGTGGAGGCAGGGGATGCCTTACCATTGTCGAACTGGGGATGATCCCGGTAAAGTTCCACATACGGCTATCCCGGTAGACTCTGGGTGGCGTTCTGAAATGCCTTGAGAAGACCCGTGTAAATGCCTGCTGTGTGCCAAATCCCAGCGCTTCTGCAATCTCAATAATAGGCATGTTCGTTAACTTCAGTACCTGAGCCGCCCTGGCGAGTCTTCTGTTGCGAATATAGGTGGCTAATGGCATGCCAGTCTCTTCCCGGAACAGCCTCTGGATGTGCCATTTGCTGTATCCGGACTTACGATAGATCTTCTGTATCGTCAGGGAGCTTCCCAGATTTTGTTCAATCCAGTGTAATAATTCTAGCGTGAATTTTCTCACGATTTTCCTCTCAGAATAGCAAGGTGCAGGATTAGTCAGAGCTCTCATCTAAAACATAATTCTTATTGTTAATGACGAACTCCCCCAGAATGTGGTCAAGGATTTCAATAAACTCTGTTAATGGCTTCTGGGATTTCCCCGTGATAAAAAATTTTCTGACGGCACCATAAAAAGAGTAAAGAAGGATATTTGTTATGATTACGGACTTGTCTTCCCCATCTATTTCGCCTTTACTTATGGATAAGCACATCGCATCTTTTACTAACTTCTCAAAATCACACATGAATTTTGAGAGGCTTAGCTGCAATGGCTTGTAAGTTTCGGCCTCGTCACAGCGATAAATCATTAATTTCAGGTAGTGCTGCACCTGACTTTCCGTAGATAAATCATTAATGCAGCGCCTGAACATGGAAACAAGCGCGTTAAATATATGCTCATCGCCTGACGACAGCCCTTTCAGTTCGGCCATTAAAGGCCATCTGAAGCTCTGAGTGACGTGGTAAAGCAGCTCGTTTTTATCCCGGAAATGCCAGTAAATAGCTCCCCGGGTGCACTTTGCTTTTTTCGCCACCATATCGAAAGAACTCAGATAAACGCCGTGTTCGCAAAAGCATTCCTCCGCCGCTTTTATTATGCGTTCTTTTGTGATGGAAGCTTCTTCCTTGGTTTTTCTGACCAAGTTAACCTCCAGTCAGCGGGATATAAACAGGGGCAGCCGCACATCTTTAAGGAGGCTGTTAGTGGTACCGCCCAGGATCAGTTCGGACAGGCGTGGCCGGCTCCAGGCACCGATTACCAACAGGTCGGATGCGTGAGCGGTCGTGTGCTCTATAATGACGTCAGCAACCTCTCTTCTGTCGGACTCGACGTTGACGAGGTCGACTCTGACGCCATGGCGTGCAAGGTAAGCCGCCATGTCAGCGCCGGGGTCTTCACCGTGAAGGCCCTGACTGTGGTGTGCATCCACAATCAGTAGCTGAACCTCTTCCGCACTGATTAAAAGGCCAAGAGAGTCAGATACGGCCCGCCACGCCTGCCGGCTGCCGTTCCACGCAATGGTGACTCTTTTTCCGATCCCCTCTCCCAGCCAGCTATCAGGAACGACAATTATCGGCAGGCCGGAGTAGGAAATGAACGAGTTGATCGTCATTCCCTCCGGTAATCCACTCATGCTCGGATAATTAAAAATGACCAGATCGCTGTATAAAGCATGCTGAATTGCATTTTTATTATCTTCCGTCGACGGTATAACGCGAAGTTCAGCCTGCACGCCTAGCTTATCGGAAATATCCTGTATGCCATGATGCAGCTCCAGTAATTTACTGGCTGTTGCGAGCTGATGTTTTTTTATTACCTCAATGATGGCATCCCCTCTTGAAAAGGACTCTTCCGGGACGCCAGATTCATGGCGCATAGACGTCACGCCTATCAGATGAGAATTCTGTACACATGCTAATTCTCCTGATCTGGCGAGTACGCTCAATCCTTCAGGGGAAGCATCAAAAAATACGGTAATGTTTGAATAGTCTGACAGCATAAATACCTCATGATCTTTCGTTGCTATTTACTTTTACAGGAACTGTCCGGCCGGCAAGATGTGGATTTCCTGCCAGCCGGCTCAGATGGTCTTTATGTGTCAGTATTATTTTTACGCTTTTTAAGGCTATTCACTAAAACGTAAAAAAGAGGGATGAAGAATATGGCCAGGAACGTCGCCGTCACCATGCCGCCTACGACGCCCGTACCAATGGCATGTTTACTTCCTGAGCTTGCGCCGCTGGAAATTAACAGCGGTATGACCCCCATTGTAAATGCCAGAGACGTCATAATAATCGGACGCAGTCGGAGACGTGCTGCCTCAATGGCCGCCTGAGATAAGGTTCTCCCCTCTTTCTCGTACAGCTCCTTGGCAAATTCAACGATCAGAATTGCGTTTTTGGCGGAAAGTCCCACCGTCGTCAACAGGCCAATCTGGAAGAAAACATCGTTTTCCAGGCCGCGCATCATCGTGGCAACCACGGTACCAATAACCCCCAGCGGAATGACCAGTATTACCGAGAATGGTACGGACCAGCTTTCATAGAGCGCTGCAAGGCACAGGAAAACGGCGATGATTGACAGCGCATACAGGGCCGGAGCCTGTGAACCCGAGGATCTCTCCTCATAGGAGAGGCCCGTCCAGGAGAGCTTCATGCCGGATGGCAAATCTTTCGCAATGTCTTCCATTGCAGCCATGGCATCGCCTGAGCTGTAACCCGGTGAAGGCTGGCCCAGAAGCTCAACAGCAGGCACACCGTTGTAACGCTCCAGTTTAGGCGAACCTATTTCCCACTTTCCTGAAGCGAAGGAGGCAAATGAAACCATTTCACCGGATGAATTTCTCACGTACCACTGGCTGAAATCCTTCTCCGTGATCCTGGACTGAGGCTGACCCTGAATGTAGACGCGCTTGATACGTCCGCGATCCAGGAAGTTATTGACAAAAGAAGAGCCCCACGCGGCCGACATGGTTGTATTGATGTCATCCAGGTTGACACCGAGCGTGCTCGCTTTTTCATCATCAATTTCGATTTTGTACTGCGGCTCATCGTTTTTACCGTTAGCACGCACCATACTGAGTGCCGGATTTTTAGCGGCTTCTGAGAGGATTTTTTCCTTAGCCTTCATCAGCTCGGCATGGCTGTGTCCGCTGAAGTCCTGCAGGAAAACATCGAACCCCGTGGCGTTGCCAAGCTCCATGATCGCCGGCGGTGCAAACGCCAGGACCCTGGCTTCCTTTATTGTGCCGAAGTAGTCCATAGCCCGGCGCTGAAGATCAAATACGGTATCCTTGCGCTCATCCCAGGGCTTGAGCTGCACAAAGGCAAGCGCTGAGTTCTGGCCGCGCCCCGCAAAGCTGAACCCACTGACGGCGAATACCGCCTGAACGTTGTCTTTCTCCTGTTCGGCGAAATATTTCTGCACCTTATCCAGCACGGCATCGGTCTGATCCATAGTGGCGTTGGCAGGTAACTCTGCCTGAACAACCATCGTTCCCTGGTCCTCATCGGGTAAAAACGAGGTCGGCAGTCTGGGGAACAGCACTGCTAAAGCCACCACAATGAATAAAAACAGCATTAAATACCGGCGTTTGCCTGTAATTACCCGGGACACGCCATTTTCGTACCGGCGCGCATTTTTTTCGAACACGCGGTTGAACCAGCCAAAAAATCCGTTTTTATCATGATGATCCTTACCGACCGGCTTCAGCAGCGTTGCACAGAGTGCAGGCGTGAAGATCAGCGCGGTGAGTACGGATAGCGCCATTGCAGAAACGATAGTTAACGAGAACTGACGATAAATTACGCCCGTGGAACCGCCGAAAAACGCCATCGGTATAAATACGGCGGACAGCACCAACCCGATGCCTACTAACGCACCGGAGATCTGATCCATAGATTTACGGGTCGCTTCAACCGCCGAGATGTCCTCTTCAGATAAAATTCGCTCGACGTTTTCCACGACCACGATGGCGTCATCAACCAGCAGACCAATTGCCAGCACCAGACCAAACATGGTCAGTATGTTAATAGTGAAGCCGAAGGCTGACATGATGCCGAAGGTGCCCAGCAGAACGACGGGCACGGCCAGCGTTGGGATAAGCGTGGCGCGCCAGTTCTGCAGGAACAGGAACATGATCAGGAAAACCAGGACGATCGCTTCAACTAATGTATGCACGACGCCTTTAATAGACTCTTTTACCACCGGAGCGGTATCGTACGGATACACCACTTTAACGCCCGGCGGCAGCGTTTTAGCTAACTGATCCAGGGTTGAACGCACGGCGCTGACGGCGTCGATGGTGTTCGCGCCGGTGGCTAAACGCAGAGCAATACCTGCACTGGGGTGACCGTTCAGCTTGGCATTGAAGTCATAGTTATCCGACCCCAGCATGACGTTTCCGACGTCTTTTAATAAGACGCGTGAGCCATCCGGATTTACCTTGAGCAGTATGTCCTGGAACTGAGAGGCTCTGGTGAAGAGTGTTTTGCCGATTACCGTTGCGTTTAATCTTGAGGTATCTGCTGACGGCCGTCCGCCTAACTGACCGGAGGAGACCTGAACGTTTTGTGCCTGTATGGCGGCCATCACGTCACTGGGCATTAACTTGTAATTGTTTAACTTAATCGGGTCCAGCCAGACACGCATCGCGTTCTGAGCGCCCAGGACATAAAAATCGCCAACGCCTGACGTACGGCTGAGGGGATCCTGCAGCTGCGATACAATCAAATCGCCCAGTGCGTTGTTATCCAGTCGGCCATCTTCTGAAATCAGCGTGGCCACCAACATAAAGTTGATCTGGTACTTATAGACGCGAATGCCCAGCTGCTGGACGGTCTGAGGAAGCATTGGTGTGGCAAGCTGCAGTTTGTTCTGAACCTGAACCTGTGCGGTATTCGGGTCAACCCCCTGCTCAAAGGTCACAACAATATTTACGCTGCCGTCTGAATTGCTCTCAGAGCGAATGTATCGCAGGCCATCAAGGCCGTTCAGTTGCTGTTCAACGACCTGAGTCACCGTATCCTGAACGGTCTGCGCCGAGGCGCCCGGATAGGAAGCCGTAATGCCTATTGCCGGAGGTGCAACATCGGGATACTGATTAACGGGCAGCTTTAAAATTGCAAGCGCACCTGCGATCATGACGATGATGGCAATGACCCATGCAAATATAGGCCGATCTATAAAAAATCTGGACATGCTGCTCCCTTAAATATCCGTATTATCTTTGTGATCTGACGTCTTAGATAAACTGCCTTCGGATGAATTTTTTGCAGCCTGAACAGGCTTAACAATCATTCCAGGAGTCACATTCTGTAAACCATCGACAATGACCTGCTCGCCGGGCTTAAGTCCGGCACTGATTAACCAGTTCCCGTCAATGCTCTGATCCGTTGTAAGGTTCTTCTGTTCCACAACGTTGTCAGCATCCACCACTAACGCGACCGCTTTACCCTGAGTGTCCCGCGTCACCCCTCTCTGTGGCACAAGAATGGCGTTTTCACGGATCCCCTGCTGCAGCTGCGCGCGCACAAACATACCGGGCAGCAAAACGCCGTCAGGATTAGGGAAAACTGCCCGCAGGGTTACCGAACCGGTGCTTTCATTGACGCTGACTTCGGAGAACTGAAGAGTGCCGGTCTGTTTGTACTTTGTGCCGTTGTCAAATTCCAGGCTGATTTTTGCCCGGCCTTCGTCATCACTTTTGAGGCGACCGCTTTCCAGATCCTCACGTATCTGAACCAGGGCCGATGCCGGCTGTGAAATATCCACGTAGATCGGATCCAGCTGCTGCACCGTGGCTAATTCATTTGTCTGCCCGGCGGTGACGAGCGCTCCCTGGGTGACATTGGAACGCCCAATTCTTCCCGAAATCGGGGATTTAATTTCGGTGTAGTTAAGATTAATTCTGGCATTGTCGGCGTTGGCCTTTGCCTGCAGATACTGGGACTTCGCGTCATCCAGATTCTGCTGGCTGACGACATTTAAGGACGCGAGTTTGCTGTACCGTGAGAACAGTAACTTAGCCGATTCCAGACTTGCATCAGCACTGGCAAGCGTCGCTTTATAAGGCGCTGGGTCAATATGGTATAAGGTCTGGCCTTCTTTTACGTCCGTACCCTCGGTGAAATCCCTCTTTAATAAGATGCCCCCTACCTGCGGTCTGACTTCCGCTATCAGATAGGCGCTGGTGCGTCCGGGTAATTCCGTCAGCATGCGGACATTGCTGGGCTCGACTTTATACACGCCTACCACGGGTGGTTCTGCAGCAGGCGTGGAAGCCGGTGCGTCATCACACGCGCTGAGGAGGCTCGTAGCGCCGATCATTAACGCCAGGTTAATGAAGTTGCCCAGCTGTTTTCTTTTTTTAATATCATGAAAATAATACATTTTTTATCCCGAATTGTGATCTAGGTTGGTTGACCAATCTTTTATTAGCGTATGATTAAGCGCACGAACCTGCGGCATAGCGCGTTGTAGGTTGAACGACCGACCTAAAAATGTAAAGTTGTGATTCAAGTTTTTATTAATTGTGGAGCTCTTGACAGTTTTGCAAAAATCACGCCACACATTCAGAAAATGATGTTAGTCTTTACGGCGTGCCATATGATTTAAATGTATATTTATCAATCGCTTGCGTTGTTAAATGGTTGATTTTCTGGTCAGTGATGTTTACGTCCACCTTTCGCGAAGATAATTTTCAGGACAATAAGGTTCAGGTATGTCTGTTAAAAAAAATGGCGGTGATTCTGATATAGCAAAAAGACGCAAAGAGCAGGTTCTGGAGGCTGCTGTTGAGTGTTTTAAGCTTCAGGGATTCCACAAAACGAGCATGTCTCAGATCTCAGCCGCAGCAGGAATGAGCTCCGGTCATATCTATCATTACTTCGGCAGCAAAGAGGGGATCGTTGAGGCAATCGTCGCCAGAGATAGGAGTCAGATTGAAACCTATATTTCTAACGTGAAATCCTCGATGAAAACCAAAAACGCTGTTGAGGCGCTCGTTGATGCCACGCTTGCGGATGAGCAGCGCTTTTTAGACAGAGGAACCGCGGCGCTGAAAATGGAAATTTCAGCAGAGGTTTCACGCAATGCGTCTATAGCGCACTTGATCCAGGAATACGATAAAGACGTCTTTCAGGATTTCTATAATATTCTGGGCGGTGCCTCTGAAGACGTCATTTCAAAATGTGAAATCATCACCTCCTTACTGGAAGGGATGGCTGTGCGTTCGGTACGTAATCCCGCATTCGGAGAGGCTCTCGACAGGGATATGTTACGCAAAGTTATCACTTTCGTACTCAGCGAAACCTGAAAAGAGACTTGTCTTTATAAACGCAGGTTTCCGGGTGCTCTCAGGTTCCTGGCAGGAAGGTAGATCGCAAGGATTGACGGTTGTATTGGTTAAAATTGCATTTGTTTTTTCGGCTAATTGAGCATTTCACCGGCTGTTAATAGTGAAATTCGATCACTAAATAACATTTTTGGCATTAAACCGATGTCCGTATCTTACTTATCGCACAAGTTTACTGTGATCTTACCTTTATCTTATTTAGTAAGGAAATTTAGCAAAGCCTGCATTTTACAGGCTTTGGTATATGGCCATTAAAGATACTTTTTGAACGATGCAGTTGTAACCGTAATGGTAAGCCCCAGCATTAATGCTGCGGGTAGCAGTAGCAGGTTTGGATAGACCGCAGAAGGCCATGAGAGGTAGGCCATCACCGGCAGATAAACAGCTGGCTTGATCAATCTTTTCGCGCGGTGGTACAGAAAAGATGACTCATAACCGGCACCAAACCGGCGCAAATCACGTCGGCCAAGCCCTTCAACCACGGCAACGCATATAACCAGTACGAACAGCGGTACAGAAAGGGCAATGATGGTGACGCGGATCAGCGTCACGATAGAGACATATACCGTTGCCAGCATGTACTGCTGCAGATAATTCCCCATCCAGCGGCTGGCACCCTTAAGATTGCGCGATACCTCATTGCCGCTGTTCATCTCGGCCTGATATTTTTCCTGTATCCAGCCGATGATCCCACTGTCCACAAACGCCCACTGATAGGCATCCGTTATCCAGCGCGTCACCGTTGCAGCCGGCTCGGAAAGCAGCAGGCTGCGGGTAAAATCAGAAGACAGATAGCCAAACTCGGTATTCATCACCGCCTGGCTGTGCGCGGCACCCATTTCAGGCCAGAAGAACGCAATACCGACATATTCAATGACAAGGCTCACCATCAGTGAAGCCAGGATCACGCCAACGAGTTTCCACGGCCAGCCCCAGACCAGGTTATAGAGCAGGCCGTGCTCACGCGGTTGCGCGGGGTGCTGCTGCGGATATTGCTGCGGTGCGGTACGACGTGCCTCAGCCATTATTATCTCCCTTCACTGGCGCAGCTGCTGAACTGCGGCTGTCCCACCACCCTTCACTGCTGTGGTAATTCCGGCGCATCTCTTCTGCAAGACGCGCGATGTTCTCAGGCATATGCACGTCACCTGCATCGCCCGCCGGTAGCGGCATACGAATTTTCCAGAGCTGGCCGCCCTCAAGCAGCGCAAAAGCCTGACCTTTAGGCAGCGTGACAATGTCGGCAGGCTCAAGCAGTGGCACCTTAATGGTGCCCACGCGATCCTGGGTGCTGGAGGTAAAGTCGTGATTGACGGTGACGTCAGCTGAGTCCTGATGACCTGAGACCAGCGTTTTACTGTAGATCTCAACCTGCGGCAGCTGTGAGGTCAGCAGCTCTGCCGTCCGGTTCTCTCTCACGCGCAGCATGATCAGGTTGTTGAAGTTACCCTGAACCTGAGAGGTTTTGGCCGCACTCCCGATGCGGGCTTCAATATCAGATGAGGTCTGCGTATAGGCCGTCACCTGCATGCCCGCACCGCCGCCTTTATTGATGAGCGGGATAAACTCGTTGCCCATCAGTTCGTTGAATTCATCGCAGTGCAGGTTAATGGGGTCTTTTCCCTCTTTTGAACCCGGCAGGCCGCCGTTAATACCGTGCTTGTAGATGTGCCCGGCCACGCTCACCAGATCGGCAAACATGCTGTTACCTACGGCACTGGCAACCTCGCTGTCGCTGAGTGCATCAAGCCCCACGTAAACGATGCCTTTTTTACGGATAACCTGCTCCCAGTCAAAAATAGGGCGCGGATCTTCCATGTTCAGATAATCGGGAGACAGCAGCTCCGCTGTTTTACCGGTAGTCAGTTTTTCCAGCAGCGGCAGCAGTGACGCCACAATCTTGTCAAAGTAGGTACGGTCATAGCGTACGGCAGAGCGCAATCCGTCAAGTATCGGGTCATACAGCGCGTTTCCTGCGTCCGAACTCAGCGCCACTTCAACTGCCCAAATCCGGATAGCTTCAGGCTGCCCCTGCATGTTGCGCGGCACGTCATCATCACTGAACGCGTTGGCGTTGTTCTCGATCTGGCTGTTCAGTTCGGGCAGTTTCTCAGTAATGATTTTTTCGGCGTAACGCAGATACAGGTTGGCGATGTTGTTCACGTAGCGGGTAATAAGGGTGTAATCCGGGCGTTCACCTAAAGCAACCAACGCCCGGGCAACGATATTCACGAACCGCCAGGCAAACTCGCGAAACGCTGCGCTGTTACCTTCGCCGCTGAGCTGGCCGGCAACGCGCGTAGCGACTTCTGATACGCGCCCGAAGCGTCCTACGGCGTTATACCGCGCGGAAATATCAGGCCAGCCCAGGTGGAAAACGGTCAGCTCATCGCCCCGCCCCGCCCGGTTCGCTTCCGCCCAGACCCTTTTCAGCAGGTCCGCATCGCCTTTCGGATCAAATACGATGGTGACGTCTCCACGACGTATATCCTGAGTGATTAACAGCTCAGCGAGGCGCGTTTTGCCCACGCGGGTTGTCCCGTAGACAACCGTGTGGCCGACCCGCTCACGTAAATCGAGCGTGACGTCAGTTTCATCCGGCTCAATGCCGTGTACGGCCGGATTACCGCCAACCGGGGGAAGCGGGCGAACCGGATTGACTGGCGAATCTGCACTGAGCAGCTTGCCGATCGCCGGCAAACTGCTTTCTGTCGCTTCCTCTAACTGGCGGGCAAGCTGATACAGCTTCGACGGCTTAAGATAGTGGGCCACTTCCGGGCGCAGCGTATCGCGCAGGCGCTGAGTGTGTTTCTGGGTCCAGCGAAACCCACGGCCCAGAAAAAGCCGGCGTTTACTCACGGGGATCTGTTTTGACGTCATTACGTAGCGCGGTAAACGGCGAAGATTACGGCGGTAGCGAATGACCTGTATTCCCTGACGCGCGCGTATGGCAGAAAGCACGGCGAATCCGCCGGCGGTGACGTAGCTGACGGAGGGTGCCAGGGCGACTGCCCAGGGCGCTGTCACGCAGACGATGGCGGCAGTGCCCGCTGCGACCGCTGTATTCAGTTCAACAGCCGGGCGCAGAAGGGCTTCAATTACGTATTTATCACTCACAGAAAGAACTCCTTAAAGGGTTTACCTGCCAGCAGAGCCAGAAGGCGTTGTCCGCTGATAATCATCAGTTGCTGTGAACCGCTCCCGAAAGCCCTGCTTTTCTGGCCGGTCCTGCCGGTATGAATAAACAGACCGCGCTGCCCCATGCGCGTCAGCAGCGCGTCAAAATCCTGGACGTGCGCCGGCGCGATCGCCCGGCTGTAGCGCTTGGCCTGAATCAGCCAGCACTCGCCGTTTATGTGTACGCGTCCGTCCAGTCCGCCGTCCCCGCTGTACGACGCATTGCGCTGTACGGCATAGCCCTGACGCTCAAATGCCAGCAGCAGTAATTCCTCAAATACGTAGGGATTAATCTTGCGCAGATAGCTCATGCGCTGCCCGTCTCCGCTGAGCTGGCGAAGGCGGGTAAAGACGCGCTCTGCCGTTGCGCGATACCGGCGGTGCCGCCGCTCGCTGACCGACTGCCGGCGAAAATGCCAGAGCAGAAAGATAATCACGGCCAGCAGGACGGCCAGGAGGACCGGATTTGCCATCAACAGTACAGCGATGTAAGGAGCTGATATCACTGCCCTACCTCCTGAGACAGGCCGCTGTCTGTGATAAGTACGGGGTAATGCGTCAGCTGCAGGCGGCGGGCAAATTCAGATCCCGATGAGGGAGCCAGCTGAAGACCGGGCGCGAGACCGCGCAGGGATTCCAGCGATGCCATGCTTTCAACGTTCACAACGAGGCCGGCTGCATTTCTGGCCGAAAGCTGTTGTGCGTTCTGCTGCAGCCACTGCCGTGAATAGCTGTCATCACCCATGATAAACAGCGCGCCGATGCCCGGCAGCTGCAGCGCCCGGGGGGGCACCTTTCCGGGGGAAAGTTCTGGCGTAATAACGGGCAGCATGGCCGCTTCCCCCTGTTCAGGAGCTGCAGCAGGCGCAGGAGGCGTATCCTGGCGGTTTACGGCCTCGAAAACAGCCTGCGTGCTCTGTCCGCCCAGGTCTGCAATGACGTTGAGCTCCGCCAGCGCGGCAGGCGAAAAGGCGATAAATGCGGTAACGATGAGGTTTTTCAGATTCATGATCACTGACTCCGTGGATTTATCCAGACGAGGCCGTTATCCGGCACCGATGCGGACGCTGTCTGTTCAACTGCGGTAGCCGCCGGCAGATGCGGCGAGGACTGGAGCATGGCGAGCTTGCTTTTAACGAAAGCGCGATAGCGGGCAGCGGGTGCGCCGCCTGCGGGATGGTGATAACAACCGGCGGCATCGAGCCAGCTTCCGGGTTTCCGGTCCCAGCACTCGCGCAGGATGGCGGCAGCCGCGTTGAGATTCACGTAGGGATCCAGCGCCTCCCAGGTTGACGTAAAATGCTGGCCGTTCCAGCCGAGATTAACCTGGGCAATACCGACATCGATGCGCTTCAGTGAGTTCGTTTTCATGAACACCTGCAGCGCCTGCCAGGCTTCAAGACGGGTTTTATAGCGATAGCCCTTACCCGCGACGTTGAGCGTCCACGGCCACGGGCGTTCGCCCTGCGGCAGCCTGCGCGATGATTCCTGCAGGCTGACGGAGTAGAGCGATTCAGGCGGCACGCTGTGAGCCTGCGCCACGCGCACGTACCCATCCGGAACGGTCTGTTTGCCACCGGCGAACGTGGAAAATGAAAGCAGCAGCAGCGCCGCGCCGGTCAGAATGCGGCGAGTTGCCATCCGTCTTCCCCCTGCTGCAGAACGACCGGCATGATGCCGTTACCGAACCGCATCCAGCGACCGCCGTCGTGATTCAGTGTGATCTGACGGCTGCGCACCCTGTCCAGCGGAATGTGATGGTCTTTTGCCCAGCCGCGAAGTTTCCCGTCATCGCCCTGGCTGTCCACAAGGTAGATATCAACCGGCCTGTTATCGGCTAATACCGCTGCCAGCCGGGCGTCACACTGCCCGCAGCCCGCTGACTTAACGAACAGCGCCAGCCGCCCGCCGGTGTCGTGCGCAATGCCGGCTGCGTTGCCCATATTTACCGCAAGCGTTTCCGGATAGAGCCGCTTCCATGCGGCGGTAACTTCGCGCTGGAAATCCAGCTCTTTTTGCGTACGCGCAAACTCTTCCTTTACCCATTTCTCAGCATACTGACGACGCTCCGCCTGGCTCCGCGCCTCGATACCCAGCGTTGACAACGGATCCAGACCCGGTGACTGAATGCCGCGCGGACCGTTCATCAGCGACTGATAGCGCTCATAATCGTCCTGACTTAGCCCCCACTGACCGGCTTGCTGTTTCAGATCCTGCACGCTGCTTTGCTGCACGCTCTGCGCCGGCGCACCCACTGGTTCGCCCCTGGAATTCTGAACCTGAACGCTGGCCTGCGCAGAGCAGCAAAGCATAATCGCTGCAAGATTGATTATTTTTAGCTTCATATCGTCTCCGTTAGCGAACGTTGATAGTCGTTAAGCGACCGTTTACGCGAAATTGAGCCTGCCCGTATCCGGCGTGAACAAGTGTCCAGCCATTAACGGTCTGGCCTTCGCCGATCAGGCGGACTTCAGCCAGCGAGCTGAATCCCGACGGCGCGATGGCCGCAAACGACTCCGTGCCCCGCTTTTCAACGCCGGTCAGTACAAATGGCGCTTTGCGGGCCACGGTTTTGACTGCCCGGTGCGGCTTAGCGGGTGCCGGCTTTTTTACAGGCGTTGCCGCTTTGGGTTCAGCTGTGGCCTGCTGCGCTTTCTGAGGCGGGTGCTGCAGCGCAGTAACTGACTGTTCCAGTGCAGCCTGACGGCTCTGCAGTGCAGTCTGCGAATCGCTCAGCTCACCGATCGACTGGCGAAACTGACCGACTGCTTCAGATAATCCTCTGGCAGACCAGGCTTCGAGCGATTTACGGACCGCATCAAGCTGAACCTGCTGCCTTTTTATCGCCCCGGCCTGCGTATTGATGTTTGCCTGTAGAGGTTCAAGATCGGTTTTAGCCACTGCCTGGGTGTAAACCACGTTTTGCTGTTTCTCGACGTAGCTGAGACGGTTTTCCTGCGACTCAACGGCGCGAAGCGAAATGAATGCGAGACCCAGTGCGGCAATGGAAAGCGTGGTCAGTCCTATAGCCGGCAGCCGGCGTTTTACGGCGCTGAACCTGCCGCCTGATGACGGAACAACGTCATCAGCGTTTTCGTGAGGGAAGGACGTTTCTGTGGTCATTTTGTCAGCCATCCTCCGTGAGCAGGCTGGGCCTGAATGGGACGAGGGGCGATCACCTGAGAGGAACTGGCAGAAGATGGAGTGCCAGCAGCCGGTGCGTAGGCGCTGGCAGGACGCGGCGGCAGCTGTGTCACGGGCAACTGATAACCGGCACGCAGGCTGTGACAGACCACACGCTGTACGTCATCAACTTCAAGCTCCCATGCCGGGCCCGCCAGTACCTGCAGCGCGGTGCGAAGGCGCATCGGGCCGAGCTGGAACTGGACGGCCGGCAGCGGCTGACGGTACAACACGCCGTTAGCCGGACCGGTCTGACAAAGCGAGTAGCCGGACTGCTTCAGGGCATAGCGCATGGCGTCAGCCACGGTTGGCCGGCACGTTTTGTACGCACTCAGCGAGTCTTTTCAGCGGTGCCAGGTAAAGTCGGTTATAAATCTCCTCAGGCAATGACGTGTTATCCCAGATTTGCCTGAGAAGGAGCTTACGATGCGGGGAAGAAAGCAGCTCTGCGGCTGACTGTGGCGCGAAATATCCCGGCGGAACCTTACCGCCAGCCTGCGCTGACTTAGCCGCAGTTTGCCCCCCGGATATCATGGTTATGAGCTTACTGAACATTCTGGCTCCCTGGTATTTCAGCTTCATTGCTGATAGTAAGCGCAGCCTCTGCGCTCTCTGAGTCCTTTCCGACCGGCGTTTCAGAGTCTTCGCTCAGTGCATCGAGGCAGCCGGTCACGATGCAGACCAGCTCATTCGGCACCAGAATTTTGCGCGCACGCGTCACCGATACGTACAGAAGATTCAGCTCATCTTCTTTTTCGCGCGGGTTTAAAAGGGGATCGGTAATATCAACAAAATCGTCGCTGATTTTGACCGCGTTCCACTCAAGCCCTTTACTGCGGTGCGCCGTCACGACCGTCACATCAGCATCGCTTTCGCGCGTCACCGCCTGCTTTTTTAACACAGCCAGCAGCATTGGCAGTGGAAAGTACATGTCCAGCAATCGTACACCCTGCCCCATTTCCGGATCTTTTGTTGCTTTGGCAATGGTTCGGTATTCTTCAAAGTCACGATAATCGCGCGTCAGCTGCGGCGACTGAATGCGATCGGGCATATCGACCGAAAGCCAGTATAAATCTTCCAGTTCACCAATGCGGTATCCCTCCATGCCGCCCACCCAGTACACCTTTTTACCCGTCAGGCTCTCTACAAGAGCTGAGCCAATCACGCCCGCTACCGTCCGGCTGATAACGCAACAGTGCGCGGTTCCGGCGGGCAGTTCGGCTACAACCTGGTCCTCACCGCCGAGGCCGCAGATCCGGCGGGTTTCCCCCGCCCCGGCAAGCAGGGTATTCGCAACGTCTGCGACCGCCGGACCAAACCGGAAGCTGTTCGTCAGCCACAGCCTGTCTGCAGTCTCCAGCTGCTGAGAAACGAGAGCGTTTTCCGCTCCCCTGAAGCGATATATCTGCTGATAACGATCGCCGACAAGGATAATGCGACAGGGCTGGCTGAGAACAAACTGACTGGTCACCGGATTCGCATCCTGCGCTTCATCGAAAAGGATCACGTCCCATTTCTTGTTCAGCTCCGGAACGGACAGCTGATAAAGCTTAAGATAGGTGTCATGCGTTACCGGAA
The DNA here is from genome assembly GCF_016516145.1 of Klebsiella sp. S69. Classification (NCBI taxonomy): domain Bacteria; kingdom Pseudomonadati; phylum Pseudomonadota; class Gammaproteobacteria; order Enterobacterales; family Enterobacteriaceae; genus Klebsiella; species Klebsiella sp. S69. The sequence continues at coordinate 252,440 of NZ_JACVUU010000002.1, read as the reverse complement.
AATGTGAATCCATCCGGGTCATTTCGTGCCATATGACCTGTGCAGCGCCGAGTATTTTGCCCGTGTCCAGCCCGCCCCGATCGCTCTCATCGGGCAGATGCAGAAATGAAATTTCCCCGTCGGCGCTGTACAGAAAGGTGTTAAGCGTGTTCAGCGCAGTGCGTGCCAGCAGCCAGTGACGGGTGTTGAGCAGCCGCGCAATATCCGTTACGCGCAGAGACGTGGTTAGCCGCGCCTGAAAGTGCCGCCCGAACGTCGGCCATGCCAGTTGATGAAACGTTCTGCACTCGACGTTAAAAGGAAAACGACGCTCGGACTCCTCCCTGATCGCGCGATTGTAAGCGAGATAAAGCATCCGCTCCGTGGGGTTTGCCAGCGCGTAGGCTTCAAGCGTTGACGTTTTGCCCGTGCCGGCAAACGCCGTAACGACAAGTTTTGTGCCTTTCCAGGCGATGATCTGTGCCTGCTCCTGCGTGGGTTGCATGTATTCAGTACCTCCGTCAGCGTCATGCCATGAACCATGCCCTGCCGGGGAGGTGGTATCCACCGCAAACTCTATACTGACCCGCAAAAAAAAACGCCTCCGGAGAGGCGTTATGGTCAGGCTGCGCGTTGCTCTGCACTGCCGAGTTTTGCTGCCCACCTGGCGGTGTAGTGCAGCGGGGTGTAAAGCGTGCGACGCCGTTCAAGCGTCAGCGCGTTTCCGGTCACAACCTCTGCCGCAATGCCGCAGAGCGAGAGCTGTATATAGGACATACTGGCGGCCAGCGGATCAACGTCCGTCACCGACACCCACAGCTGTTCTGAGACCGTGTAACCGCGCTGAGCAAACTCTTCAGCGAAGGCGATGACCATACAACCTGCACCGCTCGCCGGTTCCTGCAGGGTAATGAAATCTTTTCCCTGCATCAGCGCATCGATGCCGGAAAGCTGCACTGATGCCATCATTCGCGATACGTCCCACGGCGTGAAAAACTGGCCGCGATACTTATCTCCCAGCTCAAGCTCCATAAAAACGCTGCCGAGAAAATCACAACGTTCCTGATCGAGCGCCATCACGACGTGACCCAGTAACTCAGCCATCCGGGTGACGTCTTCCTTCTCGTAGCCGGCAATTATGCTCAGATACTGCTTTTCCAGCTCTGCATCGTGCGCAACGCCGTTGTGCAGCGCAATGGCCGCGCAGCTGACGAAGTCCTCAAACACTTTGTGCCGGTGATGATAACGGGCCGTGGTGTTAAAAATCCTCAGGAATGCGCTGCGATGGTTGATAAAAGTCATGCGTGTTCTCCATAAAAAAAAGGGGAACACGCCCCTGAGGAGGTGTTCCCCTCAGGGTGTGAGGCAAGCCCTACGGCCTGCCTTTTCTGGTTACCAGCTGTACGTGGTGAATCCTTCCGCCTCCGGAGCCCCTGATTCAAAAATCAGGATTTCCACGGCATCCGAACGCATCAGTGAAGCGATCACGCGGCGGGCTTCTTTCGATAACCCGGCTTCTTTCAGCCGCAGAACCGGCGCGGTACACGCGGTTAGCCGCAGAAGATAGCCCCCGCCGATATAGTGGACCCACTCACCGTTACCAACTTCACGGGTCGTGATTTCATCCAGCAGCGCATTGTCTTCTGCGCTGAGGTGAGCCGTCGAAATAACGCGGCAGCGAAGGTACTCACTGTTGCCGCTCATCCCTGTGCCGCCTGGTGAACGGATGTTGCACCTTCTGGTTCATAAGGTTCAGTGACCGGCACCAGATGAAGCCCGGGCCTGCCGTCGTCCAGCTCGTCAATAATCGCCTCAGCACTGCAGACGTGCTCGCCCCGATCGTAACAGTCATAACCGTCAAGATCGTGAACAGGCTCGCTGTACCAGTGCCGAATTTCACAGTCAAAGGTCGATGACAGTGCCGCGATGACCTCTGCTGCAGGCGGGAACCAGGCGGAATCAAACGCAAGTTTTATGCTGCTGACGCCATCACGTTCCCAGCTGACATTGTGACCTGCCGGCCACTCCATACCGTACTGCCGGCAATAGAAGCTGCAGGACGTAGACGCCCCGGACAGGAGTCCGCCACTTCCGTTCAGTTCGGCAGCCAGCCGGCTCGGGATTATCTGCAGCATATCGCAGGGTTGCGCCCTGTCAGGCAGCTGACTCAGTCGCTCCCAGCACTGACCCGGATCGATTTCCCGTGAAAGCGTGGCAATACCAAACCAGTCTGCATAGCGTTCCTCAATGAGTCGCGCGATGTGTCTGCGTGAAACGTCCGGAATACTGTCCCAGCGGATCGCGTCGATACCCGACTGATGGTAAAGCCGCTCAATTTTACGCAGATGCTCCCCGTCAAGCGGTACGTCACTGCGCAGTAAACCGAGCCACTGCTCAAACGCCAGGTTGGCTGGCGTGCCCTGTCCCGTTCCGCTCTGCATTAACCCGGGAAACGGAGGAAATGACTCCGTTTTAACCGGGCGTAGCAGGCCGCCACACCCCGCCAGAAACAGCTTTATGCTGCGCATGACGGCGTGACGGTAAAGCGGTACGGCTTCACCGCTGATCCACTCCTCCATGATGCTGATGAGCGCGGATTTTCCGGTGATTTCTAAACGGTTATGGCACCAGTCTGACATGGTTAATTCCTCTTCTTTCAAAAAAAAGAGGGCACTGTCCCGTGAGGAACAATGCCCTCACGGGACGGCAACGTGTTTACTTAACGATGCCGGGTTGGTGTGTTATGCAGCTTCAGCCGCACGTTGATCTAACTGCAGTAAAAACTCTGACGCTTCTCTCGCGTGCCGGCAGGCACGAAAGAGTGCTTTTTTGTCCGACTTCAGTACCTCAAGCCACGATTTTATGTAGCTGTCGTGCTGAACATCGCCAAACACACCGAGCCGGGCGCAGAGAAACGCGCTGCCCATCTCCGCTATCAGCTCCTCAAACGCATACACCGGATCACCGAACGTTTTCGACGGTTTGGTTATGCCTTCGCGGTTCAGTCGTGACTCATGGCCGGTGGCGTGTACAACTTCATGCAGCAGCGTGCTGAAGTAGTCGGCGTGGGTAAAAAACTGTTCAGCCTTCGGCATCAGTATGGAATCAGTGTGTCTGGCGTAACAGGCCCGGTTCTGTAATCTGAACTCAACCTTAACGCCCGCCATATGCACAATCTCACATATCCGTTTTTCCGTCGGCCAGTCGATCGTGCCGGGGTATTCAGCTACGGGAGATTCATGCGGTACAGCCGCAACACTGTCCGGTAAACCGTCACACTGCCCGACGTTAAACAGGAAGTTAGGCTTTATCATGGCCCGCGATTCCATCAGCGGCTTACCGTCGGAATCAAACAGCTTGTTTCCGCTGGCATCCTCAGCCTGCTTTTCAAAAGGTCTGAAGATAATGGCCTCTGATGACGTTTCACCTTTGCGAACCTGACCGCCCAGCTCCTGCGCCTGACGATACGTTACCCAGCGATCGGTGCTGTATCCTTTTTCCTCTGCGGCCAGCCATAACAGCAGCACGTTCACGCCGCTGTAAGGCTTACCGGTTAAGGCATTAACCGGTAACGGACCCGCTGCAGCGTAGCGGCAAGCAGTGCGCCACGGTTTTTTCCATGGCGCGACGCCGTTCTCCAGTGCCTCAACGATACGGTCAGTGACCTTCTGGTACAGATCGACGCTCTCAGTTTTCTTCGTGCGACGGGTTTTGGTTGGTTTGGTCATGGGATGTTCCTTAAATGAAAAAAGGGCGCATCCCTCCCCTTACGGGCGAGAAATACGCCCGTCAGGGAAAGTGGTTAACGCACCGGTGAAATAATCTTTCCGTCGGCGGTTATGCTGTTCAGCCGCAACCGGAGTTGCCGCCTTGAATGATAGAACGCGTGGCGGTCATGCCGCTTACTGTCAGTAAACATTGCTTCTTCAAGCATTGAAGCTGCCGAACCGAACCACCGGGCCCGCTCTTCATCGCAGCTGCAGTCACAAAAATCCGAAGTCCTCATCAGGTCGATCCGTTCACAGAACAGCGCGAGTTTACGCTGACTGAGCCAGCTGATGGTTTTGCGCTTCAGCTGATAGGGTGAACGGACAGACAGAACAACCACCCTGTCTGCCGGCGTTATGGGACTGAAAAAGGCCGGGTCATCTACAGTCAGATCGAACGTCTCAGAGATCTGACCAAAATTCAGTTCTACCTGCACGCCCGGATCGGTACTCCCACCGCTGTATTCAAGGGCATAAATGCGCTCTTTGCGGTAGAAAAGCTGACCGGGTAATCCGTTCCTGAACTCCAGGAACAAACCTTCCTGCGAACAAATAACAAGCCTGACTGACATAGCCTGATGGTAAGTTTCATGAAACAGCTGCGCGAGCGCGTCACTGTTGAAAGTAAACATAGGATCACCTGCTGTAATAGCGGGATCTGTCTCCTTCCGGAGAGCAAATCCCGGAAGGATGGGTAAACAGGTCAGCTGTTGTGCTGCTGAGCAAGCCAGAACTCAATGCCTGATATGGCTTCCCACTCTTCAGTGGTGACCTGCTTGCCGGGACCGGAGGTTTTTACCAGCAGCAGGTGTTCAATTGCACCGGGTATAACAAACGATGCCGGTATGTTTTCAGGTGCTTTGGTAAACATATCCATATTCCATGCCAACCATCGCTGCGCGAAACGCCAGCTTTGCGGACAGGAACTGGTTATGTAATAGCTTTCGGGGCATAGGTTATGCAGAAGAACCAGCACGATGCGCACGAATAAATCCTGTTTGCATCGCTGGCTTTCCACTTTACGGTATGGCCGAAAATTATCCGAAAGCGTCTGCCTGAGATAGAACGGATTGAGGCAGTAGCCTTCGCCGTCCTTATGGTTGAACGTGACCGAACCCTCTTCGTCAAAAAGCTCTGAAGCGCGGTTCATGTCAAAACCCAGCTGCTTATAAGGCCGGAGCTGAGCGGGAAGAAGCCAGAAGGCTTCTTTAACTGCGTCGGTAAATCTGAACCACTGTTCATCATTTATGGACGCTCCCTGCTCAAACTGGTAAACACCCGGAAGGACCAGAGGCTCGGTTGGTGTATGTGCCATGGTAAATCTCCATTAAAAAGGGGATCTACCGCCCACAGGGAGGTAAATCCCCGTTGGGTTAAGTTAGATCGATTGCCGGATCAGCGTTTGCCGGCTTTCAGTTCTTCGAGCGCGAACTCAAGTTCTGAAATCAGCCCCCAGTCAGCCGTCGTAAACGGACGTTCCCCCCCGGAAACGCTTCTGATTAGCAGTTCATCAGCTGCGCCGGTAATGAAACCTTCCGTGCTGAAAGGCTGAGGAGTATCACTGTCCGCAATCAGTTGGTGCCGTATTGCCCAGCGAACCGGAAGCGCCCAGCTGACGCCGCCGGCTGATGACGTTATCTCAAAGCAGCCTGAGCAATGGTGATATAGCATCATCAGCGCAATCCGCGTGAAGAAGTCGATGGGCTGACCTTCCGTTTCAATACGCAAATCAGGGCTCATATCCAGGGTAAACATCACGCTTCTGGCAATGTAATTCCCTTCGTCTTTTCCAACGAATTCAAAAGCCTCGGGGTGAGTAAACATCATGGACGCGCGTTCCAGACGAGTACCGTCACCTGGCGAGCAAGGACGGAGATGTACCGGTAACAGCCAGAATGCTTCAGTGACTGCCAGGGTAAAACTGTGCCACTGGCTCGGTGATATCCATCCGCTCTGCTTCACGGTATAGGTAACGTGTTGGGGCGGTACGGAGATTGGTGTCATGATAAATCCTCAAAAAAAGGGGATTTATCCCCCTGATGGGGAATAAATCCCCACAGGGTTAAGTCAGATTAGAAAGATTCTAATCGGCCAATTGCCAGATCGCCCAGGCCTTCAGAACGTCCATTTAAGGAAATCCGTTCATGTAAAGCGCGGTCGAGCCTGATGCTCATGGCACGGATGGATTCAACCAAATCAGCACAGCCAGGACTGAGAAAACGGTCCTGAACCATACCGAATTCAAGGTTGTAAATAACGTTAATCTGAACGGACATAGTGACTGGCAGCTCACCACAGAGGTGCACCTGCTCGTCAAGGTCGTCCAGACCAAATCGCTGATAGGCTAGTGCCGTCAGCATGTCGCCCTCGTAGTTAGCTAACTGCAGCATATCTGTCAGGTTTGTTGAAATAGTCATATTCCATTTTCCCTTACTGATATGCATAACGCAGGTTTGCCATCTGATTCGCCAGCTTCAGTGCGAAACGGCGAGCCTGACGGTAAGAGCGGAATACCTCATCCGGCTTTTTCAAAGATCCAAACCGGTGATTACCGTAAAACGTGCCGGAACGTGTAAGTATGCCGGCCGTCCATTTTCCTGACGATAACTGATGAACCTGAACCTTAAAGCTGAGTGAGCCAGCCCGGTTCATTATCCACTCTTCTTTTTTTTTGCCGGCCGCGACGCGATCCCGCAGGGATGACGCTGCAGCAGAGACTGCTGAAAAGATGCCTTTTATGGAAAGGGAGGTTGGTAATAAAAGGGTATGCATGGTGTTTCTCCTGTCGAGCGGGAAACACCTGCCCTGTCGGGAAGATGTTTCCCGATGGGCATTCGCATAGCGAATGTATGGTTAAGACGACCGTGCTGTTACTTCTGAGCGGTGAACACCCTGAAAGTCGCAGCATCAGACGCGGCATGCTGAGCGGCTTTCGCTGCAGCTTTATGTGTAAAATGCTCACCGTGCCGGCTGAAAATGAACTCATCGCCTGGCTGGCCTGCAATCAACGTTCTTGCCATAACAATGGCGTGATAACGTTGATCGTCAAACCAGACGCGGGAACGAAACTCATAATGACCGGAAGGTGAAGCAAGCCACGATGTTCCCCTGAGTGCAGCCTTAAGGTCTGGACATTCGGATGCAACGCGGGTTGCAACGGAAAGGACCAGATCGAATGGCGTACGCAACTCATTCAGAAACGAGCGGGTTATGGACATAGTTTCTCCAGAAAAAAAGAGAAACATTTGCCCTGTCGGGAATGTTTCCCCGAAGGACGAAGGCCGGAGCCGGATGGTTGAATGTACCTTCATCGCCAGGCAGTAGGAGCCGTGATTGACGATATCTGCTTCCAAAGGCGAGCAGATTTACCACACTGATGTGTTCTCCCTTTCAGGCTACAGGAGTGTTGTTTGCAGCTACCCGAAGGCGGTCATCTCAAGCTACAGACCATTGGTGGTTGTCCGAGGACAACGTAAGAAGCGTTTTAATAATAGCGTTTGCTTAAGGCAAATTACAAGAGCCCTTTATTCATCTGACTCATCTATCCGGTTGTAAACCCGGGCAACGTAAGCACCACGTCCATCACCGTGTCCAAGATCCATTGAAACTAAAGCCTCAGCCTCTTTGCGACTCATGCCATTTTCTAAATGATGATTTACGGCATCCTGTGAATAAGCATACCTGAGACTGTGCGGGGCATGAATTCCAGTCATTCCACTTTCAAATAATATTCTATGGTAGCGGCCAAGTGCCTGATGAAGTGTTGGTTTATCGATTAGCTTTCCGTTATTTCTTTCAATGTGCCGGATAGCTTCATTTAACAGGTTAACAACCTTCTGCTTCTCAAAAATGGTTGCATCACGTGGACGCCCACCTTTAGTACCAAACACAACGCGCACATTATTATTTCCGTCTTCTAAACTTTTTCGCCAGGTATTTAGTGACTTTGCCGACTGAACGGTTTCCTCTGCACGTAACCCGATATATCTGGCGAGCTGAACCCCTAGCGCAACCCCCCTGTCTTTTTCTGATACCGTTAAAACAATTTCTCTCAGACGCTCGTCCGAAATGGCAACTTTAGTGCCTTCCCGACTGGCTCCGGAAATATTCAGCGCCTGATTACTCAATTTATCATGCGCGGGATTAGCCAGAACGTGACGGCCGCCTTGTGACAGGATTGAACGTATAGCGGCCATTTCATTTTGCAGGGTGCGTGAAGAAATATTTTCATCCTGACGACTACGAATATAATTTTCGACATGTTTGGTTTTAATATGGCTTACGTCCCGAATCTGAATATTAAGGGTTGCCAGTCGCTCCGAAAAGCGACTGGCAATCTTTGAACGATCAGAAACCGTTTTAAAACTTCCTCCGCCCTGACGTGCGAGCGTGACGAGCTGTTTACCTAATTTTCCAGACACTGCATATCTCCTTTCAGAATCCACTGCTGTAGGCATACAACCCCACAGCAGTGTGACTCTGAATCTGTACATCTCTTCCCCGACGACACGGTTGCTTTTGCGCTTCCTGCGTCTCGACTGGTATCTGTGCATCGGGGCGGCGAAATGTTGAGTTCTTGCGAGGCTCCCCAGGTCTCTGACCTGTTTGCGGCTTGCGCCGTGCTGACGTCAGTCAGTCTGCCTCCGTACACCAGTTTCCTGATGTCGCCATCGATACCGAGTCGATCATTCTCCTTCTGATAAAACGCCCTTAACGGGTTGTTCGTTAACGTCGCGTCATGGTTGATAAATAGCCAGTCGAGCATCTAAAAACACGTAATACGTGCACGTCAGATTTCGCCAGCATGCTGAAAACCGCACTGTACGTGGGTTTGGTCGTTATGCGCTGCGCGCGTCACTTGGTAGTGTCTTCGCCACTTCACAAGTGACGCCGCGCAGTTTCGTGCTCCTAATGCAACTCCGTAAGCGGCCAAATGTAGCAAATGGCCTTATACGTCGGTGCAAAAGTCATACGAAACTCAGGGCGTATCAATGCAAATTGAGAAGACGTTGAACTGATGCCGTTCACAGAACGGAAGTGAATTGAAACTGGCAGCATTGCTACACAGTAAACCTTCATCGCCGCGTCATAGTGCGCTTTCATAGACGATATCTGCTTTCAAAGGTGAGCAGATTTGCCACATTTTTGATGTACTCCCTTTCAGGCTTAGAGAGTTTTGTTGTGCAGTCACCCGAAGGCGCTCCTCACAGACTGCCGGAACATTGGTGGTCGCAGCTTAAGTGCGACTGTAGCCACCCGAAGGCGCTCATCACAGGCTACAAGAGCATTGGTGGTCGACAGTGCGACAGTACAACAATTTGATAGTACCAACAGGGAAATACGACGTCAAATGGATGTAGACACCGTTTTTTTTGGTGATTAACATGTAGTTTTCTCCGTTAAAAGTGGTTGATATGGATATTTTAAAGCAGCGCCTTCTGATCCTGACTTTCGGATTATCTAACTTTCTCTTTTTTTATTTACTATTAACCTCTATTGATCTAAATATATTCTTAATGAGCAGACTTAACTTCTCAATACTACACTTGCAGATAATTAAGCCTCTAATCATGCTTTTAATATTTTTATCCATAGCTCACTTATTAAATAACACCTCGCTTTATCAAGGATTAAGCTGGGGGAAACCTAGTAAGCAGTCATTTGTTTTTCTTGCACTCATAATTATTACTTACGCTGCTTCATACTACCTTACGCCGAAAGAACCCTTCGTTACAGATTTTACTAAAGGTTTGTCACACGAAATGGCAGCTGTAAAAATTGCAGCCACTATTATTATTTTCCCACTTCTGGAGGAACTAGTTTTCAGAGGCATTATCCTGAGTTCTTTTCTTAACGCTCTTGGTGAAAAGACGGGCTATATTATTGGTGGGCTGACTGTTTCTTTTTTATTTGCAATTATACACACACAATATTCTTTGCCCACGCAAGTTCAAATGTTTGCACTCTCTGTAGTATTCTGCGGAGCCAGATATCAAAGCGGAGGACTTCTTTTACCAATTCTGTTGCATGCTTTTTGTATCGCGCTTGGCCTCTATATTGAGTTAAAATAAACTCACTTGAAAAGGTAGTTATCGTTAACATATGATGATAACTACCTTTTACCGACAAACATTATTCGCCAATAGCCACGGAATGAATTTCCTTCATCAATTTCTTAACACCTGTACCCGATAGTCTTTCAGGAGATGCCGAAGAATATGTTATATAGAGTTTACTCCCACTCCCATTTTTTTCTATTTCCACATCTAAGTGATCGTTATTATTCCAGTCAGATCCCATTTTGTAATAGCTACCAGGCATAGCCTCCCAAACGGGATGTGCATCATCTTCAGCAGCTGCTTTCCAGTCCCCGTCGTTTGAGCTGTTACGTAGACTATCCAACTCCTGACTTGACATGAACTTATAATGCCTCTTGATTCTGGCGGCAGCGGTATCAACATCAACAGCCACAGTATAACTTTTAGATTTGGATTCTTTTTTTAATGACTGAGACACTGGCATTGATTTCATGCCATTGCCTGATGTGTCAGAGTGCCCTCTCAGAGAGCTCATTATACCTGAAGCACCATCACTGATTTTCTGATTTGTATCTGCTATTTCCTGCATGCTACAAGCTGTAATAAAAGCAGGAAGTATCAATATGGCGGTCAAACTCCTCACTATCCATTTCCTCCAAGATTTTTTTTAATACCCAGCACTGCAACAGTATGTTTGGTTTTATTCACCATGTAACAGATTGTAAACCCTGCCGGATAGAGTCTGTAATGTCAATGATTCTGCCACGCTTAAATTTGCAAGGAGGAGATTATTTGACCCTAATAATATCTGCCAGCCTTGTTGTAAAAGCGGGCGAAAGCCTTTCTCTTCGCATCTTCCAGCCTGTGGTGTCACTCTTTATGCCCTGCCCTGCAAACCAGACTGAACCTTTACCAGAACTGTTAATGCTGTCTATGAGTGTCATTAATTCTTCGCTGTTTCGATAAGGCTGAAAGTCATCGAACAGGGTAAGTTGAGACACTGCTGCGCTGCGAAAATCGGTGAGTATCACACCTGCACGTTGATAACGATGTCCCTGTATGAATATTGTATCAAGAGCTCTTACTGCCGCTTTTATAATATCCCGGGAATCACGGGCCGGAACAGCAAGCTCCGTCACAGCCTGTTTTTTATAGAATGTTTCATTTTCAGCAAAAGGACTGGTACTGATGAACACCGCTACCCGTTTGCAGAACTGGTGCTCAGCGCGTAGCTTTTCCTCTGCACGCTCGGCATGAGCGCAGACGGCCTGATGAATGCTTACTTCATCTGTAGGTTTTTCTCCAAAAGAGCGGGAGCATATGATTTGTTCCTTGGGTGCGGTGAACTCTTCAAGGCCCAGACAGGGCGTGCCGTTAAGTTCTCTTACCGTTCGTTCAACCACCACGGAAAACTGCTTACGAATAAATGCGGGAGACAACTCGGACAGCTGTAGTGCATTGTTGATACCCATCAACTGCAATTTTTTACCGAGCCTTCGGCCAATTCCCCAGACCTCTTCCACTGGCACTAAAGCCATCAACTTTCGCTGTCGCCCTATATTGCTGAGGTCCACTACTCCTCGCGTAGCTGGCCAGCGTTTACTTGCATATTGCGCCAGTTTCGCCAGCGTTTTGGTTGGGCCTATACCTACCCCTACAGTCAGGTGAGTCCTGCGCCTGATCTGCTCACGTATCTGATGGCCAAAAGCATCAAGTGATAAAAGATTGCTTACTCCCGCAAGATCGCAAAAAGCTTCATCAATACTGTATATCTCTACGCGGGGGGTTAACATCTGCAAAATAGTCATCACTCTGTCAGACATGTCAGCATACAGGCTATAATTACTTGAGAAGGCAACAACTCCTCTTTTTTCCGCCTCGCGGCCAACCTTGAACCAAGGGTCACCCATTTTTAATCCAAGTGACTTCGCAGCTGCTGAACGGGCTATTATGCAGCCATCGTTGTATCTGAATGGCGCTAACAGTTAGTAACATGTAACGTCATGATTTTTATGAGTATTGAATTACTAACTTTTTCTGTGTGTTAAGGCTCGGAGGGCTACATCAGTTAGCAACTTTTAGAGCGAATCCGATGAGAAGCATCTTCAAAAGGAAATGATCAGTCACCGTCCGTTGTTTGCCAGAAGTGGACGTTAAATATTGCCATGCATATTAAACTTTAAACCGCGCGGGTGTGGTACCAAATACCCTTCGAAATAAGGCAATAAATGCACTCACATTGTCATATCCAAGTTCTAACGCAATCGTCGTCACTTGCTTACCCGTAGCCAAAAGTTCAAGAGCCTTGAGTAACCGTATGCGCTGGCGCCATTCATTAAAGCTAAAACCGGTTTCAGCGCTGAATCGACGTGTGAGTGTGCGTGATGACACTCCCGCCCAGTCTGCCCACTCCTCCATTCTCCGACCGTCGTTTGGGTTAACTGACAGCGCCTGTGCAACTCTGAGGAGCCGAAAATCCTGCGGCATTGGCAGCCCAAGATTAACCTTAGGAAGAGTTCCTATTTCATCGAGGATAACGCCAGATAAACGTTTTTGAGGTGCATTAAGCTCTGCATTTTCCCATGAGGCTGCTCGTATTATCGCCTCACGTAGCAGATTTGTAATTGAGAGGACAGCAGGCTTATCTGGCAATTCGTCACAGGCCGTGGCAGATATATAAACATTCCATCCTGAATATGGGCCGTGCGAGCAAAGACCATGCGGAACATTTGGAGGTATCCATACGGCATGCGTTGCCGGTACAACCCAGCGACAATTTTCGGCATCGATCGTAAGCAGCCCATGCTCAGCGCCGAGTAACTGTCCGCGTATGTGATGATGCCGTGGTGTTTCCCTTATTGCCGCAGACTGACGAGCCGCGACAATCAAAGTGGGTCCATCTGAAGAAAGAGCCCGAGCGAATGGAATCAATGGATCGTTCATATTGGCGTATTTGAGGTATTTCTTGTCTTATATACCGTACTGAGGTCATTGGGTCAATTGTAGAATACTCATAACTTTTAATGAGGAATGACCATGAATATGATTTCGATTGCTAACGTACTGGATGAGATTATCAACCAACAGGAGATAGCACTTGAGGGGATTCTCAATCGCCATTTTAGTCCCGATTATCGGCAGCGCACTGATAACAAATGGGAGGGCTTAGATAGCTTTGCCCGCCATGCACGTAAACTTCGGGAAATCATAGCTTCCGGCAGAATTGTGGTTCACGACGAACTTCGCGAAGGCAATCTCTATGCTACCAGGCATCGTGTATTTTGCATTAAGCGCAATGGTGAAAAGGTAGAAATGGAGGTTTATATGTTCGCTGAAACTGATGATTCAGGACGATTTATTCGTATCGAAGAAGCCACAATGATGCTTAAAGGTCTGGAAAGTGACCGTGACTTAGGTAGCGCTAAGTAACAAAGTTTTGAATATCCGCTTTTCGCTCATAACGGACCATTTATTTCTTCAAACCTGAAGAATTGAACGCTCGAAACTAACTAACACTTCTCACCATTCAGATCGTTATTAGATAGCACCACCACAGGTTTGCCACGGAGATCGGGTCTGAAAACGGTCTCGCAGGAAGCATAAAATGAGTTAACGTCGACAAGGGCGAACACTGTCAAGCATCTCTAAACTTGAATGAATGCACAAGATGGCGTACCACACCGAAGACTACTGTTTCAATATCGTCATTCAGTGGTATAGCTGAATACGCGGGATTAGCCGGCACCAGGGCCGGCGATGGCAGTAGTTGTAGCCTCTTACAGGTAAATTCTCCATCTACAGCTGCGATGACAATGTCACCGTGTTTAGCCTCACGAATACATTCAACTACAAGTAAATCACCGTCTCTGATACCGGCGTTACGCATTGAGTCACCTTCTGCTCTCACCAGGTAGGTACTTTCTGGATAGCGGATACAAAGGTCATCCAGGGAAAGACGCTTTTCGACATAATCCTGAGCGGGAGAAGGGAAGCCACATGAAACCCCATCGCCAAACAACGGAACGCATGCCAGTGACGGATTGCGACCTGTAAGTCTGGCGATCGCCGCCATCATCAAAACCGGTGTGATGGCTGAATTTTTCTGCGAAGTTTTATCCCAACACATCGTCTGCTCTAAAGGAATCGGCATGGTTCGCCCCTCAAATTTTACTGTATATAAAAACAGTATAATGATGCATTTTTAGTGATGACAAGTCGTAACGCATCGGAAAAAATTAACCTGATGATTTTTAGAGAATTTATTAGGTAGCTCTGGGTACTGAAGCAGTAATTAGTAATTGCTCAAAAAATCCGCTATAGTCGCACAATAATTCTCTAACTCAGGACAGGAGCCTAAAATGCATCTGAACCAAGAGGAACGAGCCAGCTGCCGAGGCGAACGTATTGCGTTTTATTGGAAGTCCCTAAAAAGAAACTTCTTCCATTTGAATCATAAGCTTGTCTCATGGGCCGCTAACCATAATATGCCCGGCTGGGTTGGAAATATCCCGGCGGTTTTATTATTTTCCCTGGTTATTTTAGCGTTTATATTATGCGGAATACTTATCGCAGGATCGGCACTACTTTTGGGAGGGCTAGTTTTTGTTGGCTCAGCTCACTTATCTAGTTCATCAACAACTAAGGATATGGATGAAAACAATCCCATATCCGGTCAAAAGCCAACTATGGAATACAGGACTCATGGAGATGCAGGTTCTGGATGGTATGCTTCTGGTATAAAACTTGAAGACGACGACTAAAGCATCAGTCGCCGTCTTATCTTTTATTTTCCTACTTTATTAACAACCAAATTTGCGCCCGCTTCGCCTAACTTCCCTCCTGAGTTTTTGCTTTCAGCCGTACCGCTTACAAAAGCATTGCTTAGCGATTGAGCGATATTGACTCCTGCCCATGATAAAGCGCCTAGCCAAACAGCAGGCAGTACGATAAACATCGCTCCCATCACCAGATTCATAATGAGGTCATCGGTACTGTTCTGCAGTCCCGCCATATTGAACCGACTGTGTGTATCCGAACTGTACAATGCGGTTAACAGCCAGCTGTCGAGCCAGCGCGCCAGTTCCCACCAGAACGTCAGGAAGTTCAGGGCAAATATCACAAAGGTCAGCGTAATAACGGTTTTGAATTCGTAAGCCGCAAATGCCAGAATCAGCGGCAGCATGACATATATTGCCATCAGCAGGATGGCCTGCACCATTGGCAGCGCCTGCCGCATCGCATCGAACGCCGGGAACGCGGCCAGACTGCCGAGGGCCGTACCGCCAATGGAGGCCACGCGCGCCGCGGCATTATCCAGGGTAAAATCGGCGTTGCCGCCATAGCCGGCATATACGTGACCATTCTGTGAAACCGTCAGGCTTTCCGGGCTGACCAGACGACGGATGACGGCTTCCTGATAGTCACTGTCGTTAAAGCCTGACATTTTCATTGCGGCCGAGATACGCAGCCACATATCGGGGTCGGCCTGGTCCTTCACCCGTGCTTTCAGTCCGGTATCAGCACTGTTCCACCACTCGCTGCAGGTGGGGTAGCCTCCTCTTCCGGTATTGGGCCGGCCGCTGTCCCGGCTGTCGCTCCACGGGAATGCTGCCCGGGGCAGTTTGGACTGCAGTGAAGGATAATACCGGCCCAGGAATGTACTGCTGCCAATCCATTCGATATCACGCAGCGTGGTTTTGTCCTTTGTCTGGCCCTGATCCTGCTGCTTCCACAGATACAGCGCAACCGAATAGCAGTCGTTGGTGAAGTCCTGCAGCTCCTGCGCAAGCGCTTTGTTGTCAATACGCGTATGCTGCACTTCAAAGCGGATTTGCCGCATGTCAGGGCGGCAGGGAATGGTGGCCACGGCCGCCTGGGTGACCCCTTTTGAGAGTTTATGAATCAGCACCCACCACACCGGTGCTGCGGCCGTCTGGTCGTTGAGACTGGTGACCACACCGGCATAGCCGCTTTCATCCGGCGCTTTTGGCGTCCAGACGCCACAGCTCTTTGCCCGGGTTGTGTCGTACTGCATCGTACTGAGGCTGACATTAATCAGCGGTACGCAGCAGGCAATCATCACCAGGAAACCGGCATACAGCGCGTTCTCGATACGGGGCAGCGACAGCATCCCCTTGTTGCCTTCATCCTCCCCCTCTTCACGGACCCTGAGCCAGATACCCACCACCTTAAACGCCAGTGGCAGGACAAAAAGGCCGGTGCCAAGCAGGACATTCCACAGGCCGTTATTGATCACCCAGCCGAGCAGCGTGAGAAAATACTCAAGATAGCTGTTTGTCGTCATCGTCAGGCTCCCGGACCGGTAAGCATCGCGTACTCACACAACGCGATAAAAAGCACACTGGCCACGCTGATGCGCTGCAGCGGCCGCCGGTATTCCTCCCGAAAACCCGGCGCATGCCGGATTTTCCAGAGCCCCCAGGCAACCAGCGCATACAGCGCCAGCCGCCATATCAGCCAGCCGTAGCGCGTCGACTGCATCCAGCTCCGGAATGCAGCAGCCTCCCCCGGGTGTTTCATGGCGGTGTCAGCCACCATTAGCGAGACCACCATGAACAGTGCCATGCAGGCGAGGAAGATGCCGGCACGGGTAAGGACTTTCCTGACAGTTGTTTTATTACGCATCCTTATTCCCTCATTCAGCCGACTGCGGCGCAGCCATCTGGTTGAAGCGGCTGTCGGTATTGTCATCAGACTGGGTCTGCGGGTTGGTTTCGACGCGCTGGTTCTCCCTGTCGATAATGGTCAGCACCGAATTACGTGACAGTTCACGCTTCATCTCCATCTCGTTTTTCAGCGCCGCGATTTCCCGATCCAGCGCCTCGATACGCTGACCGGCTGTATCAATGGCCTTTGGCTGGGCAGCAGCATTCGGCTCCGACATACCGGTAACCATCATGCGGCGCATGAGCAGCGCAGTTTCCACCGTGTCAGACATGGCCAGTTCGCCTGCAAGGCGGGCGGTCAGGGCAGCGTTATCCGGATCACGCTGCAGGGCTTTAATCACGCCGGCCGTCACCGGCAGTCCGCCGGTTTTCAGCTTCGCCAGATTCGCGGCCGTGGGCTTTTCCGTACCGTTGACGAGCCTGACCAGCTGCTCAGCGTTGGCTTTGGTTGCCTCTTCCAGCAGTGGGGCAAAGCCGGTCCCGGCAACGGTCGTGCCGGGCTGGTCATCCGCATCACCGCTGGTACATTCACTCGCGTTGGCACAGGTGCGCATCGAGCGATCGCCCAGCACCTTCACTGTCATGGCCGCCGCCTCTTCCGCGCTGCCGAATTTAGAGCATGCGCCACCGTTGCAGCTGCTTTCGCCCACGGTCGAATCAGACGTGACGGGCAGACCGTTCATCATGTTGTAGCCGGCAGCGACAAGGTCATGGGTGACACGTATTGCGGGCTGCCCCGCTCCCCCACGTTTTTGGCCGCCAACCCAGTTACTGCCTGAAGCGCCGCTGGCCTTACGACCTGCGTCATCAACACGAACTGCGTCAGCATCACCGCTGTTTACGATGGATTTGTATTCATCCATCATGGCCTGCTGCGTCCAGTTACTGCTGTCGCTGAAGTCCATCATTTTTTTCGCCATGTTCTGGCAGTTGAGCTGTGCCTTGTCGAATGACACATTGGCCTGAAGAACGCCGTTGGTGAGCATGTCATACAAACCCGGGTTGGCCCGCTGAATGACCATCGCCGGCAGACTGGCCACCGCGCCGGTGGCCCCCTGAATCACGTCGCCCATGAGGTTTTTAAAGCCGGATGTGACGCCGTTGAGCTGGTTGCCGACGGTGGTTTTCAGGTCAAAGTTGCCGCACATCAGGTCACTGCTCCAGCCGGTATTCAGCCCCAGCTTCTGCATATTGCCGCGCGTGGCCGGCTGGGAAATGACCGAGCCGCCCCCGAGGGTGTAGAACAGTTTGTCAGACACCGCACCATCGACGGACTTGCCGTAACCGATAGCGCTGTTGTTCACCTGCGGCAGGGACATGCCCAGGATGGTATTGTCATCATCGGCCGCGTGCGCGGCCGGGAGGACAGTCAGCAGGGAGCCGGTCAGCAGCAGGCTTACGCGAACGGCTGAAAATGAAGGTGATTTTTTCACGATTTTCCTCATCAGATATCAGTGCTGCCCAGAAATTTCTGCCCGCGCTTTTTGCAGCAGCTGTAGGGCTGCCAGAGCGCAAAGGCTTCATTGTTATCGCTCGCGGCGGTATAGCTCCCGTCCGGGAAGACGGCACATGACTGTGTCATATGGGGGGCAAGCCGCTGCCATTTGTGATTGCGTGTGCCGGTGTTTTCCGTGACCTCGCCCGGTGGCCAGTACCCGTCATGGCGGTTGCCTTTGAGCACCTGATAAACATGGGGCTGCCCGACGCGGGTGATAATGTCTGCCACACGCTGCGCCACCACGGCAGAGGCTTTGTCATCATCGGTCTGGCTGATAAACCCGGAGCGGGGATAGATGTTGCCCCACATATTGGCTGCTGCCTGACTGCCGATTTCCCGCTGGCCGGGCACAAGCGCTTCCGGATACAGGGACTCCGGCACGCCCGTGCGCCAGGCCGCCGAATCCAGCGTACTCAGGAAGTAAGGCATTAACGGGGTGGCTGCGGTATCACAGGAATAGCCCGGAATACTGCCGCCAATGAGGGAGGTGGCCGGGTGGCCAATCGCATCGGCATACTTGAAACGCACGGCGGACTTGCGCTGGCCGGGATTTTTCATGTCGGCCGGATTGGCTCCGCCGGCAGAAACACCGGAAAGCCCGCTGGTCACGGCACTCTCCAGCCCGCCGGCGGTCTGGCTGACAAATGACATTTCCTGCCACGGGTTGCCGCCCGGAGCGACATAGGTCGAAACGACTGTCTGGGGGATGAAGTGGGTGACTTTGACAGACGTGCGCACCTTGCAGCCAAAGGGTGTGCAGAACAGCCAGTAACAGATGCCGCTCACACGCCAGCTGATACAGTTTTGCGACACGGCGCTGGCAATAATCTGCGCGGTGTTAAGTGCGGCAACAGCAGCCGGCGCGGTTGCCGTACCCAGTACCGTGGCAACCGCCAGCGAGCACAGCGTGCTCCGAACGCGGGAAGGTTTTGTGTTCACTGACCACCTCCCCGGTTACGCAGGGAAGTGGCCACGGCCACATCCGTGGTGCCGTACACCACATCGCGGTCATCAAACACCACGGCCGGCACTTTTTTAATGCCCAGTTCCCAGGCCCGGACCACCTGCCGATAAGAATCGTTTAATTGCAGCTGTTTTTGTTGCCAGGCAGGATATGTCATAACCTGCCTGACCTGTGCTTCGGCCTGCTGCGGGTCTGCAGGCAGTTCCCCGAACATCTCGGACTGCAGCCGGTCAGGACCATCAAGAAGGACCACCGGCACGTCCGGCGGCAGGTTTGCCGGCAGATGCTGACTGTCGGTGAAGACGACCGTGCCGGCCAGTACGGATGCCGGCAGCAGAGCCGGCAGGAAAACAAGGGAGGTCAGTTTCATGAATCGGGACTCCGTCAGACTGAATCGCCTGACAGCGTGCCCGTGGTCGTTCACAAAAGCCGTAATAAACTCACTATGCTGACTCAAAAATTAATCAGAGAGTTTATTAACCGAGCTTTATACTCGGTTTAAAGCAGGAAGCTTTACGGAATTATCAGTCTAAATGGGAGGTTTCTATGAACAATAAAAAACCGCCGAAGCGGGCCATACAGTAATTTTTATTCAGGGCATGAAACCAATTCTCTGGCAGGAGTCGCGGGATATGATTAGCACAATGAATTTTTGTACTGTAGTCTGAAGTTTATTCGGGTCCCAAGGAGATGTGTCAAACATACGTCCTTTATTCCATGGTAAGAAACCGGTATGTCTGCCAATCCCCTTCTCACCAAGAACATCTTCAAACGATTCACCCTTCTCGTTGTAGATCCGCACCTCGCCAGCACGAACCATCGGGCCAGCCCAAATTTGTGCGCCAGCTATGGTCTGCATATCATCACAAACCAAATGCTCATACCAGTTAAGCAAGAAAAGGTAAGTCCTGCTCATGATGCCCTTGCGATGGCTTTTGGGCTGAATGTATGCCCCTGCGACTTGAAAGCAGTCTATGCGCTGACCGCCCTCTACAAAGCTGTAGTTTCGAAGCCCTACCCGACCAGCGGTGACATTCTGGGTCTGATCAATAATCCCGGCGCGAAAAAGCTCCTGAATGGTGCTTTGTTCATCCAAACCGTCATCTTCATGATCTAAAATGAGGTTGCTCAGCTCTACATCCCCGATGCGTGCGCCCACTCGCTCAATAAGAATATATCGAACAATGTCATCTTCAGGAGCAAGGATTTCATGCTCTGAAACTTTGAAAAGAGAGGTGGAGGCAAGGAGGAAGCCAGAACGAACAAAGAGAGTGGCTCCAGTATGAGGCCACTCTCTTAAATCTTTAGCGTAGGATGCTATCAGTGTAGGTGCCATCTCTCAGCAGAACCATTAACTTTTCTGGTGCTTATGATTCTACCATTAGTATCAAAGAAACGACGAATAGAATGTTCAATAACCTCAACAAAGCCGGCCATTGCTTTAGTCAGCTCTGGGTACTGTTTTGCAGGTTTAACGATGAAACGGACGCGATCACCGAGCAGAACGGCTTCTGCTAGCGGTTTAACTGTGGCATCAGCGTTGTCCACATCATCCTTGAAAGTGACGATGAAGTGAAAGTCTTCAGGCGCAACCATGCCTACATTGTCAAGAGTGCGCACCTGGAGCAAATGCTGCTTGAAGGCGTGCGTGGCAATGATGCTGGTATGATCACGAATTGTCTGAATTGAACGCTTTTCGTTCAGTACGTCGTGCATGTGTCCACCTTAGCTGTGGGCGCTTTGGCCTCTACAGCGAAAACCGCGAGCTCTTCAGTTGCTGCGGTCAACTAAACCGTGGGTGTAATTCACCTCTCCGGCGTTCTCCAGCTAGGGAGAAAAGGCTACGAGTATGCGTAGGTCTACATTTACTATTGACGGATTCGTCATTAGTTGAATAAATCTACGTCATTACTCGAAAATGATCAAGCCACTGATAGGTGTTTTACCGAGCGACAAAGGGGGTTTGCTGGGCATATTCTGTAAGGGTAAGTTGTGACTTCGTACCCCCCCCTTTACAAAAAGCAGCTTTTTGCTCATTACGGCCTTACTAAAAAACTAACAGGGCATAAAAAAACCGGCCCTGGCAGCCGGTATGCAATATTGTTATTTTCTTTTTGTAATCATGCCCCTGGTGAAGGCAAGTCTGTCGTTACACGTCAAGCCCGTTAATCCACAGCAGCAGATACACCAGGTCAGCCGAATCCGGCACCGTGATATACCAGCGCGGATGCGCATACTCCTCTTCCTGCGGCCAGCTTGTCTGCCCCGTCACGGTGATAAGGATGTTCACCGCCTGCTTCAGCTTTCCTTCAAGATAGATGGCCACGCTGCTGCTGAGTCCCACCCTGTGCGGGTGACAGGTCATTTTAACCGGCCCGGTGAGGCGCTGCCTGAGCATCGCCCGCAGCCTCACCAGGTGCTGATGTGTCGCCGGGAGCACGCCGGGCTCTCCCTGAGGCGACAGGGTGAATAGCGCACCGCCACTGTGCTCATGAATGGCGGGTTCAGGGTACTTCAGAGTCATCATACCGTGGCAGGCTCCTGTTCTTTCTCCGTCAGACCGCGCAGACGGTCCAGATTCTGCGCGACGCGTTTTGCCGCCTCCAGTTCGCTGCAGTGAAATTCATTCATCAGCGCCCGGCGTTCAGCTTTCTCTTCTTTTTCCGTCATGCCCAGTGCCAGGAAGAGACTGGGCGGCACGGCACGAAACAGCGCTTCGATCCGTTTCGCCAGCACCACGCCTTCCGTATAACAGCCCGACAGTTTACTGGCGGAAAGAAGAACTGATTCCTGCTCCGGCGTCAGCGCGCGGAAACGGCTGATGTCTTTAACCTCTTCCGGGGGCATGGTCAGACAAATCCACCATTCCGCCATGTTCAGCATTTTTTCGGCAATATCAGGGTAATCTTTAAGGTTCTGGGTGGCCAGCCACAGCCAGGCACCGAGCTTACGCCACATCTTGACCACCTTGGTCATGTAGGGCGACAGCAGCGGATTGACCGTGACGATATGCGCCTCATCCACCGTGAAGACAATATCCCGGCCCAGGAACTGGTCACGCTCCGCGATGTTGTTAATCATGTTGGTCATCGAGACCATGGTCAGGGCCATCTGCGCCTCGTAGCCTTCACGCGCCAGATGCCCCAGGTCAACCAGCGTCACATCCGCTTCCGGCCACAGCGCCCCTTCGCGGTTAAACAGCTCCGCTTCAAAGCTGCCGGCCTGGGTAAACATGCCCAGGGATTCCGCCATTTCCGCCGCTTTCGCCTTGCGCTGGGCATTGCGGACATTGATGACGCCCTCATCGTTGTCAGAGGCAATGTCATACAGCGCCTTCTGCAGGTCAGACGGCAGCATCTGCCGCCCTTCTTTATACGTGGCATGCGCCGCCATCAGCAGCGCCTCACGTATCATCGCCCTGTCGGCGCGCTTAAGGTCAGCCTCTTCTTTCGGGTCGCCGCCGGTGATCATCATGCGCGCGGAGATTTCCATTTCACCGAGAATGTCACGCTTGTCATCCTCGCCCTCGTCGTCCGTATCGATATCCGGCAGGTCGCTCTCATCCACGGCCTGGGCGGCCAGGCCTTCTTCCACCAGTTTGTGAGCATCAGCAAACGGCGGCAGACTGACGCCGCTCCCGGGTTTAACGCTGATTTTGTTCACCGTCAGCCCGAGGCTGTCAAAGAAGTCGGCCAGCAGGCCGAACGAGTTCCCGGCCTCTGCAATAAACAGCCGCGGACGGTGGACGGCCATCAGCTGGGAGAGCGCGGCACACAGCGTGGCCGACTTCCCCGCCCCTGTCGGGCCGAACAGCAGCAGATGCGCGTTCTGGGTGCGGTCGAGCTTGTTGAGCGGATCGAATGTCAGGGTATCCCCGCCGCGGTTGAAAAAGCTGAAGCCGGGGTGCCCCGTGCCGGTTTCCCGCCCGGTCACCGGCAGAAGACCGGCCAGGTGCTGAACCCAGGTCAGACGGGTATACCAGTGTTTTTTGTCACTGTCAGGGTCAAAGCACATCGGCAGCGCCCGCAGCCAGCTGTTCAGCGGACCTTCTTCAAATTCCGGACGTACCGGCTGCAGACCGGCCCCGAGCAGCACGGTGGACAGCTCCAGCCGCTTGCGCTTCAGGCTGGTCATGTCATCGCCGCGCAGCAGGAAGGTGATCCCCGCCCGGTACAGCTTGTGCCGGTTGCCCAGGTACTCTTTGACCGTCTTCACATCCTGGCGGACACGACCCGATTCGGTATTTTCCCCGACCGCATTTTTCGACAGCCGGTTAAACTGCTCTTCAAGCCGGTCCTGGGGCTGGACCACCACGGTCATGCACACCATGGTCCCTTCCGGAAACATATCCATCAGGGCATTAATTTTCTTTTCACCCCGGCTTTTCTCCCCGGTCAGGGTGCCCGGCTCCGGCGGCGTACGCAGTTTTTCCACCGCCACCGCGCAGTGCGGTTTGTTGTCAAGCCACCACACGCCGTTTTCCGGGTCTGAGACCGGCGGCGTGAACCACAGGGTTTCGGCAAAGTCATTGCTGACCGGTACGGTGCCTTCAGGCGTATCGCGCGGGTCTGCGTAAGCGGCCTGACGATAGAGCGTGGTTTTTTCCACCCAGTCCGGTGAGGGATTGAACAGCCGCAGCAGCCAGCCATGCACCTGCAGGCCGTTCTGCCGGGTACAGCGGATCCCCGACCCGCCCAGTGCATTAACGACCCGGTCGCAGACCTGATTGAGCATCGCCACCGGCGGCATCGGATCCCGGCTTTTTCCCAGCCAGCGATAAATCACCATCCGGGTGCGGCGCTGCTGCCCGCGCCACGGCTGGCCGGTAATCAGCGAGTCAGTAAAAAGGCCCTCAGGCCGGGAGATACTGCGGATATGGCGCTCCATTTCACCCAGCCAGGCGTCAGTAAACGCCGTGCGCTGGGCATGCGGTTTGACATACCCGCGCAGCCTGTCGAGGTACGCGTCAGTGTCGTCCTCGTCCTGGCAGAAGAACTGCACGACCCAGGGATTCACGTCATGTTCATCAAAGCTGTCCTGAAGTGCATCCTCAACCGAGTCACGGATCTGCTCCAGACGCTCTTCAGTTCGCCCTTCGGTCGCTACCGGTGTCACATCATAGACCGCCCCCACCGACACGCCGTCATCAAGCAGGAGACACTGCTCTTCATCGAGAAATTCCGCCCAGGGCAGAAAGTCAATGATGGACGGATTGGCGTGATAGACCTTCGCCTCGTCCTGGCGCGTCATTTTTCCCGGGCGTTTCAGCGCCTGGCGGCCATCAACGCCTCCATGAACGGAAATGTCGTCGTCAACCGGCGTCTGCCGGTCGGTGGCTTTGTTACGTGTAAACAGTGAAAGCATTACAGGGCCTCCGTACGCTCGCCAGGCATGGCATACTGCGTCTGGCTGTAGAACGGGAACACGGTGCTGTAACCAGGCACCGGCGTGTTACCGTCGGCCAGATGGGGATACAGGTACATCACCATGTCAGGGTTAGGCAGCCGGGGAAACTGCTGGGTGATTTCGCTTTCCTGAGTCCGGCTGTAGCTGCGGTCGGCCTGCGCGTCCGCCTGCGTTTCGCTGCCCGTCAGCGGGCGTCGCAGCGTGTCGCGGGCCGCCGCAGACTGACGGGAAGTACTGCCTCCCCCGTCCGCACCGTTCCACAGTTCAAGCATGGTGTTATCGCCCGCCGGCAGCATTTCCTCTTTGGAGGTTGAGCAGCCGCTGAGCATCACACAGCTCAGGGCCAGAATGAAAACCGTTCTGTACATTACCGGTATCTCCTTTGTGAGGCGGCCGGATCGTAACCGCCGCAGATGAAAACGAACGCACTGACATTCAGCAGATGACCCAGCTCCCGTAATGTCATACGCGGGCAGTAAAGCCGCCGCGGGATTTTCGGGCTGCGCCACGAAACGGCACAGTCCCGGGCACTGAGCGGCAGAGAGAACCTGCCGATATCCAGTAAAAGCAGGCCATCGCGCCAGCGCAGTAAAGGTGCACCTGCTGGCAACAGCGCAACGGGTCGCAGCAACAGAACCGCAGAAGACGCAGGGATCACATCAATATGCCAGCCTGCCCCGTCGCTGAACGTCCAGCACACGGATGAAAGAGGGAAAAACGTTATCTGTCCCGCCATGGCCGTGTACTCAGTCCAGTCCGCCGTTGTCGCTGACGCCACCCGGCAGGGTGAAGTCGTAGCGCACCTTACGGCCCTTATCTTCATAATCAATGGCCAGCTGACGGGTGATATGCACGGCGAGACGGGCACCCGGCGGTACATAGATGGCATCAAACGTCATCCCGTAGCGTTGTTTGATCCAGTCCGTGGTTTCAGACATGCCGCCGGAAATGGCTTTGCCCAGAGCCGCCTGTCCGGCGTCGCCGGTCATGGTGGCAGAAATGCCATTCACGTTATTCTGCGTTGTGTACTGCCCCTGGCTCATCGCTTCACCGGCTGCACCGGCAGCCGACAGGCCAAAGATGGTGGGCAGGTAGGTGGAGGCATTGGACTTACGTTCGCCGCCAATGCACGGGATGCCGTTTTCATCCGAAATCCAGCCGATACCGCCACCGGTGCCGGTATCCTGTTTAGCCTGAGCGTTATTATTCTGCCCGCCGGCGTTGTTACTGGTGTCTGGTCTGGGAAGGGTGCGCACCGTACCGTCGGAGAAGACAAACGTGACGCTGGTCACCTGGCCGCGCACGCAGGACAGCGTCCAGTCGCCGCTGGCCGTCCCGGAAACAATCGCCCCTTCAACGTCCGGCAGCTCGATACCGTTTGCCGTCAGGTTATCCTTACCGATAAGCACCTTGAACGGGTAAGGATCGGTCACGGTCCCGTTGATGGGCACACGGCCAAGCAGTGCCGTCATGGCCCGGCTGCCGACCAGCGTGGAGTTTTCCGGCAGCGTGTACACCGGCTCAGCGCTCTCTTCCGCGCCTTTTTCATTCGTACGTCCCTTCACTTTCTCCTCATAGGCCGCTTTCTGGCGGGTCAGCTCATTGTCCCCCAGAAACGAGGTCGGGAACTGAGGGGACGCTTTGCCGCTGGCCGCATCCCGCGGATCCGTCTCTTTCTGGTCCGTCGGCGCGACCCACATCATGCCGTCTGCGCCCTGAGACGCCGCCCCGCCAGTGTTGCTGCCCATGCCGTCCAGGCCCAGCCCCAGCGGGATATCGCTGTCTGCCGTCTTTTTCTCAGCATCGGGGTGTTGCAGCTTGTCGGTCAGACTCTGGATCTTCGCCGTCAGACTGAGCTGCTCATCCTGCAGTTGTGCCTGGCGTTTGTCGTACTGCTCACGCAGGCCGTTAACGGCCTCATTCACCTGACCTGACACGTCCTGGTTGCGCTTACGCAGGCGCTCGTTCTCCTTCACTAACTCAGCATTCTGTTTATCCAGCGTTTTCTGACGGTCACGCACATCGTTCAGCCGCCCGATGAGCGTGCGCAGCGTGTCCTCCGGCGTGTCGCCTTCCACGCCCAGCGCCTTCAGTTCATCCGGCGAGAGGTTTTTCAGGGAGCCGCTTTGTTTTGCCTGAGGTTGTTCTGCCGGTTCGTTTTTACAGCTTTTAAGCCCCACGGCCAGCCCGGCAATCACCACGGCCGGCACGATAAACTTCACCAGGGCATTAGATTTAATCTGCATGGCGGGCCTCCTGTTTTACCGTGCGGGCCGCTTTACGCAGCGCAGACGGCTCAGCGATAAATGCGCTCTCCGGACGACCGGCGGTCACCACATACACCGTGGTGGTGTCTTCCGGCGTGCCGGCCGGGCCGACCCAGCGGTGCTGGAAGGTGGCGGACACAAACTGTCCCTGCAGCGCACGCGGATCCAGAACAACTTTACGGCTGCCGGTATTCGTGAGCCTGAGTGCCACTACGCTGCGGTTTGCCACGCCCCAGCCAGCCAGCGGCGTGACCGTTAATGGTTCAGAGGGATACAGCGTGCTGACACGTCGGGGCAGATGAGGATTGACCGGATGAATCCCCGGGACCGCCTCGACCGTACGGGCCGGCGCATAAAGGCTCTGGGCGGCATAGCGGGTCAGCAGCACCGGTATGGGGGCGCTGTAACGGATTTTTTTACGTTTTGCCTGCGTGCCATCATCGCTGCCGGTGGGAGCCGGTGAGCCTGATCCGGAAGCAGCCCGGTCTGCACCACCTGGCTGACCGGCCGCATCGCCGGCGTGACTCAGCGTGCTGACATCACCGCTGTAGACCAGCCGGACCGGTTCGGTCGGCCCTTTTTCACCGGCGGCAATATCAAACAGCAGAACCTCGCCGCTTTCCACATCCTGCAGCTGCACCCGCGTCTGCGGGAAGGCGCTGTCGGCTTTCAGGTAGACGGCCCCGCCGGTGCTCTGCACCCGGAGTTTACCGTTAAGCGCCGGCGGAAAACCGACGCGGACGTTTTTGTCCACAAAGACCACCCGCTCCTGCCCCACCTTCAGGGGGATCTGCAGCGGAATACGCTCCCATTTCATCAGCTCATCTGCGCCGGCAGGACGTGATAACAGTGTCGCCAGAGGCAGCAGGGCGAAGGACAGCGCCATCAGCCCGGCGCGGTAGTGGTTTTTTTTACTCATCACTGAAACACTCCTGACTTCTCCGGTTTGGGTGCAGGCGGTGCCGCCTCCAGACGCTGGGGCACACCGGCATAACAGTCCAGCGCCAGACCGAACGGGTTACGCTCCGCATCGCCTTCCCAGCGCACCACTTTCAGCGGGTAACGCACCAGGGCGCGTTTGACCGGCTCGGCATGGAAATATTCATCGGCCACCACGTCCAGGCGGGCAATCCAGTGATCGCGATCCTGTACGGTCACGCTCTGTGACTGGTAACCGCGGCCGGGCACCTCATACACCACGCGCACGCGGTCGGTGAGCTCCCCGGCGTCACCGCGTTTCTTTGCATCCGCTTTCAGGAAATCCTGACAGGACGGCGTCAGATACGGCGACAGCGCATTGATTTTGGCGGCATAATCCACCTCGCCATTTTTCGGCCAGGCATTGAGCTGCTGAAAAATGTAAAACGCAAAGGAGTAGACCGTCGGGGGCGGCACTTCCCACCAGGGACGCGTGCTGCCGGTACGTAAATCCGGCGGGTTATGTACGGTCAGCTTGCTGGGTGCCAGCATCCAGCCGGCACAGGTGAATAAAAGAAAAAAGGCGAGCACGGCGCAGGCAATGCGCAGCGTCTGAATATGCTGGTCGCGGTCTTTTACCGCATGGCGAAAACGGCTCATGAGGATCTCCTGTTTCGTTTCACTGACCAGCCCCGGGCATCCACAATCAGTTTCGGATTGCCCATCCCCAGCCGGCGTTTTTTAGTCTCCAGTCGCTGCCAGAGCCAGTTCTCGGGCTTACCGCGCTTGAGCCTGGCCATCCAGCGGCCACCGAACCAGACGAGCAGCAGCGGCATGACCAGCAGGCCGGTGGGAACAACAACCCAGCCGGCAAGCGGGATAAATGGCAGTGACAGGAGCAGACCCGCACCCGCGCCGGCAAGGGCAGCCAGCCCCATCTCATGGGTGGTGAATCCGCGAAACACCACGGGTTCACTGTTGAGACGGTCAGGTAAAAAACGAATGGTCTGCATCGTCGTGAACTCCTACAGAATGATTTCTGCGGACTTGCCCAGCAGCCAGATAACGGCAACCAGCAGCACCACACCCACCACGATGATGGAGCCAAATTTGGTCCAGGTTGCCCGCTCATTGCGGACTTCCGTGAAGGTATGGACGGCAGCAATCGCGACGTTGATGAAGGCGATGGCTGCCACAACCAGACCACCAATGACCACACCGTCCTGCAGGTAGCCCTTGATCTGACCCATCAGGCCGGTTCCGCCACTGGACTGAGGCGCTTCAACGCTTGGCAAATCCGCAAAAGCCGGCCTGCAGGTGATCCAGCCCAGAATGGCAAGCGTACCGGCCCGGTTCATCGTGCGGCTGGCGAGGCGGCGCAGACGGGCAACAACAGACTCAGATTGATGCATGGAATTAATCTCCTGACGTAACGTTAATAATCGGGTTAACTGGCAAACATCCAGATACACACAAGCAACAGCAGCACGGTGCGGACAGCAAAACGCCCCAGCGCAGCGTCCCGCACTTTTGTGTTACTCCAGCCGGTCCAGACATCCGACAGCGCCCACGCGGCCCACAGAAAAAGAAACGCCAGCAGTGCCCCGATGCAGAGCAGATGAAGAATGTTCACATCAAGACTGCCGGAGCCGGCTTTAAACGCGTTCGTTTGTTCGGATGTCATGGGCATCAGGGCCGCTCCCGCCGGTAATTACCGGCCACAAAAGACGGGTCACGCGGTTGCGCGCGGGAGGGCTCCAGATAGCGGTCAATGCCGCTGCGGATGGTGTTGAGATCGGATGTGGCCTGACGGTAATCAAAGAAAAAGCGGCCACGGTCAGCCGGGTCGGCCTGTGCAGCCGCCACGCGGGCCCGCTCAAGCGACGCCTGCACCTGGTCCAGCTGACGCTGAACAGACGCAAGCTCGTCTTTCTCGGATGCCTGTGCAGCAGCTGACGCCAGACAGGTCAGCAGTACCAGGCCCGTGATGCCCGGGACACGACGGTTGCGCCGCATGGCCGGACGATTTGAGTTCATACGCACCTCCAGAAGGATTAAGGGGTGCGGACAGGATGCGGAAGGAGAGAGGCCGGGTCAGCGATAAACCCTAAATGCATTTTTAAAATTTATTTAGCGAGGTATGGTCAATTTGAGAAAACTGAATTGCACTGCATCACTAGTACAAGTCATAACTTTCCTACCATTGCTTCAATGGCTATAAGCGCTTTTTCAACTTGTTCTTTATCACTAAATTGCTCTTCTGGGCTAAGAGAAGCATAAGGAGTTTCAATTTGTTTCTTCCAACGTGACACAAGATTAGATGGAATCGTTAAGGAGCCATCTGGGTTAGGAATACATTTGCTATGCAAATATTCTTGCCAATGAGCCCAGCGCTGATGCTCTATGTCAGCGAGTTTTTCGATGAGTTCATCTCTAAGACTGTCTGGTATTTTATTTGGCATATTTACCCTATATCAAACCATCTTTTACAAGCCGCCAGTAATGTTGCCCTAATACCGTAAGTTGGCATGATTTACACTGCATTGCGGCGTGCCACATGTGGGGGGCCCCAATAGGACGAACAAGATTTACTTTCACGTAACGCTGTAGGATAGCAAATACAGATGTATTGAGCGGATTAGGTTCTGGCAAAGAGTTATCATGAAGTTGCTCATTGCTACGTTCAGGTTCAAAAGATGGATCTAAATTGAAGTTGTAGTCGGCAGTAGGAAAGTGTGCTGTCAAAGCTTGGAGATCTTCAAGTGCGATCGGTGGCTCAGCCTTTCTAAGCGAAACAAAAGTTTTAACATTTGTTTTAAATACTGGACGCTGAGCCCAAGGTCCAAGCGATTGATCGATATGGGCATAAACACCACCAGGAGTAACATGACCGATTAAATTTGCTGCTGCTCCTCCCAATGCATCTACAAAAAGATTTGTAAATACTCCAGCGCCTCCTCCCGGAACTTCCATTGCATATTGCTCAGCTGTAGATGCTGTTAAAATAGTCATCCCATCTTTAATCAAAGCTGACTCACCAATATTCGGAGGATTTCCAGCCACACCGCTATGACAGCTATCGAGTATTATAATTTTATTTTTTGCGCTGGAAGCACTGGCAATTGTGATGAGTTCATTGAGAGAAAACCCATCATCTCCGTCTCTGCAATCTCCGGCGCAAAGGAAACCACCTGTATCTTCAATGTAACCATGCCCAGCGAAATAAAATAATGCTATAGATGAATCACCTTGAAATAATTCGCGAGCTGCATCTTTAAGCCTTTGCTTCGTCACAACATCATGAGTTCCAGTACCCGTAATCAGACGAGGAGTAACAAAATTTACCGTACCGTCAGCATGTCTCTCTAACATATTTTTGACATTATGAGCATCGTTAACGCAGCCGCTAAGACAATTTATATGTTGATAATAGTCGATTCCAACAATCAAAGCTTTACGCATACACAGCCTCACAAAGCATCGATAAAATTACTGATATTCGAATCACTCCAAGTATAAGTGGTGATACCATTTACACTCGTTCTGTCATCTGTATAAGCGTAAATACCACGGATAGGTTTTTTTTCCTCTTTAGCACATTCAATTTCCCATTTTTGCCCAGAAGACTCTAAAGAATTTTTACTCACTAAAACTATAACGCCATGGGAGCGTTTTATGCGTGCGCGTACGCGCTCTTTCCAATCTTCGTCGTAGGGTTCCTTAACTGACATGTCAATAAATTCATAAGGGGCACGGGGACTAAGAGATTGTCCCTTAAGAAAATCTCTTTGACGTTCATCTTCAATTGCAAATGCTATAAACACTACTTTTTTATCAGCCATAAATGTTTCCTAATAGGGGATGAAATGAGGTTCTACCGTTACGATTGTTACTCCTCATTACATATACTTCCATGTGAGTGGACACAAATTGTTCTGATATGTGATTAAAGTCGCATTCAATGCACAATGTATAATTTCTTTAAACTGACGCGCCAGTAACGGTCGTTTCATGGCTTGTCTGCTGACGGCAGGCGCGCAAAACAAGTTTTGCACGCCTCCGTCCAGCCCTGATTTAAAGATACTTCTTGAATGAAGCAGTGGTCACGGTCACGGCGATCCCCAACAGGACAGCCGCCGGCAACAACAGCAGATTGGGGTAAACTGCAGTGGGCCAGGAAAGGTACAGCATGGCGGGCACCACTGCTGCCGGTTTGACCAGCTTTTTGGCATGGTGATAGACAAAGGAGCTCTCGTACCCCGCCCCGTAACGCCGCAGATCACGCCGCCCCAGCCCCTCAACCAGCGCCACCACCACGACCAGCACAAACAGCGGCACGGACAGCACCAGGATGGTGACGCGGACCAGGGTGATAATGCTGATCCAGACCGTGGCCAGCAGGTATTCACGCAGGTAGCCGGCCAGCCAGCCGCTCCAGCTGTTGATTTCCCGGGTGACGGCATTGTCACTGTGCATCTGGTACGCATACTGCTGCCGGACCCAGTCAAGGAAGCCACTGTCCACAAAGGCCCATTGATAAGCAGTGGTCACCCAGCGCACAACCGTTACCGATGGCTCAGACAGCAACAGGCTGCGGGTGAACTCTGTGGACAGCCAGCCCAGTTCAGTGTTCATGACTGCTTCACTGTGCGCCGCCCCGGCTTCCGGCCAGAAGAACGCGATGCCGATATATTCAATCAGCAGGCTCAGCAGCAGCGAGGACAGCACCACACCCACCAGGGCCCATGGCCAGCCCCAGAGCAGATTATACAGAATGCCGTGTTTGCGCTCCGGCAGCGTCTGCTGCTGCGGGGGACGTTTTACCTCAGCCATTCTCCCCTCCTGTGACCGGCACATTCAGGGCCGGACCATCCCGCCACCAGGACTCGCCGCTGTGATAGCTGCGCCGCATCTCCTCCGCGATTTTCTCGATGCTGTCCGGCATCAGCACATCATCAGCATCCCCGGCAGGCAGCGGCATGCGGATTTTCCACAGTTGCCCGCCCTCCAGCAGGGCAAACGCCTGCCCTTTCGGCAGCGTTACAATGTCGGCCGGCTCCAGCAGGGGGACTTTTACCGTCCCGACGCGGTCCTGGGTGCTTGAGGTGAAGTCCTGGTCAGCGTTGACATCTGCCGTGTCCTGGTGCCCGGAGACCAGCGTTTTGGTGTAAATTTCCACCTGCGGCAGCTGCGTGGTCAGCAGCTCGGCGGTGCGGTTTTCCCTGACACGCAGCATAATAAGGTTGTTGAAGTTACCCTGTACCTGGGCCGTCTTGGCCGCATTCCCGATGCGTGCCTCAATATCAGAAGAGGTCTGGGTATAGGCCGTCACCTGCATGCCGGCACCGCCACCCTTGTTGATGAGAGGGATAAACTCATCCCCCATCAGCTCGTTAAACTCATCGCAGTGCAGGTTAATCAGGGACTTCCCTTCGTTCCCGCCCGGCAGGCCCGCATTAATACCGTGTTTGTAGATATGGCCGGCCACGCTCACCAGATCGGCGAACATGGAGTTACCGACCGCGCTCGCCACCATACTGTCGCTGAGCGCATCGAGCCCCACATACACCACGGCCTTTTTACGGATGATCTGCTCCCAGTCAAATATGGGCCGTGAGTCATCCATATCGAGATAATCAGGGGCCAGCAGTTCAGCGGTCTTGCCGGTGGTCAGTTTTTCCAGCAGCGGCAGCAGGGAGGCTACGATTTTGTCAAAGTAAGTGCGGTCATAACGCACCGCTGAACGCAGCCCGTCGAGAATGGGATCATAGAGCTTCTTGCCTTCTTCTGAACTCAGGGCAACCTCGATGGCCCAGATGCGTAAGGCATCCGGCTGTCCCTGCATATTACGGGGCACGTCATCCTCGCCCAGCACCTGCTGATTATTCTCAATCTGTGTCTGCAGGGAGGGCAGCTGCGCCTGGATGATTTTTTCCGCATAGCGGATATAGAGATCTGCGATATTGTTCACGTAGCGCATAATCAGCGTGTAATCAGGGCGCTCCCCCAGGGCGACCAGCGCACGGGCGATGATGTTGACGAACCGCCAGGCAAATTCACGGAATGCCGCGCTGTTCCCCTCACCCGACAGCTGACCGGCCACACGTGAAGCCACCTCTGACACGCGACCAAAACGCCCGACGG
Source organism: Klebsiella sp. S69 (assembly GCF_016516145.1). Taxonomy (NCBI): domain Bacteria; kingdom Pseudomonadati; phylum Pseudomonadota; class Gammaproteobacteria; order Enterobacterales; family Enterobacteriaceae; genus Klebsiella; species Klebsiella sp. S69. The sequence goes on along the minus strand of NZ_JACVUU010000002.1, from coordinate 218,773 downwards.
CATTATAACGGGCTGAAATTTCAGGCCAGCCGAGATGAAAGATATACAGCTCGTCCCCGCGCCCGGCCCGGTGGGCCTCTGCCCAGACGCGTTTCATCAGGTCTGCGTCGCCTTTCGGATCAAACACGATGGTGACTTCCCCCCGCCGGATATCCTGTGTGACCAGCAGCTCTGCCAGCCGGGTCTTACCGACGCGCGTGGTGCCATAAACCACCGTATGGCCAACCCTCTCCCCCAGGGCCAGGGTGACGTCTTTTTCATCGGGCTCGATGCCGTGCAGCGCCGGATTCCCGCCCACCGGCGGCAACGGCCGCACCGGGTTCAGCGGCGTATCAGCACTCAGCAGCTTACCCAGCCAGGGCATACGGTGCTCTGTGAGCATTTCAAGCTGACGCGCGCCCTGATAAAAGCGGTTCGGCTGCAGGTAACGGGCGACTTCCGGGCGCAGCGTATCCTGCAGGCGCTGGGTATGTTTCTGGGTCCAGCGGAACCCCCGCCCGAGAAACAGGCGACGATGGCTGACGGGGATCTGTTTAGTGCTCATAACATAGCGCGGCAGGCGGCGGAGATTCCGGCGGTAGCGAATAATCTTCATCCCCTGATGCGTGCGGGTGACGGCCAGAGCCGCAAACCCGGCAGCGGTGACATAGCTGACAGACGGAGCCAGGGCTACAGCCCAGGGTGCCTGCACACAGACATACGCCGCCATGCCCGATACCACGGCGGTATTCAGCTCAACGGCCGGGCGCAGCAGGGCTTCAATGACGTAACGGTTACTCATCGTCTGCCTCCTTTATAATTTTACCGTCGGCCATGCGGGTATACGTCCCCTTTGGGTAGCCGGCTTCCCTGCGGGGCTGAAAGTGGTAACGCAGGGCATCCGCCAGTAAGCGCCAGAGCACATACAGAACATTCGACAGAAAGAAAAAAATGATCCATACGGCCCGCAATGACAGCAGGTAATTGTTCGCCGCAGTTTCTGTGGAGACGGCAGTGACGGTACAGGCAGCCTGCTTTGCCTCAGGCGGAGCCGCTTTGTCAGGCACCGGGCACTCCTCCCACATGTAGTGTCCGGGCGGCGCGGTGCGCCATGCCGTTGCCTCCTTCTGCAGCTGGTCGTTCAGGTCACTGACCGGATGGCCCAGAACAAGCCAGGCAAGCAGGAGGACACCGCCGAAAGCGGCAGGCAGGAACACGGCATGACGGAATAAACAGAACAGAAGCCACAACACGTAACGCAGGCTGTTCAGGATGATGTGCATAAGAGAGTCCTCAGAGATACTGCCGGACGTCCTGCCCGGCGAGAATGGCCAGCAGGCGTTGCCCGCTGATGATGCGCAGGCGGGGTGACGCCGTGCGAAGGGTGCGGCTCATTTTCCCGGTGCGGCCCGTGTGGACAAACATCCCACGGCGGCCGCACTGCAGGAGAAGCCGGTCAAAGTCCTCAACATGTGCGGGGGACACAGCACGGCTGTACCGTTTGGCCTGGATAAGCCAGTGCTCACCGTCGATGATGACCTGACCATCAAGGCCGCCGTCACCGCTGTAAGAGGCATTGCGCACCACAGTCAGCCCCTGGCGTTCAAAGGCAGACAGCAACAGCTCTTCAAACACATACGGGCTGATTTTGCGCAGATAGGTCAGACGCTGCCCGTCTCCCGGCAGGCTGTTAAGCTTATTCAGTACCCGGTCCGCTGTTGCCCGGTATCGACGGTGACGACGGGTGCTGGCGTTCTCACGACGGCGCAGGTTGAGAAAGGCCATCACCATCAGGAACAGGATGGCCAGTATGACCGCCTTGAAAGGGTGCGCCATCAGCAGACCGTTGAGATGTGGCGCGATCATTACGGCTTAACCTGCTGCGTCAGGCCGGTGTCGGTGATGAGTACCGGATAATGCGCAATCTGCAGGCGACGGGCCAGCTCGCTGCCGGAAGCCGGGGCCAGGCTGACACCGGGTGCCAGCTCGCGCAGCTCGCGCACGGTATCCATGTCCGTGACGTTGACTATCATCCCGGCCGCATGCTGTTCAGCCAGTGCGCCGGCATTGGCCTTCAGCCAGTCACGGGACAGGGCATCATCCCCGATCAGAAATAACGCCCCAATGCCGGGTAACTGCAGTGGCCGGTCTGCTGTATTCCCCGGGCTCAGTTCAGGCGTGGTAACGGGTAACATACCCGCCATCCCGTCAGCCAGCGGGACGCCATGGCCCGGCTGGCGTGAAAGCGGCGAATCACTGACGCCGGGCATGCCGGGCTGTTTATTAACGGCCTCAAAATACGGCGCAGCATCTTCACCGCCCAGATCAGCAATCACGTTCAGTTCAGCATGGCCGGTCAGCGGAAGGAGGATAAACAGCAATAAGGACAGCGTTTTCATCAGGGTTATCTCCCGGGTTCAGTCCAGACGAAGCCTGGATCGGGGGTGAGCGCAGCAACCGAACGGGGTGCTTCAGCTGCTGGCGCAGAAATGCGGGGTGCAGGGCTGATTTTTGCCAGATGCCCTCTCACAATGGCGCGGTAACGCGCAGCAGGCTGACCTCCTGCGGGATGGTGGTAGCAGCCGGCGGCATCCAGCCAGCTGCCGGGCTTACGCACCCAGCACTCACGCAGAATGGCGGCGGCGGCGTTCAGGTTGGTGTAAGGGTCAAACGCATCCCACGTCGAGGCAAAATGATGACCGTTCCAGCCCAGATTGACCTGGGCAATACCGACATCAATGCGCTTCAGCGGGTGACGCTTCATAAAGACCTGCAGCGCCTGCCAGGCCTGCAGGCGCGTCTCATAGCGATACCCCTTCCCTGCCACATTGATGGTCCAGGGCCATGGCCGCACGCCGCGGGGAAGTTTGCGCGAAGACTCGCTAAGTGATACCGAGTAAAGTGCTTCAGGGGGCACGCCGTGCGCCATGGCCACGCGGACGTAACCCTCCGGCACCGTCTGGTCAGCATGGCCGTCAGGGACGGCGGCCATCAGTACGCCCAGCGCCAGCGCGCCGGTCAGAATGCTGCGATTGCCCATTTACCGTCTCCCGCCTGCTGCAGTAATACCGGCATCAGGCCGTTACCAAAGCGCATCCACCGGCCGCCGTCGTGGTTCAGCGTGACCTGACGCTTGCGGACCTTTTCCACGGGAATGTGATGGTCCCGCGCCCAGCTGCGCAGCGCATCATCACTGCCCTGGCTGTCAACCAGATAGATGTCGACCGGCCGGTTGTCAGCCAGCACGGCAGACAGTTTTGCGTCGCAGGTGGCGCAGTCTTTTGACCTGACGAACAGCGCCAGCCGGCCGCCGCTGTCGTGCGCAACGCCCGAGGCGTTCCCCATATTGACCGGCAGTGCGCCCGGATACAGACGCTGCCAGGCCGCGTTCACCTCACGCTGGAAATCCAGCTCCTTCTGGGTGCGGGCAAATTCTTCCTTCACCCACTTTTCCGCAAACTTACGGCGCTCTGCCGGTGTCTGCGCCTCAATACCCAGGGTGGAAAGCGGATCGAGGCCCGGCGACTGGATACCGCGGGGGCCCTTCATCAGCTGCTGATACCGCTGATAATCGTCGGCACTCAGTCCCCACTGACCGGCCTGCTGCTGCAGGTTTTGTTGTGCGGAGTCCGCCCGTTGTGTTGATTCCTGCCGGCTGACATCCGTCTGCCCTGATGAGGTCGCGGCCTGGGTCAGGGAACTCAGCGACATGGCGGCTAAAAAGGCATGTTTCAGTTTCATCATTCGCTCCGTTATTCTGCTCTGAGCACGGTCAGGCGGCCGTTAACCCGAAACGTCGCCTCACCATAACCGGCACTGACCAGCGTCCATCCGGCCACGGTTTCGCCCTCTCCGACCAGGGCCACCTGCGACAGGCTGCTGTAGCCCCGGGGCGCGATGGCAGCCCAGGACTCTGCCCCCCGCTTCTCCACGCCCGTCAGCACAAAAGGCGCGCTGCGGGCCACGCGGCGGGACGGAGCAGCACGACGTGTGTCAGCGGGACGGGGCTTTTTTGCAGCAGGCTCAGTTTTTTTGACCGGTGCGGCGGGTGCGGGTGCCGGCTGTGATTTCAGCGCTGTCAGCTGCTCAGTGAGCGCACTCAGGCGGGCTTCCAGCCCCTGCTGGGCGTCCTGAAGGGTTCGCAATGACTGACGCACCGCTTCGTCGCTGGCGGCCTGTTTCGCTGCTGCGCTGAGCTCCTGCTGCATCTCACCAAGTTTTTTCCGGGTATCCTGCAGACCGGTTTTGAGCGTGGCCACATCTGACTGCAGGGCCGCGACTGTCTCAACAGTGGCCGCAGTACTGCCCTGAGATTCAAGGCGTGTAAGGCGCTCATCAAGGTTCGATATGCCCAGACTGAAGGCGGTGTAGCCCAGCGCCACAATGCCGGCCAGTCCCACACCTGCAGCAGCGCCCCAGATGAGGCGGCGGCGGGGACGCCAGCTGAATCTTTTACGGGCCGGCGCGGGGTCCGTATGGAAGGGTTGCTGTTCGCTCATTTTCTCAGAAACCCTCCGCTGACAGGTTTAATCGGTACGGACTGAGGTGCGCTGATGGCCGGTTGTGACACGGCTGACGGCGCAGGCACGTACCCGCTGCTGACCGGCGGCGGAAGCTGGGAGGCCGGCAGCTGGTAGCCGTCGCGCAGGCTGTGGCAGACCACCCGCTGCACATCGTCCACTTCCAGCTGCCAGGCCGGACCGGCCATAACCTGCAGGGCAGTACGCAGGCGCATCGGACCCAGCTGGTACTGGACTGCCGGTAATGCCTGGCGGTAAAGCACGCCGTTGGCGGAGCCGGTCGCGCACAGGGAATAACCGGACTGGCGCAGGGCGTAACGCAGCGCATCCGCCACGGTAGGATGCAGGGATGAGGGGATGCGAATATCAATAATCTGCGAGAGAGGGTCGCGCTGGGCCGCCTGCGGATCGGTACTGACCAGCAGATAACGATCGTAGCGTACCACTTCCGGCGTCCGCGCATACTCGTCGGGAGAGACCGGCTGAACGTTGCGGGTGACGGTAGTGCCGGGTGTCGGGTCGGCAGGCGCACGCTGTTGCAGCTTTTGCGGCTGGGAAACACAGCCCGCAAGAAACAACAGGGGAAGAACCGTGGCAAGCCTGCCTGGTGAAAATACGTTGTGAGAGGTGTTACGTTTCATCCGGAATTTTCCTGTACAGTGATAAAACAGCCCTCACTGTGCGGAATCGGTCCGGTTTCACTCAATTAACAACTGATTTTCCGTTGATGAAAAAAAACGCCGGCAAAAGCCAGCGTTTTTCACTATTAGCGCGCTGTCAGGCTACTTTATGGGGACGATGGGTCACATCGCCACGGCCTTCAAGCAAACCCGCAACAGAAATGTCTTCGTCCAGCGCGTCCCAGTGGATACCACGGGGACTCAGTTCATAGCTGTTAAGCTGTTCAGTTGAAGCATGCAACAGGCGTGGAAACCATGCCAGCGGCACACCGATGGTACGGGCGTCGTTGAGTTCAACCCACATCGTGGCCTCATCGAAGCTGACCCGTTTAGCTGAAATAGTCATTCCAGGCCTCCAGAAACAATGCTTGGTTATCTTCAACGATCCCCGTCAGTTCTTTTAATACCCGTGAATTAAACCCGTCGTTACTGGCCAGTGCCACTGAGGGCGTTAACCAGAATTTGGCTTCACTACCTGCTTTCATTACGTGAATGTGTGCAGGTTCGAGCGGGTTACCTTCATTAGAATAAAAAAAGAACCGGAAACCGTTGATCCTCAGTATAACAGGCATGTCAGTTATCCTTAAATGCTGACCGGATTATGTGTAAGTTCAGAGCAACTGCCATAAAGGCTGTTCAGAGTGCATGGATTGCTGATTTTGGTACTCCATACCCGAATCCAATAAACGGTATATCGTCATCGAAGTCCATCGGTGGCGCACCGGCACTGCTGCCGGAAGCCTGGCCACTGTGAGTCGGTCTTGGAGGTTGCTGAGGCTGCCCCCAGTCATTCCGGGAAGACGTATTCTGACCGCTGCCGGACTGACGGCCGCCAAGCATCTGCATGGTGCCACCAATGTTAACCACCACCTCTGTGGTGTATTTATCCTGGCCGGCCTGATCGGTCCATTTGCGAGTGCGCAGTTGACCCTCGATGTAAACCTGGGAGCCTTTGCGCAGATATTCACCCGCAATTTCTGCAAGCTTGCCGAAAATAACCACCCGGTGCCATTCGGTCACTTCTTTCTGTTCGCCGGACTGCTTATCGCGCCAGCTCTCAGACGTGGCCAGAGAAAGGGTGGCAACTGCACTGCCGTTGGGAATATAACGAACTTCAGGATCCTGGCCGAGGTTTCCGACAAGAATAACCTTGTTAACGCCGCGTGAGGACATAATCATTTCTCCTGTAAGGAATAAAGAAACACCCCGCGAACGGGGTGTGTCAGGTGCGCATCAGAATGAGTTTTCTGCGTAGTCGCGTTGTGCGGCAGAGCCATTCTGTGGCGGCACGGAGTCAGATTTTTCAGTCTTGTAAACCATTTCCTGGCCTATTTTGATCCAGTCCACCTTTATCAGGCGGGCTTTCAGACTGACGCGCTGTTCGCCGGCGTGGTCGCCTTTGTTCAGCGTAAATATGTCCGTGGACGGGTTACTCAGGTTAAAGCCCAACAGGACTTTCTTGTCTTCATCGACGGCTTTCTGGCAGCGGGCGATAAGGCTGGTAGCCTCTTTACCTGCGACAGAAATGTCAAAACGGACGTAGGCCGGATTATCAGTCGGACCACTCAGTGCATTGATTACGCAGCTGAGGAACGAGCCATTCTGATGGTTAACCTGGCGGATGTTACTGAGATACCCAATGCCTTTGATAGTCAGGTTGAAGTACTCAGATTTTGCAGATGCAGAAGTGTTGTTTGCAGACATGATGTTTTCTCCATGGAGGTAAAAATAGGTACGACGGAGAAACCATCTGCCCTGACGGGAGTGGTTTCCCGTCGGGGGTCAGGATCGGCAAATCCTGATAGTCTGGTATGTTGAAGGAACCTTCATCGCCGCGTCGTAATGCGCTTGTACAGGCGATATCTGCTTTCAAAGGTGCGCAGATGTACCAAAGTTTGCTCCCTTTCAGGTTACAGGAGCTTTCGTTGTAGCCACCCGAAGGCGATTCTCACAGGCTACTGAATCATTGGTGGTCGTATGAACGACGGTTTAGCACTTTTATAATTAAACCGTCCTCCCGGAATGTCAACGGTCAAAATGGAAAACGTGATCCATAAAAATAAAAGGGCACCGTTTCCGGTGCCCTGGGGTCAGTGCCTTAACCTGCGGTCGTCTCATCTGTCTCCGGGGAATAATCCCGACGCGGTTTTCACGGAGTGCATGCGTCTTACAGGTCAGTTAGTGTGCAATAACTTCCTGTCAGGCCTGCTGCGGGTAAATCCCGTTAAAGTTTACCTTACAGCACCGTGGCCAGCGGGACACCTATGCATCAAAGCCTGGCAACAATAGCAGAACCCGACCCGAGGTTGTACAGTGAAATAGTTCAATACTGCGCGGATTATTCTGTTTTAGCCTTAACCGATGTTTTTTTACGCTTCGCTGCTTTCTTCTTACCTGTACTGATAATTCCCTCACAGTCCGGATAGCGTATGCACCCCCAGAAATCACCATTTTTACCTTTACGTTTACGTGTGGGGCCTTTGCATAACGGGCAGGGAGGCGTGACGGGAGCAGTAATTTTCACACTGTCCTGGCGGCCTTTTTCGACAAGGTGACGGGTCCACTGCAACTGCTTTTGCATAAAAACCGCAAGCGACATTTTTCCCTGAGAAATATCATCCAGCGCCTGCTCCCATAATGCCGTCATGCCCGGGCTCGTCAGCGTTTCCGGCAGCGCCGCAATCAGCTCCCGGGCCATCTGCGTTGAGTGGATATGCTTCCCTTTTTTCTCCAGATAGTGGCGTTTGAAGAGGGTTTCAAGCACGCCTGCACGCGTCGCCTCTGTGCCCAGACCGGCGTTATCACGCAGCACTTTCTTGAGCTTCGGGTCACTGACGAAACTGGCCGCGTTCTTCATGGCAGCTATCAGCGTCCCCTCCGTGAACGGTTTCGGTGGACTGGTTTTCATATCCTTAACCTCAGCCCCGGTAACAGCGCAGATATCCCCTTTTGCCAGCGCCGGCAGCGCCATACTGTCACCATCAGCGTCTTCTTCATCGTCATCTTTTTCAGCCTGGAACAATGACTTCCAGCCTGTCACCACACCAACCTTCCCGCGTGTGCGGAAAAGCTGGCCACCGATATTGAAAGAGGTCTCCGTCACGTCAGATTCCTGCAGCGGAAGGAACTGGGCGAAATAATGCTGGCGAATCAGCTGGTAAACCTTCATCTCATCGGCGCTGAGGCGCGACAAATCAAATGCCTGTCGGGTGGGAATGATGGCATGGTGCGCGGTGATTTTTTTGTCATTCCAGACACGCGAGACAAACTGCCTGTCCAACTGATTCAGTACCGGGGCCACAGCGGGATCGGATTTTGCCACTGCTGCCAGCACGTCGGGTATTTCCTGCTGCATAGAGGTTGGCAGAAAACCGCAGTCTGTCCGGGGATAGGTGGTCGCTTTGTGGGTTTCGTAAAGTGACTGGGCAATAGCGAGCACATCATTTGCGCCCATGCCGAATTTTCGGGAACAGACCTGCTGAAGAGTGCCCAGGTCAAAACAGAGCGGCGCTGCCGTTTTCTCCCGCTTCTGTGTTACCTCAAGAACCGCGGCCCTGCCCTGCTGCTGACACAGCTGTCCCACCGCCCGGGCGGCCTGGGGATTGATGCAACGCTTTTCCTCGTCACAGTACTGCTCAACGGGCACCCAGCCCGCCCGGAACCGGACGCCCTCTTTTTCAATAAGCGCATGAACCTGCCACCAGGGTTTGGGCACGAAGGACGTGATTTCATTATCCCGGTTTACCACCATGGCAAGCGTCGGGGTCTGTACCCGCCCGACGGACAGCACTTCTGACACCCCTGAGTCACGGGCTTTGAGGGTATAGAGGCGGGTCAGGTTCATGCCGATGAGCCAGTCAGCCTGGCTCCGGCCCTTGCCGGCATCATACAGCAGGGCTGTTTTTTCTCCCGGAAGAATACTGCACAGTGCTTCCTTCACACTGGTCTCATCCAGGGCTGATAACCAGAGCCGGCGTACCGCGCCACTGTAGCGGCAGTATTCCAGCAGCTCACGCGCGATCACCTCGCCCTCGCGGTCGGCGTCGGTTGCGATGACCACCTCAGACGCCTTTTTGAGCAGCTTACTGATAACGGCGAACTGCGATTTTGTCTGCTCCTTGACGACCATTTTCCAGGCCTCAGGCAGCACAGGCAGTACATCGGCACGCCATGGCCTGCCATACTGCTCGCCATAGGCTTCAGGGCTGGCAGTTTCGAGCAGATGACCAATCGCCCAGGTCACCACGGTATCACCCCCGCTGATAAAGCCCTGCTCCCGCTTGCTGATGCCCAGCACGCGGGCGATATCCTTTGCCTGGGAGGGTTTTTCACACAGAAAGAGTTGCATATAGTGCCTCCCGCATCAGCGCTTTTCGCCCGCAGCCACAGCGCGGACATCATTCATCAGCTTCGTGACGCCGGACCCGGCCAGACGCTGGGATGACGATGAGCGATAGACAACATAGAGCCTGCTGCCGGACCCGTTTTTCTCGATTTCGATATCCAGGTGATCACGTCCGTTCCAGTCAGACCCCATTTTGTAGTAGCTGCCCGGCATGGCATCCCAGACGGGATGCGCATCATCCTCAGCCGCTGCTTTCCAGTCCCCGTCATTAGAGGACTGCCGCAGTGTCTCAAGCTCCTGCGTGGAGATAAATTTATAATGTCGTTTCAGGCGGGCCGCCGCAGTATCCACATCGACCGGCACGGAGAACGTTTTGTCGACGGACTGCATGGCCTGTTGCCCCGCCGGACTCATCAGTTGCATGCCGCCACTTTCACCACTACTGCTGCCACCCAGAGTCCTGGTCAGGTTTGCGGCTGTGTCACTGACCTGTTTATTAATCGCAGCCCAGTCTGTTGTTGCGCATCCACTCAGTAGAAAGAATGAAGAGAAGAGGAATACAGAGCGAATCATATTATTCCTCCTCTGCTGTGGTGTTTTTAAGCGGAGGTGAGAACGAAGAACGTTTTTTACCGCTTAACACATCAGGATCAGGTTCGCCATTTCGCTCAATCGCAACAAGCCCTTGCGTGGTTTTTTCTGCAATATCACGGCGAGTCACTGCAAGTGTTCTGTAAGGCTGAATCACGCCATAGACCTGACGGACAGCATGGCCACCATTGTCCAGGATAGCGTCACGTTGCGAACGCGAAATCAGTCCATAATGAAAGGCCTGGAAAGCTTTCATTGCTAACTGATCATATCCAACCAGAAGCCATACGCACCGGTATCCTAAGGGTGAACGGCTGAAAACACTGACATTTAACGGATGGGCCGATTCAACTTCCGAGAGCGTTACCCCTTTGGGTACGGCTGACAATATGGCATCGAGGGAACTGACATTTTCATCAATTTTACGTGTTGCTCGTTGCAGGGCTTCTTCGAGCCGTACCAGAACCATATCGGCATAGGGATTATCTGCAGCCGAGTCTCTTGAAGCATTACCAGCTCGCGCAATGGCTTGCGGCATGCTGATTATTTCAGGTCTCTTTTTTTTCACCCCTGCCTCGTCCGGAGCATCACGTTTCCTGCCCTCCCAGAGCCGGATTGCATAATGTGTATGGAGCAAAATATTAACAGAGGACTGTAGTGCCCCCGCTCGTGAAGCGGTTGTTCCGCCCTTTGTTTTACCATCAGACATGTCTGGCACCTCTCTTTAATGGGTAATGAGTTTTGACACGCTTGAGATAGTCCGGGCCAGAAGGGTATATGAACAACCTAAAACCAGATCGTCACCGTTACAAATTTGCAGAGCCTTCTGTTGTCTTATGGCAATCGCTGTATCTCCCGAATTTAAGTCAGGCGCAACAGTGTTTATTTTTCAACCAGTGTTGCCACTGGCAACAGCGCTCATTTTTCAACCAGTGTTGCCACTGGCAACAGCGCTCACTTTTTAAACAGTACTTTTGATTGCTAAAGCGAACGACATCGTTATCAACTGCTTCAAAAAACCTTCAACATTATGAATTTATTATTTTTTTCCGGATTTTTTTGACCAGATCCCTGATACTTTCCTCTGACACCTGTCGGGCAGAGGTGCGTGGTTCTGGCTTCCACAGCTGCTGTTCAGGACGCCGGGCGGATTTCTCCCCAGCACGCTCACGCAGATCATCAGCCTGACGAGGCGCATACAACCTGCCCTCACGGGCCTTTTTCATCACGGCCAGCAACCAGCCAACCGGATTACTGAGCCGCTGGCGTGCCATCACTTTCTGCAGGCTGAGCAGCACAAGTTCCGCCTGCTCCTCAGGCAGTCCCTGCAGCTGAGCGGTCAACATGGCAATGTCTTCTGCCGGGATCAGTTCCTTCAGACTGTCAGGCAGCACAGATTTGCCCGGTACGTACGTATTTTTATTCACACTGTGTGTGATACTACGTACGTAATGGTTCGGTTTCCGAACCCGGTCATAACCGCCTGATTTTACTGGGAGTACGGATTCCGAACTCAGTAAGTTTCCATACGATTCAGTACTGAGTTCGGTTTCCGAACCCGGTTTTTTGGCGGCATTTTTTTGCCGGCCCTGACTGAGTCCGGATTCCGAACCCGGTGCAGGGTGGGGTATTCGGGCGTGACGTTTTGCCATCTGGCTGGCCGTCTGTGGATGGCCCAGACGCGATTCAATCAGGGTAAGATGGCTACGGTAATGGCGCATGGTGGGGTCGTTTTTTATATCGTCAAGAACGTCACGGGCGGTCTGGCTGACGGTGCGGTTTTTACTCAGGCAGGCGTCTGCCACTGTGTCAAGAAAACGGGGATCGAGCGCTTCCGCATCACTGAATGTCAGCGGCTCATCATGCTGGGCGTAAATATTACCCCGCACCCGCCCTTTATCATCCCGCACGCGTTTGCAGAGACTGAGCCAGCCGGTTATTCGCAGCATCAGCAGGACGCGGCTGACCGTCTCCCTTGAAGCCTTTCCTTTTCCGGGCGACGCAAGCTGAAGCTGGAGTTCATCATAGCTCGGGAAAACCGCCCCTTCATTATTCTGTGCATACAGGCGGATCATCATCCAGCCCATTTTGTCCAGCGGGGACAGGCGCGTGTCGAGCAACAGCCGGCGGGGAATGGCATCATGCACATTGCCGGTAAACAGCAGGCCGTTACGTATCCGCCCCTCATCCCGCCGGGGATTGGCCGCAAGACGGGCATTCATCTTGTCCAGCGTGTAAGCTATCAGGCTTTCTGCAGGCAGAGTCATTATTCTTCCTTTTCTGGCCACCCTCGCGGCCGTTCTGTTCTGTCAGTATGCTTAGTACTGCACCCGCGGACGGGTGCAGGGTAAACAGACTGGTATGCCGCTATTTCCGTATGGCGCTGTTATAGCGTTCGTGGCTGAGAAGAAGCCAAGTCCGGCCTTCGTTGCGGCTCAGCAGCCGCCAGAACGGGCCAAGATCGATTTTGTAGTAACCACACCCTTTTTCATCGAGCCGGGTGTAATTACGCGCCCCCTGACGGAAGCGGCGAACCTGCCGTAACGCCTTCTGACAGCACTGTGGCGGCGTACCGTGAGGGGCACGCAGACCCGGCGCAACCACCCTGTATTTCATGCCGTTTTCCTTACCGCCGCCCGGGCAGGGTGAGTCTGCGTCTCCCGGGTACGGTGCCAGCCGCGGACGGCGTGCCAGACCGACGTCAGCGAGACGTTCATCTGCTCTGCAGCCAGCATCATCACGTCCAGCCCGTCAGCACTTTCCGCATCGTCAACACCTGACTTCTGCCACTGTCGCCAGAGCGCAGCATTATCGTCATCACCGAGCGCATTACCGCGCCCCGGCCGGACGTCGATACCGGCAATACGCCGGCGGGCCGCCACGTCCGTGCTCGACAGCCCGAAATAGTGCGCCATCAGCTCAATGGAGCCGCCCAGCGCCAGCGCCCGGTCGATTCGCTGAAGGCGTTTCTGTTCCGTCCGGGCCTGCTGCAGCATACGCACCAGATTGCCGTGATTGATGCCCACACTGATGATCGACACCTCACTGCCGGAAAGGTAGTGCAGCTCTTCGAGCGAGAGCCCCTGCAGCATCTGCATTTCTTCCCGGTTGAGTCCCAGCGATTCGCAGCGGCGCAGATAGCCACTTCTGAGATCCATTACCAGCTGCATCAGAAGCCCGTTCGCAGCCTGAGATAAACTGTTCATCATTCCCCCTTAATCCTCATGGTAACCGATGGCTGCCGGACCCCGGCCGCTGACACCCTGATGAAGCCGGGCGTTCTGCCCGGCCTCGTACCCCTGATAACGTGCTGTATCTGCCCCGCGGCAGGCTTTCAGCTCGCGGGTTGTGACTGTTTTCATACTGCGGCTTTCCAGCCAGTGGCCCATCACCTGCTGCTCTTCGCGGCTGAGGTCAGTCGCCGATATCACCTCACGCACCCCCCATACCCAGCCGTCACGGAACTGTTCCGCTCTCGCCCGGCGCGTGGCCAGTTTCAGCCGCTTGCTCTGGGTTTTGAGATAAGAATTTGTGGCATCTTTCAGCTGGCGCGTCAGCACATCAAAGGCATAGGCTGCTATCTCAGGTTTTTCACTGAATCCGTAAAAGGTTACCGAACGGCGATACCCGGCAGAGGTCTGACGCCATGAGTAATAAGCGCGGCAGCCAAAGGCATGACAGACGCCCCAGACAAGGGTCACCATCCATTCCGGAACTTTTTCAGCATCCGAAGGGGCCGTGCGGGAAGACGCTTCGCGCACAGATGTAAGACCGGCGTCAAGCTCGCTGATACCGTATCTGGCCATCAGCTTCTGGGCACGCTGCAGGGCCAGTCCTGCCTCATGGGCATTACTGTTGCTGCGGCCCAGCTTCAGCAGTTTCCTGACAAGATTCAGCAGTCGCAACTGTCGCTGTGAGTTACTCATCACTGTTATCCTCCCCGTACGTCAGACCGCGTTGCAGCTCCCGGAGACGGCGCATAACGCGCATCAGGCGCAGCAGTTTCAGAGCATCTTCATCTGTCAGGGCAGGTGCTTCCCCCTCACCCGGCCCGCCGGTGAAAAGCTCCGGCAGACCACAATCCCCTGCCGCAGGATGCAGTGCAGGCGCTTCGCCGGTCATGCCCAGCAGAAATGCGGCAGCTTCAGAACACACCTCACCTGCCGCGCCGTAACCGGCAGACATGTCGTTGTCGCGTTGCGGTAGAATTTCATCTTCGCAGCCAAGGACCTCACCCAGCTCCCATGCCAGACGAAAGGCGGTATTCTGCAGGTGCTCAATATCGTCCTGATGGGCCGGCACATGCCAGATGCTGTCATTAATGACCGGCGCATCATCCTGCAGGACAACTTCTGGTTCAGGTGTCAGCAGGGAAAGGAGGCCATCTTCTCCACTATTCTCTTCCGCACCATCCTCTTCTCCATTTCCTTCAGAGAAGGTAATCAGCCCGGTAATAACCCCACTATCACCTGAAATAACCGGTGCCGCACCGTACATATCCGGCTGAACCTCATGCCGGGGAGACTCACTAACCGGTGTTTCAGAAAGCGAAGACGCATGACCCTGATCGGGCGATACCGCCCCTTCAGGGGCTTCAGGACGTGAACCGGAGACAGCCAGCGGGACGCCCTCATCCTCATCTGACTTTGTTGCAGGGAGGTCGGGTTCAGCATTTACAGGTTTGTCTGTAGCAGGCAGGGCAACCGGTTCCGGGTCACCAAAGTGATGCCGGCGGTTGCGTTCTTTGGGGTCAAGCTCCATCATCCAGCGGTCATAGTCCAGCTCCGGATGGGGCAAGGCCTGGAGTAAATCACCGATCAGTTCATCCCGAAACATCTCCTGAGACCACAGTTCCGGCGAGTTGAAACGGCCACAACACTGACCAAAAACGTCGCTGAAAGATTTTTCGCCTGTGTCTGAAATCAGGCAAAACGTATCCCACACGCGTTCCGCATCATGCCGGAGCGCCAGCAGGGCCGCCACCTGCGGCCTGCCGAGCCCGGATTCGAGCAGGTCAGGGATCCACGGATAAAGATATTTCAGCGCGTCTTCCATGCGGCTGACTGTAGAATAATGGACCGGCAAACCCTCAAGGGTCAGCAGCTCTGACAACTGACGCAACGACACCGTTTTCCCCATCTGCTCTTCATAGATAGCGCGCGCGCTGTGGATACCCTTCGCCTTTTCAATAAAGCTCAGGTCCCCGCGCACTTCATTCTCAGCCAGGTGGCCGATAACGCACTGCAGCCGTCCCGGCCACGGTTTGAACAGCACGTGGACCCGGAAAAACCGGTCTTCGCCGGTCTCCTGCCACAGTTCGGACAGGATCTGATAGCGGGTATTGCCGCCGTCGCTGAAAATGTAAATATCGGGTTCACCATCCGGATCCCGGGTCACCTTGGGCACGGTGTCCAGCCCGCGCGAGCGGATGGAAGCCTTAATATCGTCATAGCGCGGATTGCGTGAAGTCCGCGGATTATCAGGATTCGGGCTTAACTGATCGAGCGTCAGGACCATGGGCATTTCGGCTGCCGGCATAACGCTGATATTGCCGGCCGCCTGCGACTGGCGTCCCGGCTGCAGCATGGCGGCCCCCACCTCAGAACGTTTACGACTCATGCCTGTTTCCTCCCGCTGCGGTAACCGAAGTCATAGCTGCCTTCCTGAAACGCCGAAAAAAGCGTATAGCGCCCGTCAAATTTGACTTTCACCGTGCCGGTTGGACCCTGACGCTGCTTGCTGACAATGATCTCAGCCACCCCGGCATCAGGGGTGCCGGGGTTATAAACCTCATCCCTGTAGATAAACATGATGAGGTCCGCATCCTGCTCCAGCGCACCGGAGTCACGCAGGTCACCATTGTTGGGCCGTTTATCGGCTCGCTGCTCCACCTGCCGGTTGAGCTGGGAAAGCGCCAGTACCGGACAGCCCAGTTCTTTACCGAGCGCCTTGAGCGAACGGGAAATTTCCGCTATTTCCTGCGTGCGGTTTTCCTGCTCGGGGGAGCGAACAAGCTGCAGATAGTCCAGCATGATGAGAGAGGGTCTGCCGTATTTGCGGACATAGCGACGGGCGCGTGCGCGCAGTGTAGCCGGGGTCTGGTAACTGGTATCATCAATGATCAGACGGTTTTTCCACTCAATAATGCGACCGGTAGCCGCGGACACGCGAGCCCAGTCTTCATCATCCATGTTGCCGCTGCGAAGCCGGGACAGTTCCACCCGGCCTTCCATCGCCAGCAGGCGCATCATCAGTTGCTCTGCGGGCATTTCAAGGCTGAACACAAAGACGAAATCGTCAGGTTTTCCTCTTACGGCCGCAGTGCAGGACGCCATCGCCAGTGAGGTTTTCCCCATTGACGGGCGCGCCGCCAGAAGCGCCAGATCCCCGGGTTGCAGACCACATGTCATCGCGTCCAGTTCACTGAACCCTGTCGGTGTCCCGGTGAGGCCGTCACTGGCGGACATGCTTTCCAGATGCGTCAGCAGTTTATCCAGCGACTCGTTAACACCGGTCTCACTGTTGAGCTGCATGGTTCCCTGTTCGGCAATGTTAAACAGCTTACCTTCAGCTGACTCAAGAATGCCCGCCGAGCTCGCTTTCGGGGCCTGCACATCGGCAAGAAGACTGTTACCCACCGTCATCAGCTGCCGCAGGCGGCTTTTCTCCGCCACCACACCGGCGTAAGCCAGGATATTGGCCGCAGACGGCGTGTTTTTACTCATTTCAGCCAGATAGGCAAAGCCGCCACACTGTTCAAGGTCGCCTCTGTTCTCCAGCCGTTCCGTAATAGTGATGAGATCGAGCGGTAGCCCTTCTCCGGCCAGCTCGGCCATCACGCGGAAGACCATACGGTGCGGCCGGGAAAACAAATCTTCCGGGGAAATTTGCAGTATCACCTCATCCCACCGGTCATTATCAAGCATCAGTCCACCGAGCACGGCCTGCTCTGCCTCATAGGAGCAGGGCATTATCATCTCAGACATGGCGCACCTCCCGGGTCAGAACGTCACTGAAGCGGGATTTCCACTCAGGAAACAGTTCACTCGCGAGATCGTGCATAGTGACGGCTGCGGCCGGGCCTTTGCGCCGCGTTTTGTACTCCAGACGATGCACGGGCTGCTGCTTCACGTGACCCAGTTTGAAAATATCCAGCGCCTCAATACGGGTGTCGAGCAGACGATACACGTCACGGTTGCCCAGCGCCGCGGCATCGTAGTGTTTTTCGTTAATGATGGTGGCAAGACCGTCCATCGCTTCACGGTCAAGCAGGGTGTTTTCGATGCAGTTGACGAGAATGGAAATATCAGGAAGGCGGATACCGTAATTTTCATAGGTTTTCAGGCGGGTAAGCATATGAAGGGAGCCGCGGATAAATTCCCGGACATCCGGAAGGATGGGTTTAACAACGCCCATCACATTACCGGTAGAGGACAGAAGGGAAAGCTCGGTCATGACGCCTGTTGCGCCTTTCGAATCTACAATAATGACGTCATAACGGTTAAAGAAAGGATGCTGAAGTATGTTACGCAGACGCAGACGCCCGTCTGCAGCGTGGAGCATCGCGGTCGGCAACAGTTCGTCCGGGTCGTTAGAGTAGATGACATCGAGATTTTTTATGGCGGTCTGAGAAATGCACTGCGTATGGTCACTGACCATCTGCATCAGCAGTTCATAGAGGCCGAAAGGGGATTCATGCTCCAGCGCAAAGATACTGCTGGCAGTCGGCTGGGAATAGTCCGCATCGACAAGAAGGGTGTTCAGGCCGGCATCGGCAAGAAAGCCAGCAAGGTAAGCAGCAAACGTGGATTTGCCTTCTCCACCTTTGGGAGAGATAACGGGAAGTATTGTCATTTTGCACACTCTTTACAGTATGCAAATACGCCTGTTTACAAACTATTAACTTTGACTCAGGGATTGAAAATCCCCGTGTCCTTGGTTCGATTCCGAGTCCGGGCACCAAATTCATATCAACGGACCTCCACGGAGGTCCGTTTTTGCATTCTGCGCCCGCCAAAATACGCTCCTCGCGAATCATCCGTTTCCACCGAACTCCATCGAATTCCACCTGCATCAAGTCTCTTGTGCGGGTACATATGAGGGTATAGTCTGATTCGATAAAACTCTGTACCCTCATCCAACATCAGGAACATAGCAATGGCACTGACTGACGCTAAAATCCGCGCAGCCAAACCGGATGAAAAACCTTATAAGCTGGCCGACAGTGGCAACATGTTTTTGCTCGTTCACCCTAATGGCTCCCGCTACTGGCGATTGCGCTATCGTCATCTTGGTAAAGAGAAAACGCTGGCGCTTGGTCAGTATCCCGAAGTTTCACTGTCTGAAGCGCGTGATAAACGCGATGAGGCCAGAAAACTCATATCTGAAGGTATTGACCCGTGTGAACAACGGAGAGCGAAGAAAGCTGCACCGGAGGCCGTAAACACTTTTGAGCTCATTGCCCGTCAATGGCATAAGAGCAATAAAAAATGGTCCGAAGCTCACAGCGAGAAGGTGCTCAAAAGTCTTGAGGGTCACGTATTTCCCTATATAGGTTTACGCGATATCACCACGCTGCGAACACCAGATTTGCTGGTACCCGTCAAAGCGGCCGAAACCAAAGAGATATACGAAATTGCAGCCCGTCTTCAGCAGCGTATTACAGCAATCATGCGCTATGCTGCCCAGTCAGGCATCATCAGCTATAACCCTGCCGTGGATATGGCCGGCGCTTTAACAACGGTGAAACGCCAGCACCGCCCTGCTCTTGCCCTGAGTCGTATTTCAGAACTCCTTGAACGTCTTGATGCATACAAAGGCCAGCCTCTTACAAGACTGGCAACAAAACTCACCCTGCTTATCTTCATCCGTTCCAGTGAACTACGCTTTGCCAGATGGTCAGAGATCGACTTCAAGAAAGCCATGTGGACCATTCCTCCAGAGCGGAAACCTATTGAAGGGGTTAAGTACTCGCACCGTGGTTCCAAAATGCGTACAGAGCATCTGGTCCCGCTCTCCAGACAGGCGCTGGATATACTGAAGCAGATCCACGCCATCAGTGGAGAATATGAATTGATTTTCACTGGCGACCACAATCCCTGGAGACCTATGAGTGAAAATACCGTGAATAACGCATTGCGGTTGATGGGCTACGATACAAAAGTCGATGTCTGTGGTCACGGCTTCAGAGCAATGGCCTGCAGTTCATTGATTGAATCTGGTCTATGGTCCAGGGATGCTGTTGAACGCCAGATGAGCCATCAGGAACGTAATGGTGTCCGGGCTGCCTATATTCATAAAGCAGAGTTCTTAGACGAACGCAAATTGATGCTGCAGTGGTGGGCTGATTTTCTCGATGCAAATAGTGAAAATCCGGTCTCACCTTTCGATTACGCCAGACAACAATACTTATAATCCATTCTCCCGGCATCTCTGCCGGGAGAATGTTCCCTCATTTTTTCTTTTCCCGGTATACCTTTATTCACAGACAGGGTGAGGGTTAACTGGGACATGACCCCGCACTGAAATATTTTACGTATGTACGGGGGATTACCTATACTACCCGCTTTAAAGATTGTCACAGCAATTAACAATAAAATAAGACACGAAATAATGGGGCATCACTATGAGTTTTTTAACGGATGAAGAAATTAATGCACTGACAATAAAACGAATGATTTTTCATGTCGTCGGTGGGGAACTGGAGATCCCCGTGCTGCTCAGTGAAATATCACCGCCTGAACACGTCGATTTTTTCCTGGAACGGATTAAATCTGCATTAAGCGGTAACATGTTCCGTTTTACGGAATTGTCCAATACCGAGCGTATTCTGCGCCTCATCAGGAACAATGCCGATACCGACGCGGACTGCTTCACCGAGCAGTCCACCTTTCTGGCAAACGATTTTCAGTCTCACCACCACACAAAAAATGCCAGTATGGGGGTATTTTTTCTTTTTGAGCTTCACACCCTCAACGATGAAAAACTGTTTGCCCTCATTAAATATGATAACGAGGATGTGGTACGTTACGTGCTGGATGCGGAGGGAGACGAGTTTCAGGTTCCCAGACTCGAACGTTTCCGCGAAAGCTTCGTCAAGAAAGCTGAAGCCATGCAGAAAATTGCTCTGGTCCGCCTGACGGAAGATTCTCAGGGAGGGCGGGTTGTCGTACGGGATCGCAGCAAACGAACCAATATCTCCGTTTATTTTGAGCGTTTTTTACAGGTACAGCGCGTCAACAGTACAACCGATCTCAGCGACAAACTGGTTGCCGCACTCAAGGATGTCTTCAAAAAGCATCGAGACCTGTTACCGGACGACATCAGACGCAGCGGTATTAACAAGATTTATGAAACGTTACATCACGGGGCGCAGGATTTTAACACCGATGAACCCCTTTCCCTGCTGAACCAAATTTTTGGACCAATGGAAGAAGATCATCCATTGGTCAAATCCTTTACCCGAAAAATAAAAGACCTGGGAATTTCAGGTGAATCTTTCCGGATCACCCCTGAGAACATTCCTAAGCCACGGAAAAGAAAACTGGAAACTCTGGAAGATGTTATTGTTATCTACGATGAGGATAATGCACCGGATATCCAAACGATGGAAGACGGGCGAAAACGTATAGTGATAGTGACTGCAGGGCTGGTGACAGATGACATCGATACTGGAAAAAATCGGTAAGGCAATTGACTGCTCACGCCGCGCATCTGATCTGGTGATCACAGAAGATCAGCAGGCAACCACCCGGAAACTATTCATTTCCGGAAGCATGGATAATGACACCCTTCAGTTATGGGGGGAAGTGATAGATACTGATGCAGAAAACCTCCGGATCACCTTTGTTGATGAAAGCCGGGATGATATCCACCCCGCTCAGGGTGTCCCCGGTCAGAAGCATTTTATCACCATAATCAGCGATGAAATCCCCGGGATCCTGCGACTCTTCACCCTGGAAGGGTGGCGCACGTTTTTATTCCAGGATCCCAGACTCCGTCAGTATCACCGCATCTGCGCCCTGTTTGTCAACGAATCGTTTGAAACACAACAGTGGAAGGTCGTGCCATGGAAACAGATGCAGCCGGAGGGGAGTGAAACCAACGCCCCTATTCGGACCGTCTCCGTCACAAAAAGTATTATCAGATGTTTTTCAACCGACTTTCTTCCTCCGGATACTATTGCTCCCTGGATCCTGATATTCGGCGATAAAATGACCGGTGAACCAATGAAGCTCTGGGCGTCCCTCGCCTGCCGGGAGTTGTTGAAGTGTTTCGTCAATGAGCTTTTTTCCGCCGAAATAAAAAAAGTCGGATTGTCCGGAAAACCGCCACGAAAAATCCCTTTCGGGGAAGAACATGCGGCTCTACCCGCCTTTGACGTCATTCAGGAAACGGCAAAATGGATTTTTCTGGAAGGGAACGAAACTGAGCTTAAACATACCTTTCTATCCAGCGAACTGGCCAGAGAATGGCCCGAGGGTGTCACGTTTTGTGAAGGCATTGTGTGTCGACTCCCCCCGGCACTGGAGTCAGCCCGACTGCTCTACAAAGCCCATATCCGGACAGGGGGAAAAGACACCCTGAAATCGCTGGGCGATTTGCGAAAAAGCCTGACAGAGGATACCCAAAAAATTCTGCAGCAGTCGCGGGACCTGTCTTCCGCGTTGTGGAAAGATATGGCCCTGGTTATCAGCACTCTGGTTCTTCGCTACAGCCTGGAGGCTCTGAAGGCAAGTGGTCCGCAAAAAGTGTATGCTCTGGCTTTTTGTGCACTAGCCCTGTATATCGTCATCTCATACGGGATGTCGGTCTATATCAACCGGCATGCCCTTTCCCTGCAGGGAAAAAACAGAACCACCTGGAGAAATAAGTTATATGGTTTTCTGGATGAACAGGATTATCAGGAACTGGCGGGTTTTCCCGTTAATACCGCAATGCGGTCATATCACCGGGTTGAGCGAATAACGTCAGCCATCGTGCTCATTCTGGTTACGCTATTACTCACGGCAGCAGCAAGTGAATTCTGGTCGCTCAGTATGCTTCTGCAGTCTGGCTACACTTGGGTTATGAGTGCGCTACAGCTTCTGACACCCACGACCCTGTGCGGCCCGAACGGATTTCTTGTGTACCCTTAAGGGCTGAAATGAAACAATCGGAGATCATCACTGGCTCTGGTAATGGACAACATTCATGGTAATCAGTCCTCAGGTGGCCAAATAGAAGTTCTATTTTGACCGGTCGGTAATACCTTCACCTCAGCAAACAGGAATGCCATTATGGAAAATAAAATACAGGACACAGAAATCTGGTCAGTTAATTATCAGGCCAGATCGATTCTGGGTAACGATGAGACCAGATGGATCACAACAATCACCGGCGATATTATTGCCAGTAACGATGACGGAGAAGAACGACTTGCGGGGAGAGTGAAATATTACCGGATTCACGCTAATGATGCGATGGATAATGGCTACCGACCGGAGGATATCCTCGATCTCACCAGCAATACTGCCCATTTTCTGGGGACAATCTTCGATAACGGTGGATGTTATTTCAGACAAAAAATTCAAAACCTGTTTGATACTGAAATATTGAACTCAGACCTGCTCCTGGTCGACCGTATCGAGATATTACCACCATTCAGAGGGAAAAACGTCTTTTTACAGGTTATTAACGACGGGATACGCTGTATTGGCGGTCAGGCTGAGTTAATTGCCCTCAAGGCGTTCCCGCTGCAATTTGAGGTCCCATCAGAAGATGAAGAGCATATCCAATGGCAGAAAAAAATGGCCAACGACCTTTTTTGTCAGGAACAAAAAAAGGCCTTACGCCGGCTGACTCGTTATTACAAGAAAATGGGTTTTATAAAAATATCGGATACAGGTGTGATGGTAAAACCTGTCGTACAACTCTGGTAATCCGCAAGCCCTAAAGGACCTCGAGGAAACTCTGATTACAATGATGAGCAGAAAGATACAAATACAGCAGCATAAAAGCTCAGCCCTAAAGGACTGAGCTTTAGCATGTTCTTTTTTGTAATTAGCGAACACTCTTCCTTATATAATCGCCCCGAATAATTTTTCCATTTTGTCTTTAATACTTTTTAAACGTTTGTCAACATAGGTACTATGAGCGGCTTTTAAACCAGACAATCTCATCAACGCCTGCGTAGTTAAGAATTGCTCTTTATTACTATCACAGACATATATTAGAAGTTCCATATTGGATTCTTTTAAAAATGCACTAACTTCCTCATTATATTTTACTATCAACTGTGCATATTCATCTCTCAGACCAAGTCGCTTAACTTGTTTTTAAGCTTCGGTGTTTTTATGTCAGCCAAATCATCAAGTCTGACCGTGGCAAATGAGTTATAAAATTTCCTGAGGTCTGTCACGTTATCTAAAAGACGTTTTAAAGCCATTGATGAAGAGATGGCACTAATTTTTCCCAATTTAGTTTTAACCCAGATCTCCTGGGTATGTAATTCTCCATTTTCATCTTCAACCGTTTTTAATCTTTGCACATCAACAAACACATCCCAGTTATTTGTTCTCTGAGCATCGTAGATAAAACTCAAAACCTCATTGGGGAAGGTATTATAAATTTTTCTTAGCTTACCTTCTTCCTCTTTGACTGTCTTTTCAAGGTCCACAATATAGCTCGCCGTTTCCAGCTTATTTTCGATTAATAATGATATTTTCTCAAGTGCTTCTTTCCGGTCAAGTTCATCATTAATACGATTTTTTTCCCGGATGAAATCATTATGGGCTGAAAAATAGTTTACCGCACAATCACAACCAATCAGTGCTTCAACTCCTTCCAGTGAAACACCCAGCCAACCATTATTATGTTTCTGACGACAAATTCCTTTATTTGTACGTACCTGACAAATATGTCTTTCTTTAAAAGAATATTTACCAATGAGTTTATGAAAATTATCAGGGCTGATCTCATAATTTTGATCAAAAGCAGGGCGTTTACAAATATCATCGTAGCTTAAAAAACGCTCAGAGCATGTGGTCATTAGTTCTCCTGTCCTGGATTAAACTCTGACACTGGGATCGTATACAGTACTGGTTAAACACACACTTAATTGGCGATAAAAACAACACTATGTCAGGTAACTCAATGAAGAGTACAGGAGGTAGTGAGGGTAGGAGCTAAAAGTCAGGTACTAAACCGACAGATGCGGATACGGGCACCACGTTGGCAGCGGCAAGAATAGATGCATAAAACTGACGGATGGTAATGAATCGTTTTGTTATCGGATTCGGTGACCACCTGAGCGCTCACCTCCAATACGGCGGCAATTACACTGAATGATAGGCTCACAACAGATGATTTGCCGCAGCAGACTAACAGCTCATAACCTTCATTTTCGTTCAGATGCTTCTTCGGAAATGTTGTCAGAAACAACATTATGGGTATGAGTAAGCACTCCCCTAACGCTATCCTCTTTAACATCACCGGACCAAATAGCGTAAAACTCACTGACCTTTTCATCGCCCTATTCTAGTTGATAAATATGGAACTGTAGTGATGTGATGGACGTCCTTCCTGACGTAGCCAGTGCCATACTTTTACTGTCTGCGTTTTCTACGGGAGTAAATCACATGAGTACGATCAGAGCTGTTGGTATTGATATCGCCAAATCAGTGTTTCAGGTCTGCGTCTGGATGATTGATGGTTCCATTGTCTGGAACAGAAAAATATCACGTCAGAAATTGCTGGATACGCTTCGCCAGTTTGAACTTGGAACTCTTGTTGCTATGGAGGCCTGTACCACTTCGCATTTCTGGGGGCGAACCTTCGCATCTATAGGCTATTGCGTCAGACTCATCTCCGCACAACACGTAAAAGCTTTTGTCCGTAGCCAGAAAAATGCTGCCAATGATGCGCTGGCAATATGCGAGACAGCATCTCGCCCGGGTATTCACTTTGTTTCTGTAAAAACCACAGAACAACAGGATATCAAGGCGCTTCGGAACACTCATCAACTGATGGTTGAGCAGAGAACGGCGCTGGTCAATCAGCTTCGTTCTCTGCTCGCTAAATATAGCTTCACTATTCCTGTTGGGATCTTGCGTCTCCAGCAACAGCTACCGGAGCTACTTGAAGATACCGCAAACAGCCTGACATTCCCCCTTCGTCGACTACTGTCCTCGCTACGGGAAGATATGCAGGCATTAAATGAACGAATTACCGGTCTGGATAACGAAATTGCCGCGCTGTCATCACAACAAATCGCGTACCTCCATCTATTAACAATCCCAGGCGTCGGTCCCCTGATTGCAGCAGCGTTTCTCAGTGAAGTTGATGCCACACAGTTCTCGAGTGGGCGAGAATTATCGGCGTAGTGCGGACTGGTTCCACGCCAGCACAGTTCGGGTGGAAAACAGCTCCTGTCTTCTGTGACGAAAAATGGCAACCGGAGTCTGAGAACGCTCATTATTCATGGTGCACCGTCTGGAATGCGCTGTGTGAAAAAGCGCGATGACAGACAATGTCCAACCCCTATAGGCACGGTGCTGATCACTCCTTAGAGGGCAAGCAATCTGTACCGCAAACAGGTAAAAGGAGACGCAACTAAAAACAAAACTGTTATTCGGAAGGGGAGCTGAAACATTCCTTGACTGAACTGCTCACTTTCCTTCAGGTATGGAGCATTTTCAGGTTAATCAGCAACTATAACTTCCGTCAATTTTGAAAGATGATTTAACTCATCTTCTGATATATCGGAATCGGTAATGAAGTAATCAATATCAGACCAGCCGCAGAACTGGAACAATCCGGAACTTGTGAACTTGGTACTGTCACTGACGACGACTTTCAGGCGGGCACTTTTCACCATGGCAGCTTTTATTTCCGCTTCTTCATAAGAGGCGGTACAGGGACCGTTACGGCTTTTTAATCCGTCAGTTCCCAGAAAGACAATATCGGCATTAATCAACTGAAAAGCGTTAATTCCCCACATTCCCACCAACGCCTGACTGTTTGCATGCAGTTTCCCTCCCACGAGAAAAACATCATTATCTGTATGAGCAAGTGGCTGGATGGTATTAATGGCATTAGAAATAACTGTTAATTTACTTTTGCTCATCAAAGCCATTGCCACACATTGGACAGTACTACCTGTATCAAGGATCACCACGCCCCGTTCAGGGATCAACTGAATTGCAATTTGTGCAATTTGCTCTTTAATTTGAAGATGTTCACTGGTTTTCAGGGCCAGAGGTTGTTCGATGGCAAGAATATTCCCGGAGGCTATTGCGCCTCCGTGACCCTTTGTGGCGATACCTTTTTTGTCAAGATAAATTAAGTCTTTTCGAATTGTCTCGGTAGAAACCCCAAACATTTCCGCAATTTTCCCAACCTTCACGCTACCTTCCGCGATCAGGATTTGGGCAAGCTTGTTTCGTCTTTCAATCGTCAAAGAAGAAGCCATCAAAACACCTTGTCAAGAAAAACCAACCAATCCCAACTCATAATATTAAGAGAGCAAGATTAGCAGGAATTCTACCATGTGCAAGACCTGAATAACTGTCATCACGGAGAGAAAGCCCAACCATTCGCAACCAAAATAACGTGATCAATGTCTCATTTTTGGTTTTAGCTTCTTGTTTTGAGGTGGGTTATTGCTAATACTGCAAATCAAAATTGCGAATTATTGCGTTATGTTGCGATTGTGTTTGTCGGTAATATATCCCTCTGAAGGGATGTCGAGAGGAACAAGATGAAACGAAAAATCTTACTGTCACCATCTGTTATGTGTGCGGATTTGCTGGACCTGAAAACCTCTGTCAAAGCACTGGAGGAAGCGCAGATCGATGCCCTCCATATTGATATTATTGATGGGGTATTTAGTCCGGCAATGCCGCTTGGATTGGATACTATCAAACGGCTCAGGGATATCACTACTCTGGATTTTGATGTGCACATTATGGCAAGAGATAATGAATTTTTTGTCCAGAAAATCCTTGAAATCGGAGTACAACAAATCTCTTTTCACTATGAGACCGCTCTACATACCGACCGCCTAGTGAATATGATTAAAGGCCGTGGGGTAAAAGCGGGACTAGCACTAAATCCGGCTACATCGTTGGCAGCTTGCGACTTTCTGCTGCCTGAGCTGGATAATGTTCTGTTGATGCTGATTAATCCAGGTTATGCCGATAATCCAGATGAGCAGCAGGTGAGTTATGCCGCCACGAAAGTGCAGCAATTGGCAGAACGTCTCAAATCACTTGCAACACCTCCACGTATTCAGGTGGATGGACGTGTTTCATTTGCCACTATACCTCAACTGATTGCTGCGGGGGCGGACAATCTTGTCCTGGGTAGTACCAGTTTATACCGCAAGGGCCATTCGCTTCTGGAAAACCGACAGGCTTTGCGAAATCTGATTCAACAAAGTGGAGGACATGCATAATGGATTATGTCACTACTGAACGTCGTGTTGTGCAGGAAATTAGTGATGCTATGGAGCAGATTAACCCGGCAGAAGTTGAACTTCTGATTGGATTGATGGAGAAGGCAGATAAGGTTTTTTTTGTTGGGGTTGGTCGTGTCATGCTTTCTCTGCAGGCAATTGCCAAACGTCTGGCACATCTGGGCATAAATACTGTTGTCGTCGGACAAATTACAGAACCAGCAATTACTGAAAATGACCTCCTTATTGTGGGCTCAGGAAGTGGTGAAACTTTGTTTCCTCTGGGTATCGCCCGGAAAGCCAAAACCTATAAAGCGATGGTAGTGCATATTGGAGCAAACCCGGATTGTTCAATGAAGGAGTACCGGGATCATTTTATTCGTATACCCGTTTCCAGCAAATTACATCTGCCTGATGAAATTGTTTCACGGCAACCTATGACCAGTCTCTTTGAACAGTCACTTCTGCTGGTCGGGGATATCATTGCGCTGATGATTATTGAGAAACGTCAACTTAATATTCATTCGCTGTGGCAGTTTCATGCTAACCTGGAGTAAAAAGTCACTCGTATGATACGCAGAAGGCATCATGATGTTTCCTATGATGGATATTATGAATAGAGGGGCGCCGGAATGCAGGTTTGCATTCCGCTTCAGTTGCTGGTGATATGTAGTGGCATAGTTAATTTGGCCACCTGAATAGATGATATTGATCCAAATCAGTACAACGCTAAATCAGGCATCTTCGTCTTTTTGTAAACTCTGGATAAATTCAGCTGGCGTCATGCCATTAATGATAAATGCGTCCCTCATGATTATATTTCTGCGTCAATTATCGAGTTTGCCTTACGCATCGTCCAACGACAGGAACCAGTGAATGTTCAGACATTCATCACGCAGGCTACCGTAAGATGATTCAATAAACGGGTTATCTGTCGGCTTTCCCGGTTTGATAAATTCAAGCAACGCACCATGTTCCTCAACCCATTGGGCCAGCGCCAGTGAGACCAGTTCTGGTCCGTTGTCCATACGCATCTTCAGCGGATAGCGCCGAGTTGCGTACTGGCAAACGTTGCTTTCCCTTGCGGCGAAAATTCAGTTTCAGAAGACAGTAAATGCGGTGAACGCGTTTATGGTTCCAGGCCTTACCCTGCCTGCGTAGCAACTGGAATAGCTTCTGAAAACCAGACCGTGGGTAGTGCTCTACCAACTCAGTCAGCACTTGGATCACCGGATCATCATGCCGGGTATCGGGTTGGTAAAAATAGACCGTCCTGCTCAGCGATAACGCCCTGCTGGCCTGGCGGATGCTCATGGTAAATTGCGCAATCAGGTAACCGACGAGCTCACGTTTTATCGCTGGTTTTAAAGCTTTTTTTCGATAACGTCTTTCAGTGCACGGCATTCAAGGCTGAGACCAGCAAACATCTGTTTGAGTCGACGGTTTTCATCCTCCATGTCTTTCATCTTTTTGATATCAGAGGCTTCCATACCGCCAAACTTCGCTTTACAGTTGTAATAGCTGACTTCAGAGATACCGGCTTCACGGCAGACATCCTTAACGGT
Source organism: Klebsiella sp. S69 (assembly GCF_016516145.1). Lineage (NCBI taxonomy): Bacteria > Pseudomonadati > Pseudomonadota > Gammaproteobacteria > Enterobacterales > Enterobacteriaceae > Klebsiella > Klebsiella sp. S69. The sequence continues at coordinate 189,659 of NZ_JACVUU010000002.1, read as the reverse complement.
ATGTCCGGCTTCGACGGACTTCAGAACGGCAATGATCTGGTTCTCGGTGAATCGGGCTTTACGCATGGTGATCTGCTCACAGGACATAATCAGTACGTCGGAAGATCTCTAAAAGTGAATGGTTCGGTTTACCGGGATACTTACATTCATTTTTGTGCTGTTTCATAAGCGTAAGGGCGCATTTGAGAAATGTCTCGGCTGTTCTTTAAAAACCATTTATTAGTAGAATGTTTACTAGACAAAGCTAATAAGTTGGAAATGATATTGTTGTTGAAGTAACTAATAGTAAAGTCTTTCATCTGCATTTTAAAATGTGATTGTCATCTCAATATAATGAATGATATTTTTTAAATATTGTGACCACTATCTCATCCTGATGAACTTTACTTATAATGATATACATTTTAATACTTACTTATCAAATAGTTAGCACACACTATGGGTTCATTGTGTTCATACATATGATCATACTGTGCTCAAAATTTAGTATTTCTTGTACTTATTTCAGAGACTATAACTTCAACATAGCAGGCACCAACATTACTTTTGATATGATGAGAGGATGATTGTGAAAGTGCTTAATAAAAGACAACTTGAAATATTCAACTTACTGACAGAGCAAGATGACTGGATCCCAGCCACAAAAGTTGCTGAAAAATTGAATATTTCTGTGAGCACTCTTCGCAGAGATGTTGAGTCGATAAATTCTTTTTATGTAAGAAAAGAAAACAGAATAATTACAAAACCTGGACTCGGTTTGAAACTGGAAACCCAGGGGATTTTACCATCACCTCATGGTCCAGAAGATGATTTTGTGCAGGTACAGAGCGTATTAACTAACAGAAGGCTTGTGAGCATTTTAACTGAATTACTTTCGTATTCACCTACACCATTTTCGATAACTTACCTGGCGGAGAAATTTTCAATAAGTCGTTCTTCAATAGTCGAAGACCTAAAAAAAATTGATGTTTGGGTAGGCAGATTTTCATTAAAGATGATAAAAAATCATAATGGTACGTCTATTGAAGGAAATGACTATAATATAAGGATGGCATTAAAAGAAATTATTACATCAAGTGTTGTAAGTCACTACCAACTAACGGATAGCAGAATTGACCGTTTTTCCCGAAGCCAACTCATTGCTGAGTTTGGGGAGAAAAATGTATCAAATTGCATATCACTCATTTCATTTATAGAAAATGAGTTAGGTTGCATAATTAGCGACCCATATTATACAAATTTATTTTCTCATCTCCTCGTTTCAATCAGACGGGTGATGAATATGAGCGACGATATCGATATTCAACACGAATATATTAAACATCAAGGAACAGAATGGACGGTAGCTGAAAAGTCAGTTCAATGGTTAAGTGATCATTATAAAATAGCCTTCCCTGCAATTGAGGTGAGTTATATTTATCAATACATTGTATCTTCTGGTGGGAATCATAACGAACTGTCACAAAATAAACCGGTTGACTTAGTTGTTATGGAATATACGAAATTATTAATAAAAAACATTTCCACGCTGATAAATATAGATCTTAATGGTGATCATGAGTTAAAGAATCAATTAATATCACATATAAAACCAATGTTAAATCGGTTGATGTATGGCATCACAATACACAACCCTATACTGGAAGATATTAAGAACGAGCTTACTATGGTTTTTGATGCGGTTAAAATCTCCGTGATGAAAATTGACTCAGTGCGAAATTCAAGTATTCCATCTGATGATGAGGTTGCTTATCTTACGATATATATTCAATCAGCCATAGAGAGAACAATTGAAAGAAAGAAAGTTATTCTCGTATGCTCCAGTGGAGTTGGTGCATCACAATTGTTATCCAGTAGAATTATCCGAACTTTTCCCGAGTGGGATATTATTGATATTGTTTCCGGGAGTAAACTAAAAGAGACCTTAGAAAATAAAACATGTGATTTAGTTATATCAACAATTCGCCTTGAAGGGATGAAAGTTCCTGTCGCCTATGTATCTGCATTATTTGGCAAAAAGGATGTTGTAAGAGTGATCGAATGCTTAGGTTCGATTAATAATGTTAAGGAGTAAAATATGCTGAATGCTGTATCTATAACTGATTTATTAAGTAAATCATGTGTGCTTACTGATCTTGTCGCAAACAATAAGCTTGAAGTTATTCAAAAGATGACTGATTGTTTATATTCAGAAGAGATTATATCTAATAAAGAGGGGTTTATTCAGGATGTTCTCGAACGAGAGGAACTAGGTTCAACCGGTTTCGAAAATCAAATTGCGATCCCACATGGAAAATCTCCATGGGTAAAAGAAACGAGAATCGCTATAGCAAAACTCAAAAACTCAGTAGATTGGGAAACAATGGATGATTCTGATGTAAAACTGGTTATCCTGTTCGCGGTAAGGGATGTTGACAAGGGCTCCGCCCATATTAAAGCACTCGCGAAAATTTCGGTTGCTTTAGGAGATGATGATATCGTTGAACAATTAATAAAATCAGAATCAAGTGAGGAGCTTTACGATTTAATAGTAAACAGCACAGACCAATAAATACTTTCCTCAGGAGAGAATAATGAACATCATTGCCATTACTGCCTGCCCTACAGGCATAGCCCACACATATCTTGCTGAAGCAAACTTAAAGAAAAATGCAAAAAAATTGGGATTAAATATACTCGTCGAGACTCAAGGGGCTGTCGATAGTGAATATATCTTTTCTTCGGATGATATCAGAAACGCTGACGCTGTATTAATAGCGGCAGATAAAGTCATCGATATGTCGCGATTCGCAGGAAAAAAAATATTTAAGGTGTCAGTGACGCGAGCTGCAAAAGATGCTTTCGGGTTATTGAATGATATTATATCAGGAAATATTGTGCCGGAGATGATGGTTCAATCAGGAACAAATATATCTGAAACAACATCTCGTGAAAATGACAAATCTACTTTTTTGTCTAATATATATATTCATCTGGTAACCGGTGTTAACTTAATGATTCCGTTCGTTGTTGCCGGTGGTATTCTGATTGCACTTAGTTTTACGTTTGGGATCACAGCATCAACTCCTGGAGATCCTCATTTTAATCCAATCGCAAAGATGCTGTCGGATATTGGAGGAGGTGCTGCATTTGCCCTCATGCTTCCAATTTTAGCTCTGGGGATTAGCCGTTCCATCTGTGGTAATATTGGTACAGTGTCTGGAGCTGTTGGCGGCATGTTGGCCATTCATACAGGTTCGGGCTTTCTGGGTGCAATCTTCGCGGGTTTCCTTGCGGGTTATATAACTTTTTTACTAGCTAAATATATTAATTTACCTAAATCGCTTGCTGGTCTGAAACCGATTTTAATTATCCCTCTTCTGAGTGTTTTGATGACCGGGATCTTGATGATTGTTGTTGTCGGGGAGCCAATTAAATATCTACTGGAAACTCTTACAACCTTTTTAACTAATATGGGAAATGTCAATGCTGCATTCCTGGGATTATTGATGGGTATGATGATGGCATTTGATATGGGAGGGCCACTTAACAAAACAGTTGTTATGTTTGCGATTGGGTTAATGTCCACTGGAATCTACGAACCTATTGCTGCATGTATGGCTGCAGGAATGGTACCACCGCTAGGAATTGCTCTGGCCACAACGCTTTTCAAACGTAAATTCACATCTCAGGAAAGAGAGACGGGAAAAGTCACATATATTCTTGGCTTGTCATTTATTACTGAAGGAGCGATTCCCTATGCAGTCACCGACCCCTTAAGAGTTATCCCGGCAATTGTTATAGGTTCTGGTGTAGCCGGCGCTCTTTCGATGGCACTAGGTTGTGCTTCTCGTGCACCGCATGGTGGGGTATTTGTTATGTTCATTCCTAATGTCATCACGAATGTCTTAGCCTACGCCTTCTCCATTATCATTGGTGCGGTGGTAACCGCATTAATACTCCGTGTAATCAAAAAAGACAGTCTGGAATCCACTGAAGAGGTCTAACATATGTTAATGAATATGAAAGATGTACTAAAAGTCGCAAATGAACATAAGTTTGGTGTCGGTGCTTTTAATATTTCGTCTGCTGAGTTTGGCCGACTTGTCATTGAAGTTGCTGAAAAATTAAACTCTCCGGTTATTCTTGAAATTCACCCGGATGAGCATGAGTTTACTGGGGATATATTTATCCAGTATTTACGTGAGTTAGGTATTAAAGCATCAGTGCCTGTCGTGATTCATCAGGATCACGGACAGTCGCTTGAACAGGTTATGCGTGCTATCCGGACAGGGTTCACCTCTGTCATGATTGATGCCTCCGCTTATCCCTTTGAAGAAAATATCAGAATTACTCGTCAGGTAACTGACATTGCACATCTTGTGAATGTCTCAGTTGAAGCTGAACTGGGTACGATTGGTGTTGCAGAAGGCAGTGCTGAAGGTGGGCACAGTGAAATTCTTTATACAGATCCGGCGCAAGCAGAGCAGTTTGTCAAAGAAACCGGTGTAGATACCCTGGCTGTGGCCATCGGTACCTCTCATGGTCTTTACCCTGCAGGCATGCAACCAAAACTTGATATCGAGCGTTTAAAAGAAATCAAGAAACGTCTCAGTATCCCACTTGTCCTTCACGGTGGCTCAGGCAACAAAGACAGCGAAGTTGCGGAAGCCATCACATATGGCGTAGGTAAAATTAATATTTCCAGCGATATGAAAAAAGCGTTCTTTGTATCCCTCGAGGAAGAACTTAAATCCGGCGGACATGAGCCAATGTTCCTTTATGTCAAGCCAATGGAGGCTGCAAGGAAAGTCGTTGAGCACAAAATGCGACTATTCTCCTCGGACGGTAAAGCTGAGCTATATAATTAATTCAATCGGGGGCTATTTTAAAATAGCTCCCACTACTTTCATGATTAATAATGTTTTTCAATAACCCACATGTGATTCTATACGAATCCTTCAGTTCTTTTTCATCTTATAGAAAATCATGTGAGTTATTTATTAATAATACTGGAGAATATAATGGCCCGAATCCCTGAAAAACTAACAATGGCCATCATTATTGGCAACAGAGGTTTCTTTCCCAATCACCTTGTCACCGAAGCACGGGAACAAGCTACAGCTCTTTTTTCCCGTCTGGGCATTAATATCATCATGCCAGATGAAAACAGGACCAAACTTGGTGGCGTTGAAACGCGTCAGGATGCCAAGGCCTGTGCCGAACTCTTTCGCCGGCACCGGGAAGAGATACATGGTGTTGTGGTTTTGCTTCCTAATTTTGGTGATGAAAAAGCGATTGCTGAAACTCTTCGCCTGTCTGGGTTGAATGTACCTGTGCTGATACAGGCTGAAGAGGACAATCCTGACAAAATGAAGCAAGCCACACGCCGGGACAGTTTTTGTGGAAAGATATCCCTTTGTAATAACTTACGGCAGTACGGCATTCCCTTTTCACTGACAACGCAGCACGTCTGTGCGCTCAAGAGTGAGGTCTTTGAAAAAGACCTGATCAGATTCCAGCAGGTCTGTCGGGTCGTCAGCAGTATGCGCGGTGCCCGGGTGGGGGCTATAGGTGCCCGTCCTGCCGGATTTAATACAGTGCGCTACAGCGAAAAACTGCTGGAACGCCTTGGGATTTCCGTGGAAACACTGGATTTATCTGAGGTGTTTATCAGAATGAAAGGACTGCAGAATGACGATATCCGGGTTGACGAAAAACGCCGGCTGTTGCTGGACAATGCTGATGCCAGATCGGTACCTGCCGATAAACTTGTCACAATGGCAAAATTATTTGTGGTGCTCAGTGACTGGATTATTGCCAATGACATTGATACGACGGCGATCCAGTGCTGGACATCCCTGCAGGAAAATCTTGGCATCAATGTTTGCTCCATTATGAGTGTGATGTCAGGTCAACTCATGCCCAGTGCCTGTGAAGTCGATGTGATGGGAGCACTCTCGATGTATGCACTGGCCAGCGTTAATATGGCGCCTGCTTCTATCGCTGACTGGAATAACAATTTTGGTGATGAGCGGGATAAATGCGTGCTGTTTCACTGCGGTAATTTTCCTGCCGCCAGTCTGGAATCCTCCCGTATGGGGACGGCCGGTCTTATCGGTACGTCGGTTGGTGAGGAAAATACCTGTGGTGCCGTGCATGGCCGGATGAAGACCGGGCCGCTGACCTACCTGCGCCTGAGTACGGATGATTTGACAGGGGAAATAAAGGGTTATGTAGGAGAAGGACGCTCAGTGGACGATCCACTGGAAACATTCGGCTGCTGGGCCGTGATCCAGGTGCCTCATCTTGAGGACCTGCTGTCATGGATTTGTCGTCAGGGGTATGAACATCATGTTGCCATGAATCATTCGGCCAGTGCTGAGGTGATTTACGAAGCATTCACCCTCTATCTGGGTATTGAGACTTATCATCATAAATAATCTTTACCGATGTAGAAAGTGACTTTTTGTAACCTTTTCAGGGAGATGGACCAAATTATTCTGATCTACTTCCCTGAAATCCACAGTCATTTTATACGCCGTAAGACCTACTGGCTCAGGTTAAGAATCGTTCTGATATTTCTTACACTGGTAGCAATAATATCTATAGCTCCCGTGCGTAATGCACCCATGATTGCCATAGCCTTCGTGTTTTCTGATGCAATTGCAATAACACAAGGAATTTGCCGAAGTTCATCAATGCTGAGGCCAATAACCCGGTTATCCATCACGGTATTTACATGTTCACCACGCGAATTAAAGAAGTCATATCCCGCGATATCACCAATCACCCCCTGATTGAGGCTGGCGTCATTGATCTCCTGCGGTGTAAACCAGCCAAGCTTGACCATATAGCTCTCTTCATTCATATCACCTATCCCTACAAGGGCAATGTCAGCTTTTCTGGCACGATCCAGCGTCTTCCTTATCGTACTGTTCTGTAACAAGAGTTCTTTTAGCTGCATATTTTCCACATAAGCCGGCGCATATAAAGATTCACTGCTACCCCCATACTTTTTGGCCAGTAATCTGCTGATATGATCTGCATTGATCACATCACCCGGTCGATGAGTTCCTCCGATCCCACAAATAAAACGACAATTTTTAGGTTGTACAGTGCCGAATAATTCAGCAACGGAGGCCACATTGCGCCCCTGGCCGACTGCGATAACGATATCATCTTTAAGAACGTTATTGAGGTGAGCGGAAACCAGTGCGGCAACCTGACGACGCTGCTCATCGACATCCTGATGATCCAGTGCAATCAGAGCGCGGCTGATAGGAAAGCGCTCTTTCAGCTGTTTTTCCAACTGCGTACTGAAGACGGGATGGTATCTGACACTAATTTCTACAATCCCCTCTTCTTTTGCTTTTTTGAGCAGACGCCCTACTTTTATACGAGAGAATCCAAATTTATTGGCGATCTCTTCCTGAGTAATTTCATCGCAGTAGTAGGCAACGGCTATTTCTGTTAACAGCTCGTATTCTTGCGACACTCCTGTCTTATCCATTCAGACACCTTTTGACGTAACTAATTTCCGGACAGTATAACAGCCGTCATACTGATTTATGTGGGATGGTAAGGGAAGAGAGGGATTCCCTTCCCTTTTCTCATCAGGTTGACTCAGAGAGAAGACGTTGCGCTTCTTCAAGTATGAGAGCAAACGAATCAGGCTGATGGGCAAAGCGTCCAAGGAACAATCCATCTACATGTGGCCAGAGTCGCTCCAGAAGACCGGGACCAGCACTCCCACCGTATATGACCTTACACTGAGTCCCATAATGTTGATGCAAAAAACCACGCAAAGCGTGACAGACATATTTGATATATTCATCACTGGCTGGTTTGGGAGCCCCGATCGCCCATTGAGGCTCCCAGGCAAAAACCACCCCTGGAACCGGCCCGGAGCGTTGATCAAGCAGCTCTTTAGCCTGGGCTATCGCATATGCTGCCGCATCAGATAGCGCCATCCGCTCTGGTTCACCAATGCAGATAACAGGGGTTAAGTGGCAGGAAAATGCCATATCAATTTTTTTATTGATAATGTCGATCGTTTCATTAAAAAAACGGCGTCTTTCAGCGTGCCCTATTTCTGCATACTGACATCCCATTTCCTGAACTATTGCTGCACTGATTTCCCCCGTCCACGCTCCAGGCGCTTCTGCACAGATGTCTTGCGCCCCGATAGCCATTGGGGTATTAGCAAAACATTCTAATGATGCTGATATGGCTGGAATTGCAGGAAATGTAAAAAGCTCCAGAGAACCGTCGGTAGGGCCTTTCCTGATGATCTCTACCACTTTCTGATTCCACTCAAGCGTTCTCTCCCAGCCAAAATAGCTTTTATGACTAACCCCAATCACAATGCTCATAGATGAGTTTCCTGATTATTTGTCTGTTTTTGCTGTTCCTTCATAAAAAATCTACTGACTACGTCAATGACCATTGACATGGAAACAGCGCCTGCATCCGGTGTGCCAACGCTTCGTTCGGCCAGCGGCCGAGCTCGACCAATTCTCGGAACCATGTCAGCGGTTTCACTCACACATTTTCTGGCCACTTCTGCAGCTTTTTTCCATGAGTCGCTGAGCGATGCGCCTGACGTTACAGCTTCCGATAATGCATTACTGAATGGGTGTAATACATCAACCAGCGTTTTATCGCCCGGTTTGGCTTTCCCGAAATGCATTACTCCATCACTTGCCTGCTTCACTGCCCGGGAAACAGTTCCGGCGTCAGGTTCATACTGATTGCCAAGTACCGTTCCTATTGTATTCAGAATGACTCCCCAGATCGCACCCGATGTTCCGCCAGCATCATCAGCCCAGGCATCGGCAGCGAATTGTAGTAGCGCACCAGCACCGGCGCCTTCTTTCACTGCCTTCTCGGCGGCATTTCGGGCCGCATGAATACCTCGTTCCATCCCTATACCATGGTCACCATCGCCTGCAATAGCATCGATTCGTCCCAGCTCATCAACATTGTGTGTGATCGTTTCTGCAGCAGCGCTGAGAATATCCATTATTAGCTGAGCGGTTTTCTGGGATGCTGCGCTTCCCCTCGCCAGAACAGTTGCTGTGTTTTGCTGGAGCAACTCAGTAGTAAGGGGGATATGTTGTATTGCTGAGCCGCGGGTGAATGCAGGACTGCAGGCTGGAGCCAACCATAAGCTTTCCAGTTCATTATCTAGCCAGGCAACTGTCAGAGACATGCCGGCCATGTCAAAACTGGTGACAAACTCGCCGATCTGCACATCAGCTATCTCGGCGCCTGTCTCGATTAAGAGGGGGCGAACAAAACGCCATAGCACAAACAGCTCTTCATATTTTACAGAGCCCAGTCCATTTATGATGACGGCAATACGTGCGCCTTTTGCTGTCTCTACATCATCCGGAACTTCGCCCATTAAAGAGTCAATCAGCATTTTTGCCAGCGGTTCCGCGCGTGGAACCAGCATCTCACTTATTCCGGGTTCTCCATGGATCCCCATGCCAAATCCCATGATCCCTTCGGGTACGGTAAACAACGGGTGTTCCGCGCCCGGCAAAGTGCAGCCACTAAACGCAAGGCCCAGAGTCCGTGTGCGTTCATTTGAATGTTGCGCGATAGCGAAGACCTCAGCTAATGAATGGCCTTTTTCTGCAGCTGCCGCTGCTATTTTGAATATGACCAAGTCCCCGGCAACGCCCCTGCGCTTGTTTCGCTCCTGTGAAGAGGCACTGGTAATATCATCAGTTATCGCAAGGGCTTCGCATGGAATGCCTTCAGATCGAAGTCGCTCGCAGGCCAGACCAAAATGAAGCACATCTCCTGCATAGTTACCGTAAAGTAAAAGGACCCCAGCGCCGTTATTCGCTGCTCTTGCGACGGAGCATATTTGTTGGGCTGAAGGAGATGCGAACAGATTTCCCATCACCGCACCATGCGCAAGCCCCTGCCCCACAAAACCGGCGAAGGCCGGATAGTGACCAGACCCTCCTCCTACCACGACGGCTACCGTGTTTGATTGGCTTAATGTGTTCCGGACGACGCCACCAGGAACACGGCGAACCAAAGAGGCATGAGCACTGGCAAACCCCTCGATCATGTCTTTGGCAAATTCCGATGGACGGTTATAAATCCAGGTCATTTTTTACTCCCCAATGTTTGCGTTATCTCCAGTTACCCGGTTGCAGGGCATGTACACAATCATCACAAGCCAACAATACCAATTAACAACACAAGCTCATATGAACACCCGTTAAAAATGTGATTTAGTTCATAATTCAATCTAAAATCTACCAAATTAGCACTTAAAAGCTGCTTTCGCATATTTTTGCTATTGATAAATAATGACCATAAGATCTAGCATTGAACATACGATCGATTTATTGAATATCCTCTCCAGTTATCAATCATCACATGGCTACGAGAGAACAATCGAACGACACCTTCAAGCCATACTAAATGAGGCGAAAGTCATATGTTAAAAATCGCAATCGGCGCAGATGATGCAGCTACCACACTCAAAAACGCAGTTAAGGGACATCTTCAGTACAAAGGCATTGAAGTTATTGATTTCAGTCACGATGTTTCAGGAAACGATCTGATTTATCCGGATATCGCGTTTAACCTTGCGACAGCAATCCATGATGGGGAGTTTGAACGTGGCATTTTGTTGTGCGGTACGGGGATCGGAATGGCGATTGTTGCGAATAAAGTTCCCGGTGTTCGGGCTGCGCAATGCCACGATACTTATTCCGCATCAAGAGCGCGAAAAAGTAATGATGCCCAAATTATGACCATGGGTGCACGGGTCATTGGTACAGAACTCGCATTAATGTTGGTAGATACATGGCTGGATTCTGAATTTGAAGCGGGTCGCTCACAACCTAAAGTAGAACGAATCGAACATTACGAAACGTTAATTAAATCTGGCCGCCTGACACGGGAAAACCAGAATTGATAAGGAAGCCACAATTATGTCCATCCTCAATAATCTGAGAAGGTTCACGACAGTCGTTGCGGATACGGGTGATATTTCGGCTATACGGCAGTTCTTACCTGAAGATGCAACGACCAACCCTTCTCTGATACTGAATGCTGCGTCACTACCATTGTACCTCCCTCACATCAAAGAGGCGGTTAGCTGGGCTCTTGAACAAGGTGGGTCAAAAGAAACTATCTTACTGAACACCAGCGACAGACTGGTCGTAAGTATTGGAACCGAATTGCTGAAGGTGGTTCCTGGGAAGGTGTCAACGGAGATCGATGCGCGCTTATCTTATGATCGCGGGATGTGTGTAGCGAAAGCGAGAAAGTTAATTCGTCTGTATGAGCAGCAAGGTGTTGACCGTTCCCGGATCCTGATAAAGCTTGCGGCGACATGGCAAGGTATTAAAGCCGCTGAACAACTGGAGCGTGAAGGCATTCATTGCAATCTTACTCTTTTGTTCTCGTTTGCTCAGGCACGGGCATGTGCAGAAGCCGGGGTGTGGCTCATTTCGCCTTTTGTCGGGCGTATCTACGACTGGCATAAGGAAAAAGGAAGTATTAACAAGGACGATATACAGACAGATCCTGGGGTACACTCAGTCCGCCGTATCTATGATTATTTTAAAAAATACCGGTATCAGACCATCGTTATGGGAGCCAGTTTTCGTAAGGTGGAGCAGATACTGGCTCTGGCCGGCTGTGACCGATTGACTATTTCTCCTGACCTGCTTGCAGAACTCTCTCATCAGGAGGGTGAGGTTATCCGAATGTTGACGCCACCGGTACAGGCAGAGACACCGCCAGCCCCCCTTTCTGAATCCGAATTTTATTGGCTTCATCACGAAGATCCGATGGCGGTTGACAAGTTAGCCGAAGGTATCCGTTCGTTCGCACGAGCTCAGGAAAAGCTTGAAGAAAAGTTGTTAAACGAAATAGCAAAAATGCAACCAACAGCAACAGTTCAATTCTCTCTGTCGTAAACTTTACAGGGGAGAGGTAGTTCACCTTCCTCCCTGTATACCTACTCCTCCGTTTCCGGCCTCTGTTTGATCATTTCAGCAGGATTGACTCCAGAATACAAACAGCTGGAAGCGTTTTGGATGTGACGCAAATCACACTGATTCATTCGTTTTGTTTGTGAAATAGATCACCCAATATAACGAAACACATTGCCCCACCAATGAAACACATTTATGCAATACAATGATTTTAAAGGATTAAAAAAAGTTGGCACGTTATCTGCTATATATATGGCAACTGATTCAATTTATATTGGAAATTAAAGATGAGTGAGAATGCTATGCAGCTGAAAGCAGAATTCGTAATCGCTAACAAAAGTGGTCTCCACACCAGACCTGGCGCCATGCTGGTGAATATCGCCAAAAAATATGAAAGCGATATTACCATCACAAACCTGACAGCACAGGGAAAGCCGGCAAACGCAAAAAGCCTGATGAAATTGATGACTTGCGGAATTAAGTGTGGTCATAAAATTCTCATCACTTTAGAAGGCAAGGATGCAGAGCATGCGCTGGCAGCGATCAGTGATGGTATTGCCAGTGGACTGGGTGAATAACCCCCAATCTGAGAATTGAAAATGATTAAAGTCGCTTTGATATGTGGTACAGGAGCATCCAGCAGTTTCATGGCGGTGAAATTGCGGGCAGCTGTGAAGGAAAAAGGACTACACATTGAAGTGTCGGTATGCCCTGAAACAGCGTTAACAAAAGAGATTGAGACCTATGACCATATTTTAATCGGGCCTCATCTTTCTTTCCTGGAGGAAGAGCTTCCCTCCCGATACCAGTTGAAAGGGAAGTTAGCTGTCATCCCGTACTACATATACGCAACTATGGACGGTTGTCAGTTACTGAAATTAATAACTGATAGCCAATAGAACTAATACGGACTTAAGAATTCAAACCAACCTCAAAAAGGTAATAAAAAATGAGTTCAACACCGAATACCTTACAGTTAAAGATCCAAAAACTTGGCGCATTCCTTAGCGGAATGGTTATGCCTAATATAGGTGTATTCATTGCATGGGGTATTATTACTGCTCTTTTCATTCCTACCGGCTGGTACCCAAATGAATATCTTGCCAAACTGGTGGGTCCAACCATTACCTACCTTCTACCAGTACTGATTGGTTATACGGGCGGTTATGCTATCCATGGCCGTCGTGGGGGAGTCATTGGTGCTCTGGCAACCATGGGAGTTGTCATTGGAGCCTCAGTAACCATGCTGATAGGTGGTATGGTCATGGGACCGCTGGCCGCCTGGGTAATGAAGAAATTTGACGGCTGGCTGGTTGGTCGGGTCAAGCCCGGTTTTGAAATGCTGGTTGATAACTTCAGTATCGGGATTATTGGCGGGATCCTAATGGTCATTGGCTATGCCGCTGTTGAGCCGATTTTTTCCGTCATCCTTGGCTTTTTATCCGCCGGTGTCAACTGGGCACTGAATCACAGCCTGATCCCATTGGCGAGTATTTTTGTTGCCCCCGCTCAGGTCCTCTTCCTGAATAACGCCATTAACCATGGGATTATGGCCCCACTTGGCATACAACAGGTTGTTGAGCATGGCCGTTCTATCCTGTTCCTTGTAGAAGGCAACAGTGGTCCATTAGTTGGTGTAATGGTTGCCTACTGCCTGTTTGGAAAAGGACTGGCGCGTAAAACCGCTCCGGCTGCGACCATCATCGTCATGTTCGGTGGGATCGCCGAGGTTTATTTCCCATATGTCCTGATGAAACCTAAGCTGGTTCTTGCTCCGATTCTGGGAAGCATGGTCTCCCTATTTATTTTCCAGACTTTCGATGGCGGTACCGTAGCCGTCCCGTCTCCGGGCAGTGTTATTGCCTTTGCGATGATGACGCCAAAAGGTTACTTCACGGTTAACCTGGCCGGATATTTCGCAGGTCTCATTGTCTCGGCCATTGTTGCCGGGATCCTTTTAAAACTTGATAAATCTCCTGTCGAAGACGGGGAAGAATACCAGGAAGAAACAACAACTCCACACATCTCTACGGCACCAGTTGTTGCGGCTACAAATAGTGAAAGTGCTACCATCGCTGGTGGTGAACACCTGACAGACCGGAAAATCAACAAGATTATTGTGGCCTGTGATGCGGGTATGGGCTCAAGTGCCATGGGGGCTTCCGTGCTGAGAACGCGAGCGAAAAAAGCCATGCTGAACGTGACGGTAGCGAACGCTTCTGTCAGTAGTATTCCAGAAGACACGGATCTCGTTGTAACACACGCTGACCTTCTGAATCGCGCACGTCAGAATAACAAAAATCCAGATACGCAGTTTATATCCATCAAAAACTTCATTGAAGCTAAACAATATGATCGTGTCTTAGAACACGTGCAGAAAAACGGATAATCAAGAGGAAAGTATGACTATTTTCAACGCCGGAAACATCAATCTGACCACAGATGCTAACTCTGTAAAAGATGCAATCATTACCGTTGGTAAATTGCTTTCCGATAATGGCTATGTCGATGTCGGATATATTGATGCGATGCTTAAACGTGAGGGGGTTATTTCTACCTATGTTGGCAACGGCGTTGCTGTTCCTCATGGTATCGCAGGTTCTGATGGGTTGATTTTTAAATCCGGAATATCTCTGATTCGCCTCCCGCATGGAATTAAATGGAGTGATGACGACGAGGCCCGAATCATAATTGGTATTGCAGGTAAAGATGGAACTCACATGGATATCCTCGGTAAAATCGCCATGGTGTGTTCCGATGAAGACAATGTCGAAAAATTACTGAATGCAGAATCTGCAGAAGAAATCGTGAAAATTTTCGAGGAGTATGAAGAATGAAAGCAGTTCATTTCGGAGCGGGAAATATCGGTCGTGGATTTATTGGTGACCTGTTACATGACAGCGGCTACCATATTACATTTGTTGAAGTTGGTCAGAAGATCGTTGATAGCCTGAACACTACCAATTCTTATGACATCTATTTTCTCGATAAAGGCTATGAAAAGAAAACTATAACCAATGTATGTGCGATTTCTCCGGTGAGTCATCCCGAAGAGGTGGTTAAGTCAGTCGTGGGTGCTGATCTGATCACCACCTCGGTCTGGGCTGACAACCTACCGAAGATTTCCGCAATCCTTGCGAAAGGCCTGAAAGAAAGAAAGCTGAAAGGGATGCCAAAGGTTAACGTACTCGCCTGTGAGAATGCGCTGTACGCGTCCGACCGTTTACGCAACGAGGTCCTTAAACATACCGATATCATCACTGAAGCGGAACTGGATGCAATTGCCTGTTTCGCCAACGTCTCCGTAGACCGTCTGGCGTTGACAAATGTCCGAGACGGTGTGGAGTACCTGGATATCGATACTATGTTTGAGCTGGTCATCGAACAGAATCGTCTGGTCGATACCAAATCTGAACCGATTAAAGGTGCAGATTACACTGATAACCTGACTATGTACCTGGAAAGAAAACTTTATATCTGTAACTGCGGGCATGCGGCTGCAGGATATTTAGGGTTCATCAAAGGATACCAGTATGTTCAACAGTCCTTTGCTGATAAAGATATTTTCGAAGATGTCAAAGGTATGATGTATGAATCTGCCGATGCGTTAATTAAAAAATTCGGCTTTGAATTTGACGAACTGGACTATTTCATCAAGAAAAATATTAAACGCTTCACGATGGACGTGGTACAGGATGATACCAAACGCGTCTGCCGCTCTCCTATCCGTAAACTGGATAAAACAGACCGTCTGGTTGCTCCCTGTGAAGCTTATGAATCACTTGTTGGTGAAGTGAAATATTTACCTAAAGCTATTGCGGCAGTGTTTCTTTTTAAAAACAGCGATGACGCTCAAGCCGTGGAATTGCAGGATTATATTTCTGCAAACGGTATCGAAAAATCAATTACTCACTTCACCGGACTTGAACAAGGCTCTGCCATTTTCACAAAAGTTCTGGCTGAATTTAACAAATTTAATCATTGAAAAAGGATAAAAAATCATGAAATTACAACTTGCCTTAGATGACCTGGATTTAGTTAAAGCGCTTCGTATGATCGAGCAAGTTCACGACTCAATCGACATCATTGAAGTTGGAACACCGTTTGTTATCGATGAAGGGATGCGTGCCGTCCGCGAAATTAAGCGTTTCTTCCCGGAAAAGGAAGTCCTCGCCGACCTGAAAATCATGGACGCAGGCTATTATGAAGCGGAACTGGCATTCGAAGCCGGTGCTGACTACGCGACAGTTCTGGGTGTTACCGACGTACTGACCGTAAAAGGCTGCGTCGAAGTTGCTGAGAAATACAACCGTAAAATTGTTGTCGACATGATCTGTGTCGAAGATATGCCGGGCAAAATTGCACAAATGGAAGCAACTGGTGCCCATATTCTGGCCGTACATACTGGCGCCGATCAACAGGCTGCTGGCCGTGAGCCGATTGATGATCTGCGCATTATGGCGCAGCACGTAAAATCTGCACAAATGTCAGTTGCCGGTGGTATCAGTTCACGTACTGCGCAGAAATACGTCGATCTGAAACCTTCTATCCTGATTGTTGGTACAGGCATCACGCACCAGAAAGATCCGCGTGCTGAAGCTGCAGCTATCAAACAGATCATGAACGGAGCTAAATAATATGACTGACACCGTACTGTTATCGATTGTTGAAGAACTGCAGCAGTCTGCAAAACTGGTAAAACAGGAAGACGTCGACAACCTTGCCGATCTGATTGAAAAGTCAAATCGTATCTTTGTTGCCGGTGCGGGTCGTTCAGGTTTTATGGTTCGTGCGTTCGTTAACCGTCTGATGCACCTCGGGTATACTGCATTCTTTGTGGGAGAACCCACTACGCCGTCTATCCAGAAAGGGGACCTGTTAATTATTGGTTCCGGGTCTGGTGAAACGGGTAGTCTTGTTACCATGGCGAAGAAAGCGGCTGATAAAGAGGCAAATATTGCGCTGGTGACCGTTTGTCCCGGGTCGACAATTGGTAAGTTGTCTTCAACCACCGTTGTGCTGCCCGGTTCCACACAAAAAAGTACCCTCGGTACCGGAACTGTGAAAACGATCCAACCCATTGGCTCTCTGTTTGAGCAGTTGCTTCTTCTCGCCTGTGAAAGCGTCATCCTGACTATCAAGGTACGCAAAAACATGACGGATGAGGAAATGTTCTCCCGACACGCCAATCTCGAGTAGCTCTACGGGAGGAGGGTTTAGCCCTCCTCCTGATTCTCATGCCAAATGTTAACAACATAAGTATGCAAAATACCCGACATTACTAACATTAAAAATATTAGAATTGAGTTATATTTTAGTAAGTTACCTACACGTTAGATGGAACATTTGTGATGAGAATTGACCGTATTTTTAAAAAACTTCAGTCGATGCAGGTGCCGGACGGTGTTACAGCCCAGGAGCTTGCTGATTTACTCGGTTATTCAAGAGCAAATGTCAGCCATGAGCTGAATAAACTGACGTTGTCCGGAAAAGTGAAAAAAGTTCACGGGAAACCCGTTCGCTTCTTCCCTGTTGAGCCGCGTCAAAGTGAAAACCATCCTGTATCAGTCCTTAAGTCACTGAATACAGAAAATAAAGATATCAAGAAAATATCCATACTGGGGAAATTCAGTCAGGATAATCCAAGTCTGTATGCAGCGATAGAGCAGGCTAAAGCAGCGGTACTGTATCCACCGAATGGCATGAACATTCTTATTCTGGGCGAAACCGGTGTCGGGAAGTCCATGTTTGCAGAATTACTATACGATTTTGCGAAAGACAATCAGCTGGTTAAAAATAACTCTAATCTCATCGTTTTTAACTGCGCGGATTATGCAAACAACCCTCAGTTACTGGTTTCCCAGCTATTCGGCAGTAAAAAAGGCGCCTACACCGGCCTGGATGAGAACCGTGTGGGATTAATTGAAAAAGCCCATGGTGGAATACTGTTCCTTGATGAAGTGCATCGCCTCCCACCTGAAGGGCAGGAAATGTTTTTTACCTTCATTGATAAAGGCACTTTTCGTCGCATGGGAGAAACGGATACATTACGTCAGGCTGATGTACGTATTTTTGCTGCAACGACAGAAAAACCTGAGTCGCATCTTTTGCGAACGTTTACTCGTCGCTTCCCGATGATTTTACGATTACCTTCTCTGAAAGAAAGAACTTTCCAGGAAAGAAATAATCTTGTCAACTTCTTTATTAATGCAGAGGCTCAACACCTGAATGCACCCATTCATGTTTCGGCAAACAGCCTGAATGCATTCATGAGTTATGAGTGTGAAAATAATATTGGTCAGCTTCGTACTGATATAAAATTCTCATGTGCAAATGCATACGCTGAATATATTTCAGGTAAAAAGCCTAACATTTCAGTAGTAAGTCGTATTCTGCCTGAGCATGTGAAAGCAGCCTTGCTTGAAAATGTTGAGCACCGGAAGGTATGGAATGGCTATATGCCAGCCAAAACCTCGGTATCCATTTATTATCCCGACCAGGCCTTTGATTATACTGGGGAATTACCTGACAACACGGTCTATGATGCCTTACACGAGTTGTTTGAAAGTTCCTCGCCTGAAAGCATGCCTGAACTGGTTGATGTCGAGAATGCGATCACCACATTCTTCCGGGAAAACTATAATCATGCCAATAAGCACTCGAACTACAAAATAGAAAACTTAATCAGCGGAAACATTCTCACCCTGGCTGACGATATTATTACGATTTGTGAATCTGAGTTACATAAAAACTTCCGTCCTGAGTTTAAGTATGCTCTCGCTAAACACATCGAAAGTACGCTTGAAAGAGTCAAAGCGAACAAAAAGATTTATCACCCTAATCTTAATAAAATTCGCGTCGAACTCCCCCGCTTGTTCAATCTGGCACTGGATTCATTACGTTTAATCGAACGTCAGCTTGAAGTGACCCTGCCAATCGATGAGGCTGGTTTTCTGGCCATGATTTTACTCTATGATGAGGTCAGTAACCGGAAAGATACGCATACCAAAGTGATCGTTGTGATGCATGGTGAAGCGGCAGCATCTTCCATTGCTGAAACGGCTAATCATCTGATGGGGGTGAACATTGCACACGGGTTTAATCTGCCATTAGATGTTAAGCCTCAACTGATTACGGACAATATTATTGACTTCATTAACAGCGAAGAGCACATCTCTGATGTTCTGCTCCTTGTGGATATGGGTTCCCTGACGCATATTGGTAACGTTATCGAAGAGCATACCGGTATCAGGACCAGAACGCTCCAGCTTGTCAGTACCCTGCATGTCATTGAGGCTGTTCAAAAATCCATTTCCGGCCTGAAAGAGGATGACCTGTATAACGAAGTGCTGAATGTATTCAGTATTCTTGATCAGGCAACAGAAACAATTCCGTCACCGGGTGATGCAGAACAGAAATTGGCCATTCTCACTATCTGTACGTCAGGTGAAGGGTCGGCAAAAGTACTCCAGAACATTATTGAGGAATCGTTCTCATACCGGAAAAATTATCTGGATGTGATCCCAGTTGAATTCACAGATGCACAACAGTTTGTGCTTGAGTATGAGAAAATTGCATCAACCCATATCATTATTGCTGCTATATCACCTTTAGAGCTCTCTTTAACGGTTCCGGTATTTAACGTCAATATCGTGTCGACTGATGCCGGTATCAATCAGTTGCAGCAATTAATTGATATTGAGACGACGGCTCAACTGATGATTGAACCCTTACGCAGCATGCTGAATAATATTTCACCGGGCGATATCCTTCCGGACATCCGGTATTTCATTCAGCAATGTGCGGAAAGTCTTAACATTAGCGTTACCAGCAATATGATCATCGGCATTTGCATGCATATGGCATGTCTGATTGATCGTCTTTCATCATCAAAAAATAATAATCCCTGTAAGCATATGGAAAAACCTGACTCGCCTGTCAACAACATACTGATGAACCACATCATGCCGTTATGTGAAAAATATTCAGTCGTTGTTAATAATGCGGAGCTGGACGTCATCGCGAAATTTTTTAAACAATCCAACAAGTGATTACTTAAGGAAATTATTATGGTAACTACAGCGATTTTCCCGGGACGTTATGTACAAGGAGCTAATGCTATTGATGAATGCCTTGCGGACGAGCTTTTACGGCTGGGGCAGCGTGCATTTATTGTACAGGATCCCACGGTGAATAAACTCATTGGCCCCCGTATTGATGCATTACTGGCCAATAAAATTGCAACAAAATCAGAGGTTTTTTGTAGTGAATGCTGTGATGAAGAAATTGAGCGTATTTCGGCCTTAACTAAAGCATTTGAAGCGGACGTTATTGTCGGTATCGGTGGCGGAAAAACCCTTGATACCGCTAAAGCAACAGGTGCAGCCCTGGGCCTGCCTATTGTTATCGTCCCGACGCTTGCCTCAACCGACGCCCCATGCAGCTCTCTGGTTGTGATTTATACCCGGGAAGGCAAATTTAAACGCTATCTGATGATCCCGCAGAACCCCACTCTTGTTCTGGTCGATACACAGATCATCGCGAACGCCCCTGCCCGCTTCCTGGTATCCGGAATGGGGGATGCACTGGCGACCTGGTTTGAAGCAGAAGATTGCCGCATTAAAGGGGCCGGTAATATGACCACGCGTCCCGGGCCTATGACAGCATTTGGCCTGGCTCGTATGTGTTTTGACGTCCTGTTGAAATATGGGGTACTTGCTAAAGCAGCCTGCGAACAGAAGATGGTCACCCCTGCCCTGGAGCATATTGTTGAAGCCAATACGCTGTTGTCCGGTCTCGGATTCGAAAGCGGTGGCCTGGCTGCAGCTCACGCCATTCATAACGGGTTGACCGTATTACCGGAGACACACAGTTACTGGCACGGAGAGAAAGTGGCTTTCGGTACACTCGCCATGCTGATGTTGACCGACAGGGAACCTGAGCTTATTGACACTGTATACACCTTCTGTGAATCAGTCGGTTTGCCAACGACCCTCGCGCAAATTGGTCTGAATAATGTGACTGATGAGCAGTTGCTGGCCGTAGCAACGGCCTCCTGCCAGGAAGGAGAGACAATGCACAATGAGCCCTATGCTGTGACCCCTGAACGTATTCTGGCTGCTTTACGAGCCGCTGATGCGTATGGCGTGCGTCGTCAGTAAAGACCCTGTAAGGCCGGTATGATTTACCGGCCGTACCAGGCTTATGTCAGCGTCTTTGGATAAGTCTTTTCACAGTGCACTGAGCAGTCCTGATTGTCAGGAAAACCGGTCTCTGCAACGTATGCTGATATGAACTGATTTTTTCTGAAGGCGCTGCCATCAGTTGAGTAAACACATAATGATTCAGGAGCAACCGTGATTAATAAGATTGGTATTCTCACAAGCGGTGGTGATGCCCCCGGCATGAATGCGGCCATACGCAGCGTCACCCGCTCGGCCTTATCTGAAGGGCTGGAGGTGTTCGGTATTTATGACGGTTATCTGGGACTTTACGAAAACAGGATGATCCAGCTGGATCGTTATAGTGTTTCCGATGTGATAAATCGAGGCGGAACATTTCTTGGCTCCGCTCGTTTTCCGGAATTCCGTGAAGAACACATTCGGCAAGTCGCGATAAAAAATCTGCAGGCGCGTGGCATAAATGCCCTGGTGGTCATCGGCGGCGACGGATCCTATATGGGGGCCCATTGCCTTACCCAAATGGGCTTTCCCTGCATTGGGTTGCCAGGCACCATCGATAACGATGTCGCGGGTACCGATTATACGATCGGCTATATGACTGCACTGAGCACCGCTGTTGAAGCGATTGACCGAATACGTGACACCTCCAGCTCCCATCAACGGATCTATATCATTGAGATTATGGGAAGACATTGTGGCGATCTGACCCTTTCCTCTGCCATCGCAGGGGGATGTGAATTTGTTGCCGTCCCTGAAATCGAGTTTAACCCGGATGAATTGGTCAAACAGATCCATCTTGGTATTTCAAAAGGTAAGAAGCATGCGCTGGTTGTTATCACTGAACATATGTGTGATGTGAATGAACTGGCGTCATACATTCAGGAAAAAACCGGCCGGGAAACCAAAGCCACTATTCTGGGTCACGTCCAGCGAGGCGGGGCACCGGTACCCTATGATCGAATTCTTGCTTCAAGGATGGGGGCATATGCTGTTGAACTGTTATTACAGGGCCACGGCGGACGTTGCATTGGTATCTGCAATGAGCAGTTAGTACACCACGATATTACAGAAGCTGTGACTTCGCTTAAACGTCCCTTTAAAAGTGACTGGTTGGCGTGTGCGCAACGGTTATATTGAACCGTAATTATGAATAGTGTGATCACTTAAATGACAGAGGTTGGTTATGAAAGACAGAAAAACGCTGGCAAATGCAATCAGATTTCTGAGCATGGATGCCGTACAGAAAGCCAAATCAGGCCACCCGGGTGCCCCGATGGGGATGGCTGACATTGCCGAAGTCCTGTGGCGTGATTTCCTGAATCATAACCCACAGAACCCGTCCTGGGCCGATCGCGACCGTTTCGTGCTCTCCAACGGCCACGGCTCAATGCTGATTTACAGCCTGCTGCATCTCACCGGTTATGATCTGCCGATTGAAGAACTGAAAAACTTCCGTCAGCTGCACTCCAGAACCCCGGGCCACCCGGAAGTCGGCTACACCGCCGGCGTGGAAACCACCACCGGCCCGCTGGGCCAGGGGATTGCCAACGCGGTCGGCATGGCGATTGCTGAAAAAACCCTGGCGGCGCAGTTCAACCGTCCGGGCCACGATATCGTTGACCACTTCACCTATGCGTTCATGGGCGACGGCTGCATGATGGAAGGCATTTCCCACGAAGTATGTTCCCTGGCCGGTACCCTGAAGCTGGGTAAACTGATTGCGTTCTATGATGACAATGGCATCTCCATCGACGGTCATGTTGAAGGCTGGTTTACTGACGACACCGCGAAACGTTTTGGGGCCTATGGCTGGCATGTCGTACGTGGTGTCGACGGCCACGACGCAGATTCTATTCGTGCTGCCATTGATGTGGCAAAATCGATCACGACCATGCCAACGCTTATCATCTGTAAAACCGTCATTGGATTCGGTTCTCCTAATAAAGCGGGTACCCATGATGTCCACGGTGCCCCTCTGGGCGACAGTGAAATCACTGCTGCGCGTGGGCATCTCGGATGGGATCACCCGGCCTTTGAAATCCCTTCTGACATCTATGCACAGTGGGACGCAAAAGAAGCCGGTCAGGCGAAAGAAGCGGCGTGGAATGAGAAGTTCGCGGCCTACGCCAACGCCTTCCCGCAGGACGCAGCCGAATTCACTCGTCGTATGAAAGGCGAGATGCCGGCAGACTTCGACGCGAAAGCGAACGCGTTCATTGCGAAGCTGCAGGCTAACCCGGCGAAAATCGCCAGCCGTAAAGCGTCGCAGAATGCGATTGAAGCCTTTGGCCCGCTGCTGCCTGAATTCCTCGGCGGCTCGGCTGACCTGGCGCCAAGCAACCTGACCATCTGGTCCGGTTCGAAAGCCATCAACGAAGACACCGCGGGTAACTACATCCACTACGGCGTGCGTGAGTTCGGGATGACCGCGATTGCCAACGGTATCTCCCTGCACGGCGGTTTCCTGCCGTACACCTCCACGTTCCTGATGTTCGTGGAATACGCGCGCAACGCAGTGCGTATGGCGGCGCTGATGAAACAACGTCAGGTGATGGTCTATACCCACGACTCCATCGGACTGGGGGAAGACGGCCCGACGCACCAGCCGGTCGAGCAGGTGGCTTCCCTGCGTCTGACCCCGAACATGAGCACCTGGCGTCCGTGTGATCAGGTGGAATCGGCGGTAGCCTGGAAATATGGGATTGAACGTCAGGACGGCCCAACTGCGCTGATCCTCTCCCGTCAGAACCTGGCGCAGCAGGAGCGTACGGAAGAGCAGCTGGCGAATGTCGCCCGCGGCGGCTACGTGCTGAAAGACAGCAACCGGGAGCCAGAAGTCATTATCATTGCTACAGGCTCTGAAGTAGAGCTGGCTGTCACTGCATGGGAAAAACTGACCGCGGAAGGTGTGCGAGCACGGGTGGTGTCCCTGCCATCAACTGATACGTTTGATAAACAGGATGCGGCTTACCGTGAATCAGTGCTGCCGAAGGCGGTTACTGCCCGCGTGGCAGTGGAAGCCGGCATTGCTGACTACTGGTATAAATATGTTGGTCTGAACGGCATCGTTGTCGGAATGACTACATTTGGGGAATCAGCACCTGCAGAACAGCTGTTCGAGGTATTTGGCATCACTGCAGACAGAGTATTTAATGCTGCTGTCTCACTTCTGTAACTAAATTATTGCCCCCTGACGGGGGCAATTCATGAATCTGAGTTATGAATCTGCAAAAAGATTTGTTGGACATTAACCATTTTTATTACTGTCTGTTAGTTGCCCTGCGATTACGACAAAAAATCGTACCCTTTGAATCAGATAATCAAAGAAAAAGATTCATCATCAATTGGTTATATACCGCACAGAAGAGAAAGTCTTTTTCCAGGATTACTCACGCAGAGATACTATGGCTTGTTGAGGAATTTATGAAATTTAACAAAAGCCTGCCAGAACTGGAGGCCTGTATCGATAAAATTTACCAGACCTCTCTGGGCTATCTCGCGGATAACTGCAGTACCGCTAAGCCATCCTGATTCTTACTGGCAGGATGGAAGCCTGCCATGCCTGATATTCTATCCAACAATCCTTTCTTTAAAGCTAATGCCGTAATGTAGTACCGTAACTTTACCCAGTCATACCCCCTACACAACAAAAACATCTGAAGTGAATAAAAATGAAAAGAATCAATAAAATACATCAGTTACTGATTTCATTATCTGAAGGGTTGGACAAGAAGAAAATTCTGGAAACACAGGGGATAACGACAGAGGAACTCAGTGAGGCTCTGGGTTATCTGCGCAGTAATGTCAGCTTTGATCTGAATAAACTGGCAGAGGATGGTCTGGTTGTCAAAATAAAAAAACGTCCGGTCAGGTTTATCGATAAACAAAAAGTTGAAAATTTATTTGGCGTAAGTATAGAAGGAACCGCGATTTACCATGATATTAATGAAATGCTGAAGAAGCATGATATTATTCCTCCTCCCGGTAAGTCAGTGTCCGGAAACGATGTTTTTTCCGAAATGATAGGATGCGATCAAAGTCTTAAAACACCGGTTGAGCAGGCAAAAGCAGCGGTAATGTACCCACCCTATGGCTTACCTACACTCATTATCGGTGCGACAGGGGTGGGAAAAAGTCTTTTCGCCCGGCTTATGTATGATTTTGCCAGGGACGAAGATTTAATTAACGGCGATTTTATCCTGTTTAACTGTGCTGATTATTATAATAACCCTCAGCTTCTGATAAGCCATTTATTCGGCCACATCAAAGGGGCATTTACTGGCGCCACTTCGGATAAGGAGGGGTTAATCGAAAAAGCTAACGGTGGCGTCCTTTTCCTCGATGAAATCCATCGATTACCCCCAGAAGGCCAGGAGATGGTTTTTTACACTCTGGACAGCGGAAATTTTTCACGTCTTGGCGAAACGGAAAGAACCAGAACATCAAGATTCCGGTTTATCTGTGCAACTACTGAGGATCCTGAATCAGCATTATTAAAAACATTTGTACGTAGATTGCCGGCAATCATAACTCTCCCAGCCTTACATGCCAGAAGCGCACAAGAGAAATTTGAGCTCTCATGTGCTTTGCTGAAACAAGAAGCACTGCGTGTCAACAAACCTATCACCATCGACTCTGCCTCTTTAAAATCCATCATAGGCAACACTCGAACCGGTAACGTCGGCCAAATGAAATCCAATATTCAACTGATTTGTGCAAATGTGTTTATGCGTGCAATCAATGAAGAAAGATTACATATCAATTTCGAGGATCTGCCTTTCCACCTAAAAAAGGGGATTTATGAACTCAACCGGACATCTGACGAAACCCGGGAGCTTACAAGGCTGATAAATGATCAGATTGACATTGAAATTAAATACATTGATACACCACCACAACATATTAATGATGAGTATGAACTGAAGTTTAATTTATATCGTATCATTGAAGAAAAGAATGAGACTCTGACTCATCTGGGAGTTTCTAAAGAAGATGCTTTCAAATATATCACTATTGACATTGAACAAAGCCTGTCATTAATTACTAAAAAATTCAACAACAGTGAATCATCACGAGAAAAACTGTTACGACTGGTCAGTCCGGACTTACTGCACTCAGCTGAGAATGTTCGCCAGATGGTATCTGCAAGGTTAAATCAGTTTTTCGACGATCGTTTTCTGGTCGCGTTTAGCCTGCATCTGAGTGCATACATGGAATCGCGTCAGAAAAAAGACTATCGCCCCCTTACGTTTCAGAATACGTACGATCAAATCCCTATCAATATTCAAAATTGCGCCCGAGAAGTTGTTGAATACATTGAATTCGAATACCATATAACAGTCCACAAAAATGAAGTTTGCTATATTGCCCTACTGATTAATGCACTCAGATCAGATAGTTTCTCCGAACACGTATCAGTACTGGTTATTATGCATGGTTCCACCACCGCGACAAGCATGGTTAACGTGGTCAAGGAACTTCTCGATGAAAAAGAAGTGTATGCTGTTGATATGCCTCTCGATATGAGCCCGGATGTTGCTCTGGAACTGGTAAAGAATAAAATCCAAAAAATCAGCAATAATAAAGGTGTCCTTTTACTGGTTGATATGGGGTCTCTGGTTAATTTTGGAGACATGATAACTCATGATACCGGAATTAAAATCCGTACCATCCCTATGGTTTCAACACCGTTGCTTATCGAAGCAGTCAGGAAAGCCACGTTAAATGGTTCAGAACTTAATGATGTTTATACTTCATTGCAAAATTTCCGTGGTTATGACATTACTCATACAATTCCCGCAAGTGTCACTCTCACCACGCCCTTTAGCTCCGAAAAAGCCAGAGCGATTGTCGCTATCTGTTCAAGTGGTGTCGGGACCGCTGTTAAGCTGAAAAAGCTTGTTGAAGATATTCTGGAAGAGTCGGGTGATAGTGACATACAAGTCATCACTTTGTCTCTGGCTAATGCAAATCTCAGAAAAACAGATATTCTTAAAAAATACAATGTGATATTTACCATCGGGATTAAGGATCCAGAATATAACGCTCCCTTTGTTTCTTTGGAGCAAATATTTACAGCGGAGGGCGAGTCAACGATAAAATCACTGATGAATACTGGTGAGCTTATCCATCATATACAAAGGCAACCTACAATGATTCGTAACGTACTGCATGAGTCATTACGCGAAGTCATGACTTTTTTAAACCCTCATAAAGTCGTGGATATCATTATTGATTTCATACAGTGTATCGAAAAAATAGAATGCAAAAATTTTTCCACCGCCCTCAAAATTAGCCTTGGATTACATGTGGCTAATGCTCTGGAAAGAGTGATATTGAATACACAACTTACCTCCACGGTCCCGGCATCCCTCCAGGAAAGACTTGCCGAATATAAAACAGCTTCTTCATTGTTTGAACAAAAAATAGGCCTCCGGCTTAATGATACCGAACTCGCTTTCGTCATCGAAATGATTGATGAATTACACAGCAGCAAAAATAATTCCTCTTCTGAAGCCCCTGACCTTTAGAACATATCCCGGTACGCAGGTACAGTCTCCTGACCTGCGTATCTGGTTGTGTTTCATCTCATCAACTTTCTGTTTTTCTTCTTGTAACCCACTGATTTATTGCATAATTTATTAAAGCACAAAACTGGCCCTCTCTTTGCATTACTTACAGGGATGAAGAAACCTCAAAGGAACGAAGATGGAAATAGCTATTGTCGTCATTACCCATGGTTCGAGTGCCGCGCCTCTTTGCAAAACGGCAGAGATGATCGTTGGTCAGCAGGAGAATCTGGCCGTACTGGATTTTTTCCCTGGCGAAAATGTTGATTCTCTCGCCATTAAGATCAGACAGTCACTGCCCCCGTTAAACACAGATAATGGTGTTTTGTTCCTTGTAGATGTATTTGGTGGCAGTCCGTTCAATGCCGCAATGCTCGTAAGTTCAGAACAAAATCACTCTGATGTAGTGAGTGGGGTAAATATCCCAATGTTAATTGATTGTTTTATGGACAGAAATACGGTGCAAAATTTCTCTGACCTTGCTGATATCGCCAAAAATTCCGGTATAGCCGGAATATTGAGTATGAACCAGGACATGGAATTTAATAACCAGGAGGAAGATTTATAATATGAATATCTTAATTTCCAGAATTGATGACCGATACATTCATGGCCAGGTTGTGACTCGCTGGGTAAAAGACTATCCGGCAGAGCGAATTATTGTCGTTTCAGATAAGGTGGCTAACGACGAGTTACGTAAGTCGCTGCTACTCTCTGTTGCTCCCAGCCACATGAAGGCCAGCGTGGTCACCGTTGAAAAGATGATAAAAGCATATCACAGTGAACGTTATGAAGGTGTTACCGCTTTTCTTTTATTTGGTAATCCAACAGATGTTCTTCATCTTGTTGAGGGCGGAGTTAAAATTCCTTCAGTAAATATTGGAGGAATGATTTATGAAGAGGGTCGTAAACAACTCACGAAATCCGTCAGCGCAACTCCTGAAGACATCGCGGCGTTTAAAAAACTGCATGAGAAAGGTGTTCAGCTTGAACTACGGCAATTACCCTCTGATTCCGCGGTTGATTTTTATTCTAAAATTGAATAATGAAGGTTAAATGACATGGAAACATATCAAATTATTGCACTGGTCATGGTAGCTGCTTTAGCGGGGATAGGGAGTGTGCTGGACGAAGCTCAGACCCACCGCCCACTTGTGGTTTGTACGCTGGTCGGGATCGTTCTGGGTGATATTAAAACCGGTATTATCTTAGGCGGTACACTTGAAATGATGGCCCTGGGCTGGATGAACGTCGGGCTTGCAATGGCGCCAGATACCGCCATTGCTTCCGTCATTTCAACTATCCTCGTCATTACGACCCATCAGGGCATTGGGCAAGGTATTGCCATCGCAGTCGCCCTGGCAGCAGCAGGTCAGGTCTTAACTATTTTTATCAGAACGATAGCGGTATTCTTTGTCCACAAGGCAGATACCTATGCCGAGTCCGGCAATATTCGAGGTATCGAGTTCATGCATATCAGTGCGCTGTCATTACAGGCATTACGCGTTGCACTCCCCACGCTGGCCGTACTGATGCTTGATGTTACCACCGTTCAGAACGTTCTCAACAGTATCCCGGAAGTCGTCACAAAAGGTCTCCAGATCGGAGGTGGCATTGTTGTCGTTGTGGGTTATGCAATGGTTGTCAATATGATGAATGTCAGACATTTGATGCCATTCCTGTTTGCGGGTTTTCTGATTGCGGCTTTCACCAATTTCAATCTGGTTGGACTTGGAGGGATGGGGTTAGTTGCCGCCATTATTTACCTTCAGGTAAATCCAAGATTTTCTGCGGCCAGTAAAGCGGTAAGTAGCCCATCGAAAGCAACCTTGTCTGATGAAGACGATCTCGATTCCTGAGGAGCCAATCATGTCAATCGATAATACCAATAAAGACACTACTGTTACCGAAAATAAACGCCTTACCTCTGGCGACCTTAGCAGTATGTTTTTAAGATCAAACGTCCTTCTGGCTTCAGCAAACTTTGAACGTGTACAGAATCTGGGTATTTGCTATATCATGATTCCTGCCATAAAACGGTTGTATGCGCCGGGTCCGGAAAGAATAGAAGCTCTTAAAAGACATCTGGAGTGGTTTAATACTCAGCCCTACTGCGCCTCCCCCATATTGGGTGTTGCGGCGGCGATGGAAGAGGAAAAAGCAAACGGTGCACAGATTGAAGGGAATAGTATCAGTGGTGTAAAAATCGGTTTGATGGGTCCCTTCGCAGGTGTTGGAGATCCTATTTTTTGGGGGACTATCAGACCCGTTCTTGCTGCCCTGGGAGCCTCTCTTGCGTTAACCGGAAATATCCTTGGCCCAATCATTTTTTTTGTATTGTTCAACGCAATCCGTTTAGCACTGAAATACTATGGTTTAAATTACGGATACCAGAAAGGAAGAGAAATTCTTAAGGATTTGGGTGGGGATCGCCTTCAGAAACTGACAGAAGGTGCATCAATTCTGGGACTGTTCGTTATTGGCGCCCTGGTTTGTAAGTGGACGACAATTAATGTACCGATTGTTGTATCCCGTGTCACACAGGCAGATGGCCATGTCACAGTAACAACGCTGCAGAACATCTTCGATCAGTTACTTCCGGGAATGCTTCCTTTGGCTCTTACATTGTTAGTTGCAAGATTGCTCAGGAAGAAACTGAGTCCCCTACTATTGATTATGCTTATTTTTGCATTCGGTATTCTGGGTTACTGGGCTGGAATATTGGCTTAATAATAAAACACAAAAACTTGGAGCTCCCCTGTCATCGGGGGAGCCTCCATCATTTCTTCATAAAAAATTCAACTCCATAAACAACACCTGTTTTATTAAATTGTTACTTACTCTCAATATGAAATTCATTAAAGATTTATCCCCAATGAAAATCATACGTGTGACGAGAAGGGTTTAAGTTTTGTGACGCTAGCACAACCTTTTGTAACTCCGATGTACCGCAAAACATAAAAAAGCATGAATTGGAATTCCAGACTGAATTCAGACCTACCCACAGACGATTTTTATATAATACCAAAAAGTATTTCTATTTCTTAGAAAACCCCCATCACCTTAATATACACACATCCTCAGCAGCAGTATTTTGACACGCGGCCATTATTATATTTTATTTAACATTAAACACTCATGAAAATTAAATATTGAGAAACGATCCTGGGGGTACATTTATTTAATAAGAATAAATTTTGACGCTGCTATAAAATTAAATCATTAGATATCAATGGCATACCGCGCATATCACGCATCCATTATCTTGTCTCATGACTTTACCTAAATTTGGTATTACCTCTAAGATTATATATATTCATTTTTTGATATTTGTATCCTCCTGTCGCCTCACTATTCGCAAGTAAGGTTGGTCATAATACAATCATGAAAAAGAGAAGGTCTGGCAATATCAACATCTACGAAATAATCAGAGACCTCTTTTCTATGCTAAACCGCGGACATACAAGCTCTGCCTCGTGGGCAGAAGCAACCACACTCGACAACATAATGCAACAAATAAATTAAAATTATTTTCTTCGCCAACGCAAGAACACACCATCAGTTAAATATTATTTAATTTAAAAAACAATCACATACATTAAAAAATGGCAAATCAACACCTGAAAACGCAATAATGATGCTTCAAAAAAAAAGATCCCCGCAATTATTTTAAAATCCAATCCCTTACCCTTTCCGGGTGAATTATCCCCCACAGACGATTTCCTCCCGGAAGGAGAACAATATGCAACAAGAAGCGTTAGGTATGGTCGAGACCAAAGGTCTGACTGCAGCAATAGAAGCTGCTGATGCGATGGTCAAATCAGCCAATGTCGTGCTCATTGGTTACGAAAAAATTGGTTCTGGTCTGATAACAGTGCTCGTACGCGGAGATGTGGGTGCAGTCAAAGCCGCCACCGATGCCGGTTGTGCCTCTGCTCGTCAGATCGGCGATGTCATCGCTACCCATGTCATTCCACGTCCGCATTCTGATGTTGAAAAACTCCTGCCAGCAGGCCTTAAACCATCTGAAGGAGTTAAACAATGAGTAGCGATAACCTCGTAGAAAATATTATCGCCGAGGTGCTCGGAAAAGTCGGGGATTTGAAAACCCCGTCCGCCGCATCCCAGCCGGGGATATCTCAGCAGGAGCCCGCTATCCCAAGAAAACTTTGCGGTTTAACCGAGTTCGTCGGGACGGCAACGGGCGACAGTATCGGCCTTGTAATTGCCAACGTTGACAGCGCCTTGCTGGATGCCATGCATCTGGAGAAGAAATACCGTTCAATAGGCATCCTTGGTGCACGTACTGGTGCGGGCCCACAGATCATGGCGGCTGATGAAGCTGTCAAAGCCACAAATACTGAAGTCGTTGCAATTGAACTGGCCCGCGACACTAAAGGCGGCGCAGGACACGGTTCACTGGTGCTGTTCGGTGGTCAGGATGTTTCCGATGTGAAACGGGCTGTGGAAGTGGCGCTAGGCGAACTTGAGCGTACTTTCGGTGACATTTACGCCAACGCAGCAGGTCATGTGGAACTCCAGTACACCGCACGCGCCAGCTACGCTCTGGAAAAAGCATTTGGCGCCCCCCTTGGACGCGCCTGTGGCGTGATTGTCGGTGCCCCGGCAGCGATTGGTGTGCTGATGGCAGACACGGCGATTAAATCTGCCAATGTGGATGTGGTGGCTTACAACTCCCCGGCAAAAGGCACCAGCTTTACTAACGAAGTTATTCTGATTGTTTCCGGTGACTCCGGTGCTGTGCGCCAGGCGGTGCGTTCTGCACGTGATGTAGGTCTGACTCTGCTGGAAACGATGGGTGGCAAAGCGCCTTCAGCCACAACCCCCTATATCTGATTTCCATGTAGTGGAGAACAAGAAATGAGCCAAATATCACAGGCTTTTGGTGAACCAACTGACCGAATTTGTGCCTTACGGGAACAAATCCTTGATACGACCCCCTGCATTGAGACGGATCGTGCCCGCCTGATCACCGAGTCCTATAAGGAAACGGAATCCCTGCCCATGATCATCCGTCGTGCCAAAGCGCTTGAGAAGATCCTTGCGGAATTGCCGGTCACCATCCGGGCAGGTGAACTGATCGTTGGTAGTCTGACGGTCACTCCTCATTCCACACAAATTTACCCGGAGTACTCAAATAGCTGGCTTCAGGATGAATTCGATCGTCTGAATCTGCGTAAAGGTGACCGTTTTACCATAACCGATGAAGCGAAACAGCAGCTGGATAGCGTATTTGGCTACTGGCGAGGGAAAACGACGAATGAACTGGCTACATCCTATATGTTGCCTGAAACGCTTGATTGCATGGCAGAAAATGTCTTCACTGTCGGCAACTATTACTTTAATGGCGTCGGTCATATAGCCGTGGACTACGCGCGTGTTCTCGCTCGTGGATACAAAGGCATCATCCAGGATGTTGCCGCCGCAATGGCCAGTGCTGATAAAAAAGACCCCGCTTTTCTGAAAAAAGAATCATTCTACAAGGCGGTCATTATTTCCTGTAACGCAGCAATCAATTTTGCTCATCGTTACGCGGTTAAAGCTCGTACTCTCGCGGAACAGGCCTCACCAGTCCGTAAAAAAGAGCTGCTGAAAATTGCTGAAATCTGTGACAAAGTACCTGAAAATGGTGCAAGTAATTTCTATGAAGCCTGCCAGTCATTCTGGTTTGCCCATGCCATTATTCAACTTGAATCCAACGGGCATTCTATCTCCCCGGCGCGTTTCGATCAGTACATGTACCCTTACCTGGAAAAGGACAGCTCCCTGAGCGAGGAACAGGCGCAGGAATTGCTGGATTGTCTGTGGCTCAAGTTCAACGACGTTAACAAGGTTCGTGATGAAGGCTCGACCAAAGGTTTTGGTGGCTATCCGATGTTCCAGAACCTGATCGTTGGCGGTCAAACCAGCGGCGGACAGGACGCCACTAACAGACTGTCCTTTATGGCCATGACGGCTACCGCCCATGTTCGTCTGCATGAACCTTCACTGTCAGTACGTGTCTGGTCAAAATCTCCGGACGATTTGTTACTGAAAGCCTGTGAAGTCAGTCGTCTTGGTATGGGGATCCCGGCCTATTACAACGATGAAGTTGTTATCCCTGCATTGATTAACCGCGGCCTGACCCTGGAAGATGCGCGGGAATACGGCATCATCGGCTGCGTCGAACCTCAACGTCCGGGAAAAACAGAAGGCTGGCACGACGCCGCGTTCTATAACATGAGTAAGGTACTGGAAATAACCCTGAACAACGGGCGCTGCGGGGATAAACAACTCGGCCCCAAAACTGGTGAGCTGGATTCATTCCAGAGTATTGAAGACATCATTGAAGCTTATCGTAAACAGAACGAATATTTTGTCTATCATCTGGCAATGGCCGATAACAGTGTTGACCTTGCTCATATGGATCGGGCCCCCCTGCCGTTCCTGTCCTGTATGGTGGATGACTGTATTAGTCGCGGTAAAAGCGTTCAGGAAGGCGGTGCCCATTATAACTTCACGGGTCCCCAAGGTGTCGGAGTTGCCAATGTGGGCGACTCGCTGATGGCTATCAAACGTCTGGTATTTGAAGAAGGCCAATTATCGTTGGGTCATCTGAAAGAAGCACTGGATGCCAATTTCGGTGTATCTGGCGGGATAGAGAAACCTGACACTATAGCCACTGAAAGTGCGCCGAAACAGGATGCAACCTATGAACTAGTCCTTGAGGCCGTGAAGAAAGTGCTGGGCGAAAGCGGCGCACTTGCACTCACCTCACTCAATAGCAACCCACCGGAGCCTGTCAAAGGGGCTGATGCCGGGCTGACAGCAGTGCGTCAGTTACTCATTAATGGCGCCCCCAAGTTCGGTAATGACATTGACGAAGTGGATATGCTGGCCCGTACTGGTGCTGAAATTTACTGTCGCGAGGTAGAAAAATACACCAACCCACGTGGCGGTTTATTCCAGGCTGGCTTATATCCGGTATCCGCTAATGTGGCTCTCGGTGAGAGCGTCGGGGCAACTCCGGATGGCCGTCTGGCCGGCCAGCCGCTTCCCGATGGGGTGTCGCCCAGCAGGGGCATGGATACAAAAGGTCCAACCGCTGCCGCCAACTCAGTAGCCAAGCTGGATCACTTCCTGGCCTCAAATGGCACGCTGTTTAATCAGAAATTCCATCCGGCAGCTCTGAAAGGCGATGAGGGATTACACCATCTGGCGGCCTTACTGCGTGGTTATTTCGATCAGAAAGGCATGCATGTTCAGTTCAATGTGATCGACCGTAATACACTGCTGGCAGCACAAAAAGAACCAGAAAAATATCGTGATCTGGTTGTGCGTGTGGCGGGTTACAGTGCGCAATTTGTCTCACTGGATAAAAGCGTACAGGACGATATTATCCTGCGAACCGAACATGTCTTTTAATTGACAGTTGGCCGGATTTTTCAACATAAGGATATTATCTGATGATGATTATTTTCCTTGTTTTTACAGACAAGGAAAACACATCCGGCCAATAACATGCTGAACATCAGCATGAAGAAAAGAAATAAAGGTATTGACATGGCGGAAATTGATTACGCGCAGACTGGCACCGTATTTAATATACAAAAATTCTCCTTACATGATGGCCCGGGAATACGCACCATTGTATTCCTGAAAGGCTGTTATCTGGCATGTAAATGGTGCAGTAATCCGGAATCACAGCACACTGAACCGGAAATATTTTACTACGATCGCAATTGTATCCATTGCGGACGCTGCGTATCCGCCTGCCCTGTTGGGGCTATCGATGCCTCACGTCAAGGGCTTATTGACCGGAATGCCTGTATTCATTGTGGAGCTTGCGCTGAGGCCTGCCCGGCTGGTGCGATGGTTCAGTCAGGTAAGAGAATGTCGGTGGTGGAGGTTATAGACGAACTGCGTAAAGATGAGACGCATTACCGCCGCTCCGGTGGAGGTATTACATTGTCCGGTGGCGAGGCACTGGCTCAGCCAGCATTTGCAGCAGCATTGCTGGCCGCCTGCAAAGCCAGAGGATGGCATACAGCGATGGAAACCACCGGAATAGCCTCCCGGGCCGTGCTGGAAAAGGTTATCCCATTGCTTGATATCGTATTGCTCGACATCAAAACCTTTTATAGTGAACGGCATAAGGAATTTACGGGACATCCGAATGAGACGGTTTTACGTAATGCACTGACAATTTCAGAACTGGCAAAGAATGTCGCCGTTCGGATCCCGGTAATTCCTGGATTTAATGATGATGAACAAAGTATCGAAGCTATTGCCAGATTTGTTACGCACATGAAAAATGTATCGCGATTACATTTATTACCCTATCACAACTATGGCCAGAATAAATATAACCTGCTTGGCAGAACGTACGACATGATTGAAATAAAACCACCGGAAGAAAGTCGTATGCATAAATATAAAGATATTGTGACATCCCTAGGAATCGACTGCGTCATCGGTGGGTAACCGGTAGTTTTTTAAACTTTTGCAGGAAACGATTATGAACACAACCTTACCGACATTAAAGCAGGAGTGCCTTGCCGAATTTCTGGGCACCGGACTCTTTCTGTTTCTTGGTATCAGTTGCCTCGCAGCGATGAAACTGGCTGGCGCCAGTTTCGGTTTGTGGGAGATCTGTATTGTCTGGGGACTGAGTGTCGCACTCGGTGTTTACCTCACTGCGGGAATATCCGGAGGGCATCTTAATCCGGCAGTCACTATCGCATTGTGGCTTTTCGGCAATTTCAGTGCCCATAAGGTCTTACCTTACATCCTGTGCCAGATTATGGGCGCTTTTGGCGGCGCCATGGTGGTCTACCTGCTTTACCACAATCTGTTTATTGATTATGAACTAACACACCATATTCAACGCGGCAGCATGGACAGCCTTGCAGAGGCGGGTATTTTCACGACGTTTCCCCATCCGGAAATTAATCTGCTTCAGGCTTTTGCCAGTGAAACCATCGGAACGCTGACGCTGATGTGCCTGATCATGGCGCTTACCGACGACGGCAACGGTGTTCCTCGCGGTCCGCTGGCGCCGCTACTGATTGGGATTTCCGTGGCCCTGATTGGGGTTGCCATCGGTGCACTGACGGGTTTTGCGCTGAATCCGGCAAGGGATTTAGGGCCCCGTCTGTTCAGCTATCTGGCTGGCTGGGGTAGTAATGCTTTAACAGGCGGACGTGCATTCCCCTACTTCATTATACCACTCGTCGCACCGATCTTCGGAGCCTGCCTTGGCGCCGCGCTGTATCGCGGTCTGACCAGGTTACCACTTCTGCCGGGCAAGGGGGGCCAGGGAAAAAGTCTGTCGCTGCCGGAATAATTATCTCCCGTCCCGTCAGGGACGGGAGCTGAAGATGAACTTTACACAAGAAACTAAGGAGTAAAAGAGAAATGAACAATGCGCTTGGAATGATCGAAACCTATGGACTGATTGGCGCCATCGTAGGTGCAGATGCCATGGTCAAATCGGCAAACGTCCAGTTGGTGGGTTACGAAAAAATTGGTTCCGGCCTGGTTACCGTCATGGTACGAGGTGATGTCGGTGCGGTAAAAGCTTCGGTGGAGGCGGGCTCCGCAGCTGCAGCCGGTGTGGGCCAGGTGAAATCAACTCACGTCATCCCACGTCCTCATAATGAGGTGGAAACGCTTTTGCCGGTTTATCAGACCGCAACAGCCGAGTGAAAAATTAACAAGGAAAAGGGGGAGCTTGTGCAACATTCTCTTGGCCTTATCGAAGTCTCGGGTATGTCTCTGGCGATAACTGTTGCTGATGTGATGGCGAAAACTGCCCAGATCAGACTGATCGGCGTGGAAAGAACCATCGGGTCTGGCTGGATGCTGGTGAAAATTGCAGGCGATGTTGCTGCAGTGCGTACGGCTCTATCGGCCGGAGAAGAAACAGCCAGAGCACACCAGGGATTTGTTGCCTGCACCACAATCGCCCGGCCAGCAAAAGGAACCGGTGAACTGGTTTCAACAACTAAACCGCCCCGAGCTGAGCCTGTTCAGAAGATAACCGCTCTCCCGGCCGTTGCCCTCACGGCATCCGCCGCCCATACCACAACCGGACCTGAATCCGTTCAGGAGGATCCGGACGCAGAAAAGGCAGTCCCCCCGATCAGGGAGGCTGTCGAGGGAAGCACAGACAATATCATTCAGGTCGATGCTATCAATGATCCTGTGGAAACGGCCAGGGAAATCAGTAAACCAAACGCTTCAGCAAAGTCTCCTCCTGCTGAATATGGTGAAAAACAATCTGTGGCGACGGTCAAAGCATTTCCGGTCATGGGAGATATCGCTGCTGACCACGATATTCCGACAGCGTCAGCGAGATCCGTTGCCGTTGCGCAGCAGGTCAAACCCGGAATATCTCTGCATCAGTTTCATTATCAGGAAAAACCTGATGATGAAACTGCAGATGCGGGTAGCCAACAGACAGGTGAAACAAAACAGGCTGTCGCCATATCAGCAAAATTACTGGTGACATGCAAAATCTGTGGAGATCCTTCATGTCCGCGACATAAGGGCCAGCCACGCAGTAGATGTATTCACAATCAGAAATCGGTATTGAGGTAAATCAATGGATCACGATCTGATCACAAAACTGACCGGTCAGGTAATTGCGCAGATGCGGCAACGAACGATTCCGCTGGGTATATCAAACCGGCATGTTCATTTGTCGGAAAAAGATTACCAGAGTCTGTTTCCCGGGCAGACTCTGAAAATTAAAAAGCCCCTTGGTCAGCCCGGGCAATTTGCGGCAGAGCAGACCGTTTCCTTAATCGGTCCAAGAGGTCAGTTGAAAAACGTACGGATACTGGGGCCGTTGCGGGGACAAACACAGGTGGAAATCTCGTACACCGATGCCAGGCAAATTGGCCTGACGGCGCCACTCCGCCTGTCAGGTGATCTGACCGGAAGTGTCTCTGTCACACTCAAAAGCGAGGGCGGAGAAATTAATCTCACCGAGGGAGTAATCATCGCTCGCAGACATATTCATATGTCGCCACTGGACGCTGCAATATTTGGCGTAACACAAGGAGAAACGGTGAAAGTCGGGATTGAGGGCACCGATCGAAAACTGATTTTTGATGATGTCTGTATCCGGGTTGCTGAGGATATGCGTCTTGAAATGCATATTGATACTGATGAAGCGAATGCTGCCGGTATTGATGGAGGCCAGGCAGTGGCAAGACTTCTCCTGACAAAACGCTAATGCAGGTGTGTCTATGCTGGACATGATCGTCTCAAGGGTCATTACACTTTTACAGGGAAGGGAAAGCCGGAGTTTACGGGTGACCCAGGCCGAGCTGGCGGCAGGCTTATCAAAAACGGTTTATTTGCATAATGCACAACTGATATTGCCCTTACCTGATCTGGCTTTTATTCAGAGTCTGGTTGCCTATGATCACCACCACCCGGCAGTGGCGACTGTCCTGGAAGCATGGGCATATGGCGTAAGGTTACACCTTCAGATCCACCAGCAATTACTGACCGCACTGCCACTGCGAGAGTTACGCCGCCTTCCGGTCACACTCACTGACCATATGAGTACACCGGTGCAACTGGCAGCTGCAGCTGGCCTCAGCTATGCCAGCGTTATTCACTGGCACGATTGCTGGGTTTTACTGGAAAAGCAGACGCTGATTACCGCCCTCGCCCGGGAAGTAATGGAAAGACAGAACATCAAACTAATATGGCAGGAGTAATGCAATGCAACTGGCGAAAGTCGTAGGGTCAGTGGTGTCGACGCAAAAATCTGCGTCCCTGACAGGTAAAAAATTGATGGTCGTTACTTTAGTTAATCTGGACGGCTCCACACCGCTTTTCCAGGAAAACACCCAGGAGGTTGCTGTGGATTCTATGGGAGCAGGTGAAGGTGAGCTGGTTCTGGTCAGCCGTGGCTCTTCAGCCAGAAAGATCTTTCCGGAACCAAATCAGGCCATTGATCTTGCCATCGTCGGCATCGTCGATACCATCGACCGGTTTTAGCCCCGGTCGGCTGTTACAGGAGAAACAGAGCTATGCCAGAACAGGATATAGCATCCCTTATCAGCGAGCATCGCATATTGCTGGAGGAGGCCGTCCGCGAAGTTATCCGTCGGTACCCGCAGTCACTTTCGCCATCGGAAAACTTCAGTAAGCACATTTTCAGTTCAGAGCAGTTGAAAAACATTATCGATACTGTTCTGGCAGAGGCGTGGCAGCAAAGCGCCATGGTAGTTATCACCTTGTGTGACGAAAAAGGCGAATGTGTTCTGACTTACCGCATGCCAGGTACATCGGCAGAAGATATTGCTGTCGCCGGGCGTGCAGCCGAAGCCGCGGTAAGTTTCGCTAAAGAAAATAAACAGATCATTGACCCCACACTACATAACGTTATTGGCGGGATTGATACCTCCCGCGGAGGCTGTGTCGTGTATTGTGCGGGGAAAGTGATCGGCGGGATCGGAATTAGCGGCGCATCCGCTGAAAAAAATCATCTTATTGCATTACGGGCTGTCGACAGCCTTAAATCAGGGAGTCAAAAATGAATACCATTGAACTGGAGAATATGATCCGCAATATTCTTGCTGATAATCTGAAAGGGACCGCTACTGCCCCTGGAAACATTCAGCACACTATCTTCGCTCGTGTGGAAGATGCTATCACTGCCAGCTACGATGCCTATAAAAAATACATGGCAGAACCTCTGGCACTTCGAACCAGGATCATTACAGCCCTGAAGGAAGAGCTGGCCCCCTGGATCAAAGAGATGTCCGAACGCGCCGCAGAAGAAACCGGCATGGGTAATGCACCCGACAAAATCAGTAAAAACACTGCGGCACTGAATAATACTCCGGGGATTGAGGATTTGACCACAAGCGCCCTGACTGGTGATGGTGGCATGGTTTTATTCGAACTATCTCCCTTCGGAGTCATTGGCGCTATCGCCCCCAGCACCAATCCGACCGAAACTATCATTAACAACACCATCAGTATGCTGGCCGCTGGTAATGCTGTCTACTTCAGCCCCCATCCGGGCGCAAAAAAGGTATCCTTGTGGCTTATTGAAAAAATCGAAGACATCATTTATCGGGTAAGCGGGATCCGCAATCTGGTTACCACCGTAGCAGAGCCCACCTTTGACGCTACTCGCGAAATGATGTCAGATCCGCGCATTGCTCTGCTTGCGGTCACAGGTGGTCCGGCAATTGTCAATATGGCCATGAAAACCGGTAAAAAAGTTATCGGTGCTGGCCCTGGTAACCCCCCTGTACTGGTGGATGAGACTGCCTGTCCGGTCAAGGCAGCCAAAGATATCGTTGATGGTGCCTCTTTCGATCATAACGTCCTTTGTATCGCCGAAAAATGCGTCATCGTAGTAGATAGCATCGCCGATCGCCTCATGGATAATATGCAGAAAAACGATGCCTTCTTGGTAAAAACGCCCGGTGATATTGCCAAACTGCGCAAGGTCGTTATCAATGACAAAGGAGAAGCAAACAAGAAACTGGTAGGTAAAAGTCCGGCAGTGATCCTGCAGGCTGCTGATCTGAACACATCAACAGCACCGCGACTGATTATTGTGGAAGTGGAGCAGGACGATCCGCTGGTGATGGTCGAACAATTAATGCCAGTTCTGCCTGTTGTACGGGTCAGCGATTTCGAGACCGGGCTGGCACTGGCTCTGAAGGTGGAAAACGAGCAGCACCATACCGCCATAATGCATTCTCAGAATGTTACCCGTCTGAACCTGGCTGCGAAGACCATGCAGACTTCAATATTTGTGAAAAATGGCCCTTCCTATGCCGGACTGGGCATAGGTGCCGAGGGTTTTACCACCTTTACTATTGCGACACCCACTGGCGAAGGGACAACATCAGCACGGAGCTTCGCCCGTAAACGCCGTTGTGTGCTGACCAATGGATTTTCCATCCGCTAAGTGGAGGATGTGAAGATGTCCCTGTTCACGGTAAAAACGCGGGTATATAGCGGAGCCGACAGTTTAGCCTGGCTCAGAACGCTCCACGGTAAAAAGATCTGGATTGTCTGCGATGGTTTTCTGGCTGGCAGCCCCAATCTGAAAATGGTCACCGACAATATCCACGAGGACAACACTGTCGGTCTGTTTAGCGATATCATCCCCGATCCGCCTATCGCTACAGTGGCGGCTGGTATTGAGGCTATGAGTGCGATACAGCCGGATGTAGTGATCGGTTTCGGCGGTGGGTCGGCACTGGATTCAGCAAAGGCGATAATTTTCTTTGGCCGCAAGCTTGGCATTATGGTTGAGAACTTCGTTGCAATCCCCACTACCAGTGGTACGGGTTCTGAAGTCACCAGCGCCAGTGTTATCAGCGATCCGGCCAGCAGAATAAAATACCCGTTGTTTGATGACAGTCTTTACCCTGATATAGCGCTTCTTGAACCGCGACTGGTGCTAAGCGTACCACCAGCTGTAACAGCCAATACCGGGCTTGACGTACTGACGCATGCACTTGAGGCATATGTGGCCAAAGGCGCAACGGACTTTACTGATGCACTGGCAGAAAAAGCAGCACAACTGGTCATCAGTTTCCTGCCCGTCGTATATCGGGACGGTAATGAACTGGAAGCTCGAACCCGGATGCATAATGCTTCCACGCTGGCCGGTATTGCCTTCAGCCAGGCCGGGCTGGGAATGAACCATGCCATTGCTCATCAACTGGGTGGTCAACTGCACATACCCCATGGACTTGCCAACGCGCTGTTGCTGTGCCACGTGATCCGGTTCAACAGTCGTGATTTAGCCGTTCGTGCAAAATATGCACGGTTAAGTAAACTGTGTGGCCTGGCAAACTTCCATTCGGCGGATGAGTATTGTGTCGCGAGTCTAATCACCCATCTGCACAATCTCATGAAGCAGGTTAATGTCGCGGACAACCTTAGCGCATTAAACATCACTCGCGAACAGGTAACGACTGCTGAAAATGCCATGATTACAGCCGCTTTACAAGATGCCTGTCTATCCACCAATCCGGTAACCGTATCGGATACGGATATACGTGCTATTCTTAGAGCGATTATATAGAGTCAGGATCAGAAAATTTAAGCCGGAAAAAACTGTTAAGTTACGTGATTTTTTCCGGCTTCTTTTTTAATTTTCAATCCTCCGAACATGTTATATAAATCATATCCGTTTCCTAGATACTGGATTACCATTACAGAATAACCCCCTTTAAATCAATCCAACTAAATGATGGTCATTCAATGAAAATGACTCAGATCAATAAATCAATACTTTAAAGCTCAGGCAAGAAAATGTGATGTAGTACAATTTACAACGATTTTAAAAAGAGTATAATTTTTATATGATATAGTCACGAATGTAATGGATTTATCTTTGTGAAAAACCAAGAATAACTAACGGATTACAACTTTTATTGCCAGGTAAAAAATGAGAAACGCCCACGATATACTTGACAATATTGTATACGACTTTGCCAATGCCACCGGTCTGGGTTCTGTTGCCGTAGATCTGAATGGCAAAGAGATATCCCCATGGTATAATTTTACTTCTTTCTGCCAGCAAGTCAGGCAAATCGCAGCTTACCATCCCTATTGCCAACAATGCGATCGCTGTGGTGGTTTTGAAAGTACGAAAGCAAAACAGATTCAATGTTATCGCTGTCACGCCGGACTCGTAGATTTTTCCATTCCTA
Source organism: Klebsiella sp. S69 (assembly GCF_016516145.1). Classification (NCBI taxonomy): domain Bacteria; kingdom Pseudomonadati; phylum Pseudomonadota; class Gammaproteobacteria; order Enterobacterales; family Enterobacteriaceae; genus Klebsiella; species Klebsiella sp. S69. The sequence goes on along the minus strand of NZ_JACVUU010000002.1, from coordinate 146,244 downwards.
TTTTCATTAACGGTAATCTGACAGGGTTTGTTTCTTGTGGACAAGCACGTGTTGCAGAAAACTTACCATTACCAAAAATAGTGGAAAACGATAAAAACTTACCAACAGAATCAAAACTTATCGAACTATATCATGAGGTGCCTGAACTGAGCCTGATGAAAATCAAGTCTGCTGCACAGCTCCTGAACCTTATTATAGAGAACTACCTTAATTTACGTATAGTAAAAAATGTCAGTCCTGTTAAAAATCAGAAACTGGAGACATTGGGTCGACATCAGGCAACAATGGAAATGATACTCAATCACATAAATCAGAATTTTTCTGACAATCTCAATCTTGAACAAATGTCCGCCAAAGCAAATCTAAGCATGTTTTATTTTTCCCGAACGTTTAAGGAGCTAACAGGAACTGGCTTCACTGCTTATTTAACAAATAAAAGGATGACGGAAGCTCATTGCCTCCTTGAACAAACAAACTGGAGTATTGAAAAAATAGCACGGAGTGTCGGTTATAATGATGTCCATTATTTTTCCCGTCTCTTTAAGAAAACGTTCAATAGGTCTGCATCAGAATTCCGAAATCATTCTTCAGGCTTTTCCGTGTAAATATCTCGATTAACCTGTCCATTCACTTTTAGAGATCCTCCAACAAATTTATTATGTTTCCTGAGGATATGATTCACCGAATATCAGCTCAGCCCCTCCACCTATCCTGAGTACTTCACTCCCAGTACACCGCTTTTCCGTTCAGTTACTTTTGGAAGTTCAAAAGCAACTGGAATGTGAGGAACTCATCCATAACATTCTTAACTCCGATGAAACGATGACCTGCTCCCCGTTGATAAATACTGCAAAGGCATCCTGAGCCCTTTTAGAAGCAAAAAGACGTGTGAGTGTAGTTACAGGGATTTGATAAATGTCGCTGATGGCTATTTCATTAAATATTGCAGGATTATCTCGGACAATCTCTCGTATTTGTCGCCCTATAGATTCAACACCAGTTTGCCTTGCTCGGCGCTCATCACGAATATCACTATCCCACGGTACACGTCCAGCGCCACCGTTTTGACCAGTATGTTTCAGCTCTATCCAAACATCACCATCTTCTCTAGTAGCAACTACACTACATTCGATTTCGTTAGGGAAGTTCCTTACAATTTCATTATGGGCAGCCAGAAAATCTCTGTAGTATTTTTCTTGTGTGCACAAATCTGGACGTTGTAACAACTTCAACGCAGTTAATCGCCTGTTTCCTTCAAGCACGATGTAGTTTCCCTCATGATCAGGAGTTACAAGCTGTAATTCTGTGGGATCAAGACCATAAAGAGCAATGTGCTCTGCCAATTTTAGAATTTTCTTTGCATCTTCAGGGTCTGCAAGCATCAACTCAATAGCTTCACGTTGATTTTGTGCAATATCGCCACCAAACCTGACATTTTCTTGGTCAAGTTTAATGAGATTGAAATTTATTGATCGGATATCTCTTTTCACGAATAGGCATCCTTACTGTGTGTAGAATGCCTAAACTATCAAAGCAGTGTGTAAATATAAAGCGCCGCATCGTTGTGGACATCCGTAGACAGGGCTTGGAGTGACCCCACAATCCCGACATGCGAGCTGGTTTTTCCATGCAGAGACGCGTTTACTACTGATCTGCCAGTATGTTTCCTAACGTCTTTCCTATAATAGTAGAGTGCGCTTCTTCAGCCAATAATTTAGCAAATTTTTAAGTGTTTGTTTTAAATTCAGAGCTAATTTTCAGGGAGCAGCATCAATGTGATCGAATCCTTGCTACTTTCCTTGTGGTAAGAACAGGTTGGAGAGTGATGAATGATGCGCTAAATTGTAGGTTATAGGTATCTTTATCTCCCTCATTATTTACCTGAGCGTGAACGCCCCCGTTTTTCTCCGATCTGTACAATACATTCGCCACGCCCGAATGTCCTCGCCCCCTCCGGTAAATTCAAACGCACAGCGGTATCAACTTTGGCGATATAAGTGATAACCTTCTGTAATACCTTACGCTTCGCCAGGTCTGTGTAATGAATGTCACCGATGCCTGACTGAGCGTAAGTACTCGCTATCGCATTGCAGTTAAAGTACAGCCCCTGACCGGCTGTGATTTCCCTTTTCCAGTATTCTCCAATGCATCGGGCCAGTGTGACATCCCCCCTGACCTGACTCCCGTCAAAGAAAAAGCACGTATGGTAGTGAAATCCTTTGTACTGCCCGTATTCAAGTTTCCAGATATACCCCAGACAGTGCTTAAACAAAGGGAGTGACTGTACCCGCTTAAACAAGCGCCTGCGATGCAGTCGGACCAGGTCTGCAGAAATGGTTTTATGCCTGACCATGTCCTTCTGCCAGGACAAATCAACACGGACGACCAGCAAACGGGCATGATGCTCAAACAGGTTGTCTACATAAGATAATGCACCCGCCAGGTTTTTACTGGCTGCCCGCTGGAAGTTACGTAGCCGTCGCTTATGGGCCACTGATTGTGCTTCTTCCCGAAACCGTTTCAACAGGCTGTTGATTACATCATCACCGGACTCGGGTAGCGCAGTCAGACCGGAGGCTTTAAGGATCGTACTGAAGAGCTGTATCGTGGGGTGTAACTGCTGACACTCACTGATACAGCCCTCCAGTTCAGCCAGTGCGCTGAAGGCTTCCTGAAGCAAATAACCTGTTTTATTATAACGCCCGGATTTCGTAAGCCTGAATATTTCAGTGTCAGCATTGACCAGTTTATTTAACACAGAAAGCAGCTGGCGTTGTGTCTGCACGATATCCCAGTCTTCAGTAATAATAAATGTAGTATCATGGTCAGCATCATGCATACTGCTTGACTCAAAATCCAGATAACTGTCGGTGATAATGTCCATAAATATCCTGTCTCTGTATTACTACAACCTTATCATTGATAACCGGCATACCATTACGATAGTGACAATACCTGGGTTAACATCATATGAAATAGCAGTACTTATAGCTCTATAAAAATCAATGCAACACCACATTGATAATGTACGATACCAATGACATTGGTAGCCAACACCAATTAATATCAATACCAGTGACATACCAGTTAATACTGATATCAATAATGCATTAATCAATATTAGTTAGATGTAATTAATTTAATTTAATAATATAAGAACCATAATTCCGGGCTATTAACTTTATCTCTTATATTAATAAAACCATGTCTATACCCATTACGGGAGACTAACGGACCCGTACCGATACCATGGCAAGTTAGTGCACCGCATCTACATCCTTTCACGACTCTCCAGCCAGCCCCTGAGTTCACTGAGGTACCAGCGGCTGGCACGCCCCAGTTTCAGGGGTTTCGGGAACAGGTCATTACTCATCAGTTTGTAAATATACGCCCGGGAAAGCCCGGTATTTTCACAGATAAATTTTAAGTCCACCAGTTTGAGTGGGTTGCTCTCGTTCAGCTTATCGTCTTTCATCAGGCTCTCCTTTGTCGTGTTCTGAATACACGGCCATTCTTTCAGACAGAGGAGAGCGCTTCTTTCTGTATTATTCCCGTCAAAAAAAGATTGCCATCAGACCTTTTTTATGAATCAGGAAGCGGTAAGGTTCAGGCATGCGTGGTGTCATAATACGATGCATCATAATCATCCGTGTTCTCCAGCAGCCGACTCAGTATCTCTCCGGGATTGCCCTGGTTCATCACCTGATTGAAGGTCCTCAGATAACGGTTGCGGAAATTGGTTTCGGAATAGCCCGTGCTGGCTGACGAGGCATCAAAGGGACGCTTTTCCAGCAAATTACCGACAACCCTTAACGGGAGGATCTTTCCGTTCCTGATTTGCCACAGCAGCAAATCAATCAACGGAATGAGGTGGCATGCCTGGATATCGTAAAGGAGTTTTTTGCGTAACCCGCCATGACGCGCGGCAGACGGTGTAAACAACCCGTACTGGTTATCGAGGTCAGTTAATAACGCGCTGAACGCATCGATAAGCTGGGACTTTGAGAAGGAAGGGTCCACCGCCAGGTATATCTGCTCAATATGACTGCCAAAAGCCTGTGTCTGAAGGCGCGTCAGCCGGGTCTCCGGCTCGAGTTCGCTTTTACGGATATGCCCGAGGTAACAGGGATGCCGGGATGTTTCCAGCGAAAATGTCGCCTCGTCCGTCTCCGCCGCAGACAACGCATGATAGCAGGCGTCGATATCACCGATACTCAGCTCCCGCACCGGGAGGTCCAGCGCCGGAGAAGCAACATCTTCAGTGGGGCGAAGGTAATTCAGTTCCGGTATCTTCTCATGAGAGATAAACAGCTTGTGCAGCGCCGGCTCACCCGCAATGATGTTCGGGTAGCAGGTCTGAAAGACCTCACCCGGTCCCAGCACCGCCCCGTCCCATGTCACGATGTCAGGCGCGGTACACAGGCTTCCCCGCACCACCAGTTCGGTCATGAGCTCCCGCAGGGTCAGGTGACGCACGTATTGATAATGTCCGATATCAAACCAGGCGAGCTCCTCGGGTCTGACGGCGATATTCTTCCGGCAGCGGGCCTGATGTAATAACTGCTGGTAATAGCAGTCCGGGTGAGCGTGTGTCTGCCCTGGCTGTTTCGCTTTTCCGGTCTCCTGCATGTCTTCTCCTCTATGCACCTGCGCTGAAAGGCATTGAAATCAGCAGCCAATGGTATCGCAGATGAACGCTTTTCAATCCTGTGCCACATCAGTAAGCTGCTAAATCTGCTTTATTTAGCAGATTTAGCAGCGTTATGTCCCTCGCTTTACTTCAGAAATGCCAGAGAGAGCCTGCCTGAACGCTCAGCGGGCATACGGCATCCAGCCGTAAGGGGCAATCCATGTCGTCTTGTGCTCCCGCCAGAACGTAATGCGCTGGATCTGACAAAGATACTGTAACGCCGGCCGCAGTCGCCCGGAATAACGGATCCTTTGGGGTACGCGGGGGGTGGCCCAGCTACGCTTTAAAGGCTGACCGTTATTATCCATAAAATGCTCATCCAGCCATTGCCATAACAACTCTGCATCCTGAATATGCTGCGGCACCTCCGGTACCGGGCCGAACAGGGCAAGTGCCTCGTTCAGGTACCATTCGCTGATTTTCTGTGCACTCATCACGGTAGCTTCCGGGATATTCCCTTCAGCACCACTGAAATAGTGAAAAAGAGCTGCCAGTCGCGCCACCTTGTTTCCCTCTTTGGAAGCAAAATCGCGTAAATGGTAATACCAGCCATTTTCTGCCATCTGCCGTTCAAAATAGTCACACATATCCATCCACCGCAACTGAGCCTCCGGCGTGAATGTCAGCTTCTGTCGATCAGACGGGGCGTTTTTTGCGGTTTCAGCCGAATAAGCCTCCAGTAAAGCCCCGAGACGTCCGTGATACGGCACCAGTAATTGCCGGTAATTCTCCGGAGTGTGACCCGTCCGGGTCCCGATAGCGCTCTCCGGGCGGGCAAAAAAGAAACGGGCAAGAAAGCCACTGCCCCTGGCCTGCTGCTGTGCCCGGCTGAAATACTTACGCAGCGGCGCATCCTGAACCATCAGACTCGCACTGAGTCTGGCGTCATGGACGGTGAAGCTTTCTGAGCTCCGGCGGGTGACGGTAAAAGGAGCGCCATCCCACAGGTCATTAAGCATCCCCAGATTCTGTATGGCCTGCCCACCCAGAATGATATCGCCCTCTGCAGAATGCAACGCCATTGAGCCGCCGCCTTTGTACAACTGATACTGCAGTGCTGCCGGAGTGATATCACTGCCGAGCAGTTGTTCCCGTGCCGGCTCCTCCGGCCTGTCACTCCGGTGTTCCCGGATACGTTCTTTTATCTCCTCCAGTGGTTGTTGATGTTTTGTCTGTTTTTTCAACACGCTTTTCAGCGCCTTCAGTTCTTCCTCCCATATATCCAGTTCAGTCGCATACTGTTGCATGGCGTTTTCGTACCGTATCCCGGCCTCATATTCGAACTCATGTACCGGGGCCATAAAAAGCTTATCCACCGTAGACTTACGCTCTCCTGATTCCGCTATGGTGCAAAAATTACAGGATACCGGGAAGGTCAGCCCTTCAGCCGGACTGACATCCGTGAGTCCCTGACACAGCAGAGAAACCGGCGCCATGGCGGATGCAAAAATCAGCGGTACCGGTGCCCTGGTTTTACTGGCCGCACCGTTGATGGCATCACGGATAATGTCCGGTACACACTCCAGAGGGAAAGAGGATCCTCCATGTAATAAACCTGACGTATATAAATGACTCACAAAATCTCCTTTCTTTTTTTGTTAATGAACAGCACCTCCTGACCTGTATTGAAAGCATATCGTTTATTTTTTACAACACATTACCGGTATCCGTTTTACGCTATTGACACCGGTGGATATCGGTATATTTCCACAGAATCTGAGGAAGAAGGAGTCTGTTTCAGATAGTGACTGAAGCTAAGGCCCTGCATTACGGTTTTATTTTCGCAAAGAAAATAAAAATCACAGAATATGGAAATCAAATAACAAATCCTGAAGCCATCCGAAAAACCTTCCATTTGCTGATGGAATATCCCCATCCCGTTTCAGAAAACATTCAGATATATATTACTCTCATGTATAACCAAACCCTTCCTGCATTACGGATTAATTATTTTCCACCCCCCCCTTAAAATAACCAGAATGTATTAGCAACATACTTCTGGAAATAACATGAAATACAGAGGCCAGAATAATGACACCATCATGAGATAATAAGGTGAGCTGTTTTAGCCGGATGAGACGCTCTCTCCCGGGCGAAGAAATGGCGCTCCACCGGCCCCGTCATTTAACCTCCGGGCCCTGGCAAGCCCGCCCTGAGTCAGGCCTAATGTCATTCACACAAAACCGATAAGGCCCGATGGTGATTTTCACTGTCGCCTTTCTCTCTTTCCGGTGGGCATCAGGCTACTGTATTGATCTGTATAAACGATCGAATGTCATTATTTGATAGCCTATACAAATCAATATAAACACAACGATCACTAAAAACTATAGATTAAACCGATCGATTATCGTAATTCGATCGGTTTTAACCATTTTACTCCCCCGTAAAGGCCTCTTATTTTAAGGGGTTTCAGGAACCGGGTGGCTCAGACCACTGCCGTCACCTTCTTTCTTCTTAATCAGTAAGGACACAATGATGTACACCACACAAAAGAGGTCATTTACAGGGTGGCTTCCGGGTCTTCTGCTTTCAGCGCTTTTCCTGAGTGGCTGCGGCGACAAAACCGAACGCGAATTTATCCGCGGTTGTCAATCAGGTGGTGGAACCACCGCTATCTGCGGCTGTATTTACGATGACCTTAAAACGAAATATCCCTCCGGGGAGCTGGAGAAAATGAACCAGCGGACCGGTTATGTCCCCCCGGGGTTTATGGACAACATGCTGTCTGCAGCCAGACAGTGCAGAAAATAAGGTAAACGCTTAATGGCTCTCATTATTAAGTACTTCATTATCGCGCTGGTGATTGCGCTGGCCGTTGTGCTGTTTAACGTGTTCAGCGCCACCGGCGAAATCCGCAGCTTCGGGCAGGGGCTGGGCTATTTGTTCTGGATGACCCTTGGCCCCGGTGCCGGCATGACCATCGGGGCGGCACTGCGCCAGTGGCTGATGCCGGATGCGGTATACACCAGTGAAGGCATGACCGGGATGCTGAAAGCCCGCCTGTTCTGGCTGGCAGGCCCCCAGAGCCTCGGCTGGCTGGCCGGGTTAATGGTGGTGGGAAAACAGCTGATGTAAACCGCCACTCCCTGATGCGGCACATCCTCCTCTGACTTTTCGCGACGGCCGGTGCCGTTCTCTCGCCGGCTGGACCGCGTTTTCGACCACTCACACAAAGGAAATACACCATGAATATGAAGAAAACAGGGCTGATGGCCCTCTGTCTGACCGCGCTGCTCCCCGTCACGTCACACGCTTTCGGTAATCCTGACACCTGGACCCGCGGCTGGGGTCAGGGAGTCTCAGAGTTTGTCATCACCGGGAAGGGACTGTCACAGCTGTTGTTGTCCTGTGAGGATGAGGGCCTCCGAGCGGCCACCATCACCCTGACCGATGCCCGGGGACGCCAGGTCAGTATGGATACAGATGCCGAACTGCAGGTCAGAATCGACCAGCAGGAGCCCGTCGATATCAGTGACTCAGGTAGCCGGGTGGGTGAGAACAATCTCGATTTTGCCTGGGGTCAGTTGCGCCGGGGTAAACAGGTGACGGTCTCCGGAACCGGTGTTACCCCCACCACCTTCACGCTGAAGGGTGCCCGCGAGGTACTGCCGGCATTCGGCACGCATGGCTGCGTCTCCGCCGCATCGGTCTGACCGTCAACGGGTACCGGTCACCCCGGTACTCCGGGTATACCCGGCATATTTTCTTCCACTCCCGCTCACATTAAGGAACCGCAATGAAATTCCCTCTGTCTCTGCTGTCCGCGCTGTTGTGTTGCTCAGTCCCGGCAATGGCAGCGCAACCCCCTGTTCCCGTCAAAGTCGAAACCAGCAACCATGTCCACCCGGCGGGCACCCGCTATGCCACCGTGGTCGTGACGGCACGGGATGACACCGTGACCGTCAAAAACATCGACGTCAACCGCGGTCACTGTCGCATTGATAACCAGAAATACCTGTATTCCAGTAAAAAGGACACCATTCTGCCCGCCACCCTGCAGTACGGTGAGTCGGTCAAAGTGAATTTTTATAATAACTGCGTGGCCTCCGAAGTGGTGGTCACCACGGATAAAGGTGCCTGGCGCATCACCTACGACTGAACCCTGCCCGCACACTCCTGAATTTCCCTTTATTTCTCTCCATCACGGGCGGCCCTGGCGCTGCCCGGAGGCTCGTTTTATGACCATTCTGAACATGCTGATAGCCGCACTGGGACAGGCCCTGTCCTGGTGGGGCAGCCACCGGGCCCGGCAGTTTATCGAGCGTTGTTTTCGTCAGGCCGGTTATGACGATGACGCCCTGGATAATGCCCGGGAAGCGGTGACCCTGCTGGTCACGGCGCTGATGACCGCGCTGATGACACAGATACTCCGGTTACTGGGACGCACCTGACACCGGTACCGCCCGACAGGACCTTACCCCTCCGGGTGAGGTCTTTTCTTTCCCACAACGCGGGTTCATATATGACACACACTGACGATATACCACTTCCTCCCGGCCCGTTCACCCGGGCACAGGCGGACGCCATTGCAGCAAAGTACACCAACGTGGCCATTGAAGATGATCAGGGCACCCACTTTCGTCTGGTTATCCGCGATACCGACGGCATGCTTATCTGGCGGGACTGGAACTTTGCCCCGGAGGCCGGAGTAATGCTCAACCGCTATATTGCCAGCCATGGTATCCCAATGGCACCCGCTGCTGGCATCAAGGCATGCTCGTCCCCACTATCGCAATAACGACAACAACCGTTCTTTCCTCCTCATCGCCACGCAGACCACCGGGCCACGCTTCCTTTCGGGAGTGTGGCCTTTTTACTTTTATGTCGTTTAATCAAGGAGTTTTATTATGCGATTAGCCAGCCACTTTGGCCGTATCAACCAGATCCGCCGCAACCGCCCGCTGACCCACGATGAGCTGATGCTCCATGTTCCCAGCGTCTTCGGCAGCGACAAACACACCTCCCGCAGTGAACGCTACACCCATATTCCCACCATCACTCTGCTTGAGAACCTGAAACGGGAGGGCTTTGAGCCGTTCTTCGCCTGTCAGACCCGCGTCAGAGACCAGAGTCGCCGCGAGCATACTAAACATATGGTGCGCCTGCGACGCGCAGGGCAGATAGCCGACAAACAGGTGCCGGAAATCATCCTGCTCAACAGCCATGACGGCAGTTCCAGCTACCAGATGTTGCCGGGATTATTCCGCGCAGTCTGCGCCAACGGTCTGGTCTGCGGTCAGTCGTTTGGTGAAGTCAGGGTGCCTCATAAGGGCGACGTGGTGGAAAAAGTCATTGAGGGGGCTTACGAGGTACTCGGGGTGTTTGACCGGGTGGAGGAGCAACGTGATGCCATGCAGTCACTGCAGTTACCACCACCGGCGCAACTGGCGTTTGCGAAAGCGGCGCTGGCCTACCGATTTGGCGAAGAGCACCAGCCCGTTACTGAATCCCAGACACTGAGTGCCCGACGCTGGCAGGACGAGAGCAATGACCTGTGGACCGTCTACAACCGCCTGCAGGAGAACCTGAGCAAAGGCGGACTGACCGGACGTTCCGCGCAGGGTAAGCGTAGCCGTACCCGCGCCGTCAACGGTATCGACGGCGATATCAGGCTAAACCGTGCCTTGTGGGTGATGGCAGAAGAACTGCAGCAGGCACTGAGCTGATGCAGCAAGTTTCTGCGAATGCTCACCTGAACCGCACTTATAGACATTCAAAAGGAATAACCGATGAATAACACCAAAAATCTGCAAACATTTCCAGACACCGAAAACGCCAGTCCTCTCACCGCCACGTTACTGCCCGATGAGCAGCGAATCGGCTTCTGGCCACAACACTTTGGCTCCATCCCACAGTGGATAACCCTGGAGCCACATATATTCGCCTGGATGGACCGCTTCTGCGCGGATTACAGCGGGGGCATCTGGAACTTTTACACACTCAGTAATGGCGGTGCGTTTATGGCCCCGGAGCCCGATGGTGACGACAATGAAAAATGGACGCTGTTTAACCCGATGAACGGTAACGGCACGGAGATGAGCCCGGAGGCTGCCGGTATAGCGGTCTGTCTGATAGCTTACAGCCACCATGCCATGCGCACCGAATGCGATGCCATGACAGAACACTACTACCGTCTGCGTGACCACGCGCTCAACCATCCGGAATGCAGCGCCATCATGCACATCATCGACTGAGGAATACCCATGGAACAACAGTTACCTTTATTTGCCTCAGACCTTCCAGCCTCTGCACAGCGGACCATCCGGGAGGCACTCACCCTGCTGGAACGTCAGCTACGCGAACCCGGCGCGTCATTTACCTCCAGCCACGTCGTCCGGGACTGGTTACGCCTGCAGCTTGCCACACAGGAACGCGAAGAATTTACCGCGCTCTTCCTCGATAACCAGCACCGGCTGATTGCGCATGAAACCCTCTTCACCGGCACCATCAACCATACGCAGGTCCATCCCCGGGAGGTGGTGAAGGCAGCACTGAAACATAATGCTGCAGCCATGCTCGTTGCGCACTGCCATCCTTCAGGACATGCAGAGCCCAGCGATGCAGACAGACGGATCACAGAACGGCTTAAGCAGGCGCTGGCTCTGGTGGATATCCGCCTGCTGGATCATCTGGTGGTGGGCGGCATGGAAATCGTCTCGCTCGCTGAACGTGGCTGGCTGTAAGGGGAGCGGTGATGAAAATTATCAGTAAACGTCAGGCCATGGCGATTTACCGTCAGCATCCGCAGTCCCGGCTGTTTCGCTTCTGTACCGGCAAATACACATGGTCAGGCAGTATCTGCCACTACGCAGGCCGGGACGTTCCGGATATCAGCGGTGTGCTGGCCGTCTTCGCGGAACGCCGCCAGGACCGCAACGGTCCCTATGTCATCCTGCGCAGCGTAACCCTGAATTAACTTGATGTAAGGAGAACGACAATTGTCTCATACAACCCCCGTAACAACTCATGATGCTGCAGAGCCCTGGTGGGGGCTGCAACGCCATGTCACCCCCTGTTTTGGTGCGCGACTGGTACAGGAGGGCAACCGGCTCCATTACCTGGCTGACCGCAGCAATATCAGCGGGACATTCAGCGAGGCGGATTTGCGTCATCTCGACCAGGCCTTTCCATTGTTGTTAAAACAACTTGAACTCATGCTGACCCGCGGTGAGCTTAATCCCCGCCATCAGCACGGTGTCACGCTGTATGCAAAGGGGCTGACCTGCGAAGCCGACACCCTCGGCTCACACGGTTACCTTTACCTCGCGATTTACCCAACGTTGACAACAACCGCATAACCCCCTGCGCCGTAGAGCACCATCTATAAAGAGACACACCATGAAAACACGATCTGACTCCCCCACACGGGCGGCATCGTCACGCCCGTCTCCCGTTGAAATCTGGCAGACTCTGCTGACATACCTGCTGGATCAGCACTACGGTCTTACGCTTAACGACACACCGTTTGGCCACGACGGCGTGATCCAGGAGCACATTGGCGCCGGGATCGCCCTGTATGATGCGGTGAATTTTATCGTTGAAAAGTACGAACTGATCCGTCTCGATCGTCACGGTTTCAGCGCAGACACACAGTCACCGCTTATCGGCAGTATCGATATCCTACGGGCCCGAAAAGCGACCGGACTGATGACCCGTCATGACTACAGAGCGGTTACCGACATCACGACGGGTAAATACAGTGAGGCCGGGCAATGAAACTCTCTCTGACAATGGAAGCGGATGCCATCAACGTACTGGCCCTCAATATAGGCCGGATCGCCGTAGATATTGACGGGATTGAACTGGCCGACCTGATTAGTGAGATCAGTGATAACGGTTATTCGCTTCGTGTTGCTGATACTCCCGGAAAGCTGGTTTTTGAAGATCCGCTACCACGTACTGCCCGCCTGAACGGGATCCAGTGCAGTACCGCGCATATCACGTGTGAAGATAACGCTATCCTCGACCACGTCACTCTTCAACGCCATGACGGCGGCAACAGCGACTGGATACTGTACACCGGCTACGGTTACCTGCTCAGACTTAACGCTCGCTTATACCCGGTACTGGAACTAAAGAGAATGGGGCTTTCAAAGGGCTGCCGTATGTTAGTGACCACGCTGATACGACGTTACGGGATCGATATGCTACATCTGGATGCAGCGGGTGATCTGTTGCCGGGTTTTAGCACCTTCAACTGGTAGGCCCTCATTCCAGCATGCCCAGTCTCTGCAACACATCCACTCAGAAGAATCACAGCCCTCCCTGTATTCGCCACACGCATAAACGCCAGCCCTCACCGGCTGGCGTTTTGCTTTATATAAAGGACATAAACTATGTCAGAACTGACTCTCACCGAACCAGAAGTGTTAACCGACAATACCGACGTGATTTGTTCAACCAGTATTGAACGCATCGTCAGCGGGCGTAACGCCGCACTGGCGCAGATTGAAGCGCTGATACAACAACTCAATGATATCTCGACGCTGACCCGCAGTATCGGGGGGAAAGCTGCCATCGACTGGGCCATGAAACAGGACTTTCGCTGTGGCTGCTGGCTGATGGGAAAACCAGAAGCAGCCATGAAAGCCATTACCCGCAATCTCGATCGCGGTATATGGCGAGACCTGATGGAGAAGTCGGGTATGCTGAGCCTGATGGACGCACAGGCCCGTGACGAGTGGTACAACAGCCTGGAAAAGGACGATATTCCTGCAGTCAGTGAAGCCAATATTCTGAGCACGTTTGAGCAACTGCATCTGAATAAAGGCGAGGTGTTTGAGCGCGGAGTGATTAATGTGTTCAAAGGCTTAAGCTGGAATTTTAAGACGAACTCGCCCTGCAAGTTTGGGGTGAAAATCATCGTCACAGGGCTGGTCAAATTCGACAGGTGGGGGTTTGGGCTGAACTGGGGCAGGCAGCGCGACCGATTAGCTGATCTTGAACGCATGCTGATGCTTCTGGACGGGAAACCGGTTCCCGACAATCGCGCTGACGTTATCCGTCGTCTCGGCGATCATATCCATGAGAACAGGCACAGCAACCGTTACGAGGATGAGATGTTTGCGATCAAATACTTTCAGAAGGGAACAGTCCATATCATGTTTAAGCGGCCAGAACTGGTCGATAAGCTGAATAACATCATCGCCCGCCACTACCCTGGCATGCTGGCATCCAGACGGTAGTCAGGATGATTTACCGGCCTGCGCATAAGTGGAATTTCATTACCAGTGCAGGGACTAAACAAATTCCTTGCCAGGCTCTTCTACTTATGGCCAAAATAATGCTGGTGCACCTGGTGCTTTTCTTCTGGTGGTTTGTTACTGGATCCTTGTGACGCACCAGGTGCGTCGCCAGATAAAAGACCACCATGAAGTACCTACACATCATCCTCAGATGACCATTCCCTTACCGTCCCCGATTCGAGTTTCCGATTCATATCAACCGGGACCGAGGGCACAAATGAGGGTACAAATTTAATCAAATCAAGAAATTCATTTATAAATCATCAAAATAAACCAAAACATCGATTCCGAGTCCGGCACCACTATTCAGAGAACCCAGCCTATGGCTGGGTTTTTGCTTTTATGCTTTCAGTTAAATATCGTCTTCCCTAGCTGATACCCCGCCTCAAGATGCGCTTTCGCCGTTTCCAGCTCCGGTAACAGCAGCAGCTGCGAACTGGCCACCGTCGCCCCGCAGTAATCAAAAATGCCGTGGGCGATCTGCGCATGAAAAGCAGCGGTAAACCCATGCTTATCATACGTTTTCTGATTGGCTGCGCCTAACGCAACCAGGTGCACTCGCAGGCGCCCGAGCTTCTTCACCACCTCGCCCCCGGCGGTTTCCTCATAGGCCCAGCCGTTGGCAAACACGCGGTCGATCCAGCCCTTCAGCAGCGCAGGCATCGACCACCAGTAAACGGGAAAGACCAGCACCAGTGCGTCGGCTCGATCGAGTCTGGCCTGCTCAGCAACCACATCGGGCGGCGTGGCGCCGGTTTGCAGAAATGCGGCGATATCCGGCTCAGTAAACACCGGGTTAAAGCCTTCCTGCGTTAAATCTGCTATTTCAGCAGTGTGCTGCTGGCCGGATTCGGCAATCCCTTGCGCAATAGCCGTCGCTACGCTGTGAGTCAGAGAAGTATTAAGAGGATGAGAAACCACGATTAATGCATGCATGACGGATACCCCAGTTGCGCGATAACGATATTGGACGTAGTCTAATATACTAACAGTAACCTACTCATGGTAACTTACCTTTGGTATATTAGCATGTCAACGGGAGAATCCTTTTATGTCTCAACCCCTCGTACGGCAGCGTTTAACGCGAGAAGAGCGGCGCAAGCAGCTAATAGACGTCGCCTGGCATATTATTCGCGAGGAAGGAACCGATGCCCTGACGCTGGGCTATCTGGCGACCCAGGCGGGGGTGACTAAACCGGTGGTTTACGATCATTTTGACAGCCGTTCGGGGCTTTTCGCGACGCTGTATGAGGAATACGACCAGCGTCAGAGCGTAAAGATGGATGAAATTCTGCGCAACACCGAACCCAGGGCAGAGACACTGGCTTCGGCGATCGCTAATGCCTACATTGAGTGCGTCCTGCTCCAGGGCCGCGAAATGCCCAGCGTGATGGCCGCGCTGGCCGGGACGCCTGAGCTGGAGAAGATCAAGCAGGAGTGCATAACCGCATTTACCGCGAAATGCCGGCAATATTTTTCGCCGCTTTGCGAGAGTGAAAACCTCAGCGAAGCAGCCATTCACGCCATGCTTGGATCCGCCGACGGGCTATCGGCTGCGGTAGTAAACGGCGTCATCACGGAGCTGCAGGCGAAAGATGAGCTATTTCAGGTGATTATGTCGATGCTGCAGCGCTGCTGCCGTGGCGAAGAAGCGCTACCGGGTAGCGGCTAGCGCTTTATATGGCCGACAAAACTTATCAGATCATCTGATGATGAGTTTTCCGTGGGCGGCTTTAATTATCAGCCGCCCGCTTTCTTAATCGCCGCATCCAGCGAGGCTTTATCCGCCAGCCCAGGGAATACGGTGATCGTCGCCTCCGTGGCGCCGGTCGTCGGCATTACGATAACGCCGGGCGTACCGCTTAAACCGATCTCCTGCGCCAGCTGGTTGGTACTTTCCAGTACCGACTCAACGTCCGCCGCTTTCTTCGCATCGAAATTGACCTTCTTCGCCTGCTGCTGCACGTCAGCGGCAGTTAGCTTGCCTTCGTTATGCCCGGTGGAATAGATGCCGTTATGGTAGGTCAAATAGGCCTCTGCGCCCTTCTGCTGATAAATCTGCAGCCCGGTTTTCGCCGCCTCCAGCGAGGTTTCCCAACGGCTGCCAAAAATTGGCCACTCTTTGAAAGCAAAGCGGGTCTGCGGGTTCTCTTTAATAACCTGCTCCATGACCGGAGCCAGACGGCTGCAGTAAACGCATTGATAATCAAAGAATTCAATAACGGTCACTTTGCCCTCTTTCGGGCCATAGGTTGGGGTGTTTTTATCCTGCGTCAGCGCAGCCGCGTTCTTCAGTACCGCCTGCGTCGCAGCGCTGGCCTGCTGCTGTTCCTGAATTTGCTGCAGCTTCTGGCTGGCCTGCAGCAGCACTTCCGGATGCGCGACTAAATAGTCCGCGGCAATTTTGCCGATACGGGCTTCCTGTTCGGGCGTGAAGGTGGGTGCATCAGCGGCAGTTGCCATCACCGGAAGCAGTGCGGCGCTAATAAAGGCGAGTGTCAGTAAATTCTTATGGCCGGGCATGTGGGTAGTCCTTGCGATGGGTGAACGGCAGGTGTGTCTTTACGAACAAAATATCATCCTTTGCCCGCGAATCATCCCCGGACGAGGCAATGATTAGTAACTATATTTTTCAATAACTCAACGCGCCCTCGCGATTTAGCGGGTGGTCAACGCGCGTGAACGGGAGTACGCTTCGCCCCCTGCTTTTCCCCCCAGGGCCTCTTTTTAGTTAGATGAGTTAGGTATGAATGAGTTTTTCAGTCAGTGGGACGTAGCGGTTATCCTGCTGCAAATTATCGCTATCGACCTGTTATTAGGCGGCGACAACGCGGTGGTGATCGCGATGGCCTGCCGTAAGCTGCCGCCGCATCAGCGGACCAAAGCGATTATTATCGGCACCTTTGGTGCGATAGCGGCGCGCGTGCTGCTGCTGGCCGTGGCTATTTATTTGCTCTCATTGCCGTGGTTGAAAGTGGTTGGCGCTCTGATGCTGTTGTGGATCGGTATCAAGCTGGTCACCAATCAGGAAGAAGAGAATGAAATCAGCAGCTCCAGCAGCCTGTGGCGTACTGCGGTCACCATTACCGTTGCCGATGTCATTATGTCGCTGGACAACGTACTGGCCGTCGCCGCCGCCGGAAAAGGCCATCTGCTGCTGGTTGCCCTGGGGGTGCTGATCAGCATCCCGATTATTGTCGCGGGCAGTAAACTGGTGTTGGCGATCCTTAACCGCTTCCCGTCGGTGGTGATGCTGGGAGGCGCGCTTATCGGCTGGATAGCCGGCTCAATGATGGTGAGCGATGTCACCATCGTTCATCTGTTCCCCAACGCGCCAGCCGCCCTTCCGTTGATCGGCGGCGCCATTGGCGCTGCCCTGGTGCTGCTGGAAGGGCTGCGCAGGAACCGCAGCAGGCCTTCTGCCGAATAGGGTTAGCCACGTTCTGTCGCCGTCGATCCCGACGGCGTCAAGTTTGCGCCACTTTTCCACCACATCCGTCCTCATTTGCCCTACGCTTAATAAAGACACCTGTTCCAGGGATCTGTAACCGTAATATTGCGCATAAATGAGATAACATCATGGAATTAAAGGATTATTATGCCATTTTAGGGGTTCAGCCAACGGACGATCTGAAAACCATTAAGACCGCCTATCGCCGTCTGGCACGCAAATATCACCCCGATGTCAGTAAAGAAAACGATGCCGAAGCCAGGTTCAAAGATCTCGCCGAAGCCTGGGAAGTGCTTAAAGATGACCAGCGCCGCGCTGAATACGACCAACTGTGGCAGCACCGCAACGATCCGCACTTTGGCCGTCAGCAACAACACTCCCACGAGCAGAGCTACAGCCAGCAGGACTTTGACGACATTTTCTCCTCCATGTTTGGCCAGCAGGCGCATCATAGCCGCCGCCAGCAGGGCGTGCGCGGCCATGATTTAGAGATAGAAGTCGCGGTTTTCCTTGAAGAGACTTTAGCCGAACAGACGCGCACTATCAGCTATAAGCTGCCGGTGTATAACGTCTTTGGCATGGTTGAAAGCGAAACGCCGAAAACCCTGAACGTAAAAATTCCCGCAGGCGTCGTCGACGGCCAGCGCATCCGCCTGAAAGGTCAGGGTACCCCCGGCGAGAATGGCGGCCCGAACGGCGACCTGTGGCTGGTGATACATATCGCCCCGCATCCGCTGTTTGATATCGTCGGCCATAACCTTGAAATTGTCCTGCCGCTGGCGCCATGGGAAGCGGCATTAGGCACCAAAGTCACTATCCCGACGCTCAAAGAGAGCATTCTGTTGACCATCCCGCCGGGCAGCCAGGCCGGACAGCGCCTGCGCGTTAAGGGCAAAGGGCTGGCCAGCAAAACCACCACTGGCGATCTGTACGCCGTGATTAAAATCGTTATGCCGCCAAAACCGGATGAGAAGAGCCGCGAGCTCTGGCAGCAGCTGGCCGATGCGCAATCCAGCTTCGAGCCGCGTAAGACATGGGGGAAAGCCTGATGGCTAAGATAACAGTGACGTTTACGATTACCGAGTTTTGTCTCCACACCGGCCTTTCCGAGGAGGAGCTGAACGAAATTGTCGGCCTCGGCATGATCGAGCCGCGCCAGCCGCAGCGGGAAAAATGGCTGTTTGACGATAGTGCGGTGACAATTGTTCACCGCGCAGTACGCTTACGCAAAGAGCTGGAGCTGGACTGGCCGGGGATCGCCGTCGCCTTGACGCTGCTTGACGAGAACGCGCGCCTGAGCCGTGAAAATCAAATTCTGCAGCAGCGGCTGGCGCGCTTTCTGACGCATGGTTAAACCCCATCCGCAGACGGTGGTAAATCCGTAGTCCGGTTAAGCGCAGCGCCACAGGGAAGATAATCTGAAGCAGCATTGCGCGCCTTGTCCGGGCTACCTGTCCTCAGACGGTGGTGAACCCGTAGCCCGGTCAGCGCAGCGCCACCGGGAAGATAATCTGAAACAACATTGCGCGCTGTTCCCCGGAGGCGGCGCTTGACGCGCCTTGTCCGGGCTACGTGTACGCAGATGGCGGTAAACCCGTAGCCCGGTCATACACAGCGCCATCGGGAAAGACGGTGGTGAACCCGTAGCCCGGCTAAGCGCAGCGCGAGCCGGGAGAAAAACGCAAAGCCACCTCCAGGCGGATAAGGCGCTAGCCGTCATCCGGCACAATACCTGATTAGCCATGCACCCACGCCGGCAGCCAGTCGCCGTGGCTGTCGATCAGATCGTCCACCAGCGCATAGATCTCCTCAATGCCCAGCACCGCCGCCGTATGCGGGTCCATCATCGTCGCATAGTAGATATAGTCGCGATTTTCCGTGAGTATCGCCTCCGTCAGCAGGGTCTGAACGTTGATATTGGTTTGCATCATTGCCGCCAGATGGGCAGGCAGCTTGCCCGCTTTGGTCGGTTGAATGCCGTTAGCGTCCACCAGACAGGCCACCTCCACGCAGCAGCCCTGCGGCAGGTTATCGATAAGATTATCGTTACGCACGTTGCCGTAGATCACGCTCGGCTCGCCTGTCCAGATGGCGTTCATAATGGTGCTGGCGTACTCGCGCGAGGGTTTGACCTCAATACGCTCGCTGGTTTTATACCGCTCCAGCTCTTTGTGCCAGTTCGCCACCTGCTCTACGCAACGTTTCGGATACTCATCCAGCGGCACCTGATAGCGCGCAATCAGATCCTCACGCCCCGGCTTGATAAACCAGGGAGTGTATTCCGCGAAGTGCTCGGACGACTCCGTGACAAAATAGCCCAGCTTTTTAAACATCTCATAGCGGACGATGTTCTGGCAGCGCGAATCTTCGCGATGCTTCGGCGCGCGTCCTTCGGCAAATGCCTGCAGCATCTCCGGGTAAATACTGACATAGCTGCCGTCGCTGAGCTTTTTCTCCAGCGACAGGTAAAAGGCCATATGATTGATACCGGCGCAGCGGTAGCGTAAATCCGCCGGGTCGAGATCCAGATCGTGGGCCAGCTCCTCCGCCGTCCCCTGCACCGAATGACACAGTCCGACCTGCTTAATATGCGGATAGCGGGCGTACATCGCCCAGGTATTCATCGCCATCGGATTGACGTAGTTAAGCATAGTGGCATTCGGGCAAACTTCGGTCATATCGTCGCAGATGCGCCACAGGTGCGGAATGGTGCGCAGCGCGCGCATAATTCCGCCCGGGCCAAGCGTATCGGCAATAGTTTGCTCCACGCCATGCAGCTTACAGACTTCAAAATCGGTGACCGTACAGGGCTGATAGCCGCCAATCTGGAAGGCCACCACCACAAAATCCGCGTCCTGCAGCGCCGCTTTCTGGTCGCGATGGCAGCTGATTTCCCCCTCCGCGCCCAGAGAATCCATCAGTTTGCGCACCACAATATGCGACTCCTCCAGGCGAGTCGCATCGATATCCATCAGGGCGATATGCGCGGACTTTAGCGCCGGGCGCTGAAACACATCGCCGAGTATATTTTTGACGAATACCGTCGAACCGGCGCCGATAAAGGTAATTTTGGGGGCAGACATAGGGTGCTCTCCGTAGGGTTAGTGAACGGTAATAGAGTGGCATGCCGGACTACCGGCGGGCTGCCCTCTTCCCGCCGGAGAATTCCCGAAAACTCAGATCGGCTACCGGCAAGCATGAAAACTGATTTTTCGGGAATAAATGGGCGAAAAAGAAGAGAAAACGGGCCTTTAATTCGACTAAGATAAGCGCTGACTGGCGTCAAAAATCGGCAAGAATGATGATTCAGGAATCCACATCATGATCGATAAACCCCGCGCAGCGCATCCCGCCGACGCGTATATGAGCAGCAGCGACGATCGACTGCCCCGCAGCCCGCTGGCGCTCTACTCTGAATACCAGCGGATGGATATCGAGCTGCGTACTCCTTATGCCATGACCGCCAGCCACTGGCACGGTCAGGTGGAGGTGAACGTCCCCTTCGACGGCGATGTCGAGTATCTGATCAACGATGAAGCGGTACGTATCGAGCAGGGCTATATCACCCTGTTCTGGGCCTGTACGCCCCATCGCCTTACCCGACCAGGGGCCTGCAGGCAGATGGCTATCTTCAACCTGCCGATGCATCTGTTTTTATCCTGGCCGCTGGATCGGGAGCTTATTAACCACGTCACCCACGGTATGGTGGTGAAATCGCTGGCTGCCCAGCAGCTCAGCGTATTTGAAATCCAGCGCTGGCAGCAGGAGCTGAACAGCGATAATGAGCAAATCCGCCAGTTAGCGATCGATGAAATCGCTCTGATGCTCAAGCGCCTGAGCCTCTCCGGCTGGCAGCCGATTCTGGTGAATAAGACTTCACGCACGCACAAGAACAGCGTTTCGCGCCACGCCCAGTTTTACGTCAGCCAGATGCTGGAATATATTGCCATCCACTACGATCGGGCGCTCACCGTCAACGATGTCGCCGAGCATGTGAAGCTGAATGCCAACTACGCGATGGGGATTTTTCAGCGGGTGATGCAGCAAACCATGAAGCAGTACATTACCGCGATGCGCATTAATCACGTTCGGGCGCTGCTCAGCGACACCGATAAGACCATCCTCGATATCGCCCTGACCGCCGGTTTCGGCTCCAGCAGCCGCTTTTACAGCACTTTTAATAAATATGTCGGCATGCCGCCGCAGCAGTATCGCAGGCTGAGCCAGCAGCGTCGCCATAATCTGGCGCCCGCCGGGGCATAAAAAAATGCCGCCGGGGAAGCCCACGGCGGCATTGATTAACAGCAAAACGGTTTAGTCGTTGATGCGCGGATGCTGCTGCACCAGACGAGAACGTTTTTCCTGCAGATCGGCGATCTCCTGATCGATATCTTCGATTTTATGCTCGATGTTATCGTAGTGCTCGCCGAGAATTTCTTTCGCTTCCTGAATATCCGAAGCCGCTGGCGTCGCCCCTTTCAGCGGACGATTGGCGGTCTCTTTCATCGACAGGCCGGTAATCAGACCGATAACTGCAATTACCATCAGATAGTAAGCCGGCATCATCAGGTTCTGCGTGCTTTCTACCAGCCACGCCGCCAGGGTTGGCGTCAGACCGGCAATCAGCACCGAGATGTTGAAGGCGCTGGCCAGGGCGCTAAAACGAATGTGGGTCGGGAACATCGCCGGCAGCGACGAAGCCATCACTCCGATAAAGCAGTTCAGCACAACCGCCAGCACCAGCAGACCGGCGAAAATCAGGCCGAGAACGTTACTGTTAATCATGATGAATGCCGGAATCGACAGCGCGAACAGCGCCACGCTACCAATCAGAATGAACGGGCGACGGCCAAAACGGTCGCTGAGCATACCGATAACCGGCTGAACGAACAGCATCCCGACCATGATGGCGATGATGATCAGCACCCCGTGGTCTTCTGAATAGTGCAGGTTATGCGACAGGTAGCTCGGCATGTAGGTCAGCAGCATGTAGTAGGTCACGTTGGTGGAAATCACCAGACCGATACAGGTCAGCAGGCTACGCCAGTGTTTAGTGGCAATCTCTTTAAAGGAGACTTTCGGCCCGTCCTGCAGGCCCTCGCGGTCGCCCTGCTCCATTTTATCAACGTGCTGCTGGAACGCCGGCGTCTCTTCCAGCGCATGGCGCAGATAAAGACCAATAATGCCTAACGGCAGCGCGAGGAAGAACGGAATACGCCAGCCCCAGTCGAGGAAGTTCTCTTCGCCTACCATGCTGGAAATGAGTACCACCACGCCCGCGCCCATCACGAAGCCCGCTATCGAACCGAAGTCCAGCCAGCTGCCCATAAAGCCGCGTTTACGGTCAGGCGAGTATTCCGCCACAAAGATCGATGCCCCGGTATATTCTCCGCCCACCGAGAATCCCTGCGCCATTTTACACAGCAGCAGCAGAATCGGCGCCCAGATACCAATGGTGGCATACGACGGAATAAGACCGATACAGAATGTACTTATCGACATAATGACGATGGTTATCGCCAGAATTTTTTGTCGACCATATTTATCGCCCAGCATCCCGAAGAACAGGCCGCCTAATGGACGAATTAAGAAGGGAACCGAGAAAGTACCGAGCGCGGCAATCATCTGCACGCTGGGGTTGGCATCGGGGAAAAAGACCTTACCAAGAGCATACGCAACAAAACCATATACCCCAAAATCGAACCACTCCATCGCGTTACCCAGCGACGCTGCGGTAATCGCTTTCTTCAGTTTGCTATCATCAATGATGGTCACATCCCGAAGCGTGATGGGTTTTACTTTTTTCCTTTTAAGCATAATTATCCTCTTTTGCTCTCGCCTTGAGCGCACGAATCTCCGCCGAATGACAAGGTCATTCGCGTCATGCGTTGGGAGCGGCGAATTGCTGTGCTCCACATTTCAAGCGTAGCAGGTTTGCCTGCACTGTCTGCTGACAGTCCGTACAACCGAACCTGTTGACGCCTGCTCTGGCCATAATGAATATGCGGGGCCGCTAATAAGTGTAGTGAATTTGCGTTCTCGCCTTTTTACCCTAACAGCGTTTAAATTTGGGATCAACTTCACAAAAATTTACCTACCCTTAAACAGAGTCGGCGAAAACCAATAAGTTCAATGAATATTGGAACTTAGCGATACATTTCCGGAAATATCTGGCGGTTTTTATGGAAATAACCCCGTCGTTCTTCACGGGGTATATTCATTTTCTTCCCTGCAGTAGCTCATAAAAAAGGCCCGACAAAAGTGCGGGATTGCGCTATAATCACTTACACTTTCGGCTATCAGCCGCCATTTAATGGACCAACGTCCTGTTTTACCCAGTAATCGCGAGGAACGTCATGCAACTGCCACACTGCCCGAAATGCCATTCTGAATACACTTATGAAGATGGCGGCATGTTTATCTGCCCGGAATGCGCCCATGAATGGAACAATGCCGAGCCTGCGGATGATAACGACGCGCTGGTGGTCAAAGATGCCAACGGTAATTTACTCACCGACGGCGACAGCGTCACCGTAGTAAAAGATCTTAAGGTTAAAGGCAGTTCTTCAATGCTAAAAATCGGTACTAAAGTGAAGAATATCCGCCTGGTTGAAGGCGATCATAATATTGACTGCAAAATTGATGGTTTTGGCCCGATGAAGCTAAAATCCGAATTTGTTAAAAAGAACTGATTTTATTCCCCCGGCGCCTGTCGTCGGGGGGAAATATATTTTCCCGTGCCGTTATGCGAATTGTCCGATCGTCTTCCGCCTCTTCTTGCGTCTTCCCTCGCTGCCGCCTGGCTTAATTTTGCAATCCCCTTCTACGCTTAATGGAATATTCGTTACCTGAGGTAATGCTTATGCCCCTGAGTCCCTATATCGCTTTTAGCGGCAACTGCGCGGCCGCCATCGCGTTCTACCAGCAGGCGCTGGGCGCTGAACTGCTCCATAAAATTACCTGGGGCGAAATGCCGCAGGATATTCATGACGCCGAGGATGGCTGCCCCTCCGGCCAGCATCTGGCCGCCGACGGCATCGCCCACGCCAGTCTGCGCATCGCCGACAGCATCCTGATGCTCAGCGACAGCCCCTCCAGAAAAATGGAGCGCTACGCCGGGTTTACTATCGTGCTTGATCCGCAAGATGTTATCGAGGGTAAACGCTGGTTTGACGGCCTCGCCGATGGCGGGCAGATAGAGATGGTCTGGCAGGAGACATTCTGGGCGCACGGCTTCGGTAAAGTGATCGACCGCTTTGGCGTCCCGTGGATGGTCAACGTGGTGAAAGAACCTTAACGCTGACCTTTTCCCCTCACCCTCTCCCCGAAAGGGAAAGAGAATCCGGCGGTGCAGTTTGTTACCCCTGCGCCGCTCGGCAGCCCCACGCACAGCTGACTCCGCCCCCGGTTTCCCCTCTTCCCTTCAGGAGGGGGCATCTGTGCGTTCATCCCCGCTTACCTGTCATCCCTTCTGCGTTAACTCTTCATCCCCCGGTCATCAGGAGTTAACCGAAACGTAACAAAAAACCGTCAGGATTGGCTCACGCTCAGAGGAAAACTCCTTCTTGTCCTTAGTGAGGCTCGATTGCCATGTACTTATCCAGACATCCGACCAGTTACCCCACGCGATATCAGGAAATTGCCGCCAAACTGGAGCAAGAGCTTTGCCATCATTACCGCTGCGGCGACTATCTGCCCGCCGAGCAGCAGCTGGCGTCCCGCTTTGAGGTTAACCGCCATACCCTGCGCCGGGCCATCGATCAGCTTGTCGAGCGCGGCTGGGTCCAGCGCCGTCAGGGCGTCGGCGTGCTGGTACTGATGCGCCCGATAGATTACCCGCTCAGCGCCCAGGCGCGCTTTAGCCAGAATCTTCTCGAACAGGGCAGCCACCCGACCAGCGAAAAGCTGCTGTCGGTGCTGCGTCCGGCCAGTAGCCAAGTTGCCGACGCGTTTGCCATCAGTGAAGGCGATAACGTCATTCACCTGCGCACCCTGCGCCGCGTGAACGGCGTCGCCCTGTGTCTGATAGACCACTACTTTGCCGACCTGCAGCTATGGCCGGTTCTGCAAACCTTTACCCACGGCTCGCTCCATGATCTGTTGCGCAATCGTCTTGATATCGAACTGACCCGCGTACGCACCAAAATCAGCGCCCGCCGCGCGCAGGCCAAAGAGAGCCGCATTCTCGGCATTCCCAATATGGCGCCGCTGCTGTGCGTGCGCACCCTGAATCATCGCCAGGGCGAGCAGAGCGCGACGGAGTACTCCGTCAGCCTGACCCGCGCCGACATGATTGAATTCACCATGGAGCACTGAATGCACTTTGATACCGCTACCCGCCAGCGCTGGATGTCCGTGCTGGCCCACAGTGACCCACAAGAACTGGCGGCGCGGATGCAAACGCTGCAGCTCGCGCCGCAGTATGAACTGATTCGCGCCCCGGAAACCGGGCTGGTCCAGCTGCAGGCGCGCATGGGCGGCATCGGCGATCGATTTTTCGCCGGAGACGCCACCTTAACCCGCGCCGCTATCCGCCTGGCCGACGGCACGCTCGGCTATAGCTGGATTTTAGGCCGCGATCGTCCGCACGCTGAACGTTGCGCGGCCATCGATGCCCTGATGCAGTCGCCACACCATTTTCACACCCTGATGGAAACCCTGATAACCCCGCTGGAAGAACAACGTAGCGCGCGCATTGAAGCCCGACGCGCCGAAGTCAACGCCAGCCGGGTCGACTTCTTTACTCTGGTTCGCGGAGATAACGCATGACCTTACAACCCGCTTTTACCCTGGCTGTGCAGGATGCCCAGCACAGTTTCCGCCGCCTGCTGAAAGCGATGAGCGAGCCGGGCGTGATTGTCTCCCTGCAGCAGCTTCAGCACGGCTGGCAGCCGCTGAACGTCGCCACCACCAGCCTGCTGCTGACGCTGGTGGATCACGAGACGCCGGTCTGGCTCGCTCCGACGCTGCATAACGATCTGGTCGGCCAGAATTTACGCTTTCATACCGGCGCGCCGCTGGTTGAGCAGCCGCAGCAGGCAACCTTCGCCGTCGCCAGTGACAGCATCAGCGCCGAACAGCTCAACGTGCTCTCCGCCGGTACCGTCGTCGCCCCGGAGACCGGCGTTACGCTGATTGTTCAGCTCGCCAGCCTCAGCGGCGGCCGGATGCTGCGCCTGACCGGCGCCGGGATCGCCGAGGAGCGGATGATCGCCCCGCAGCTGCCGGAATGCATTATTGCAGAGTTAACCGAGCGCCCGCATCCGTTCCCGCTGGGTATCGATCTGATTCTCACCTGCGGCGAACGCCTGCTGGCGATTCCGCGCACCACTCACGTCGAGGTCTGCTAATGTACGTAGCCGTCAAAGGCGGCGAGAAGGCGATCGTCGCCGCTCACGCCCTACAGGAACAGCAACGCCGAGGCGATGGACGGCTTCCTGAAATCAGCGTTGACCAGATTAGCCAACAGCTCAATCTGGCGGTGGATCGGGTGATGACCGAAGGTGGTATCGCCGACCGGGAGCTGGCGGCGCTGGCGCTGAAGCAGGCCAGCGGCGATAGCGTCGAAGCGATTTTTCTGCTGCGCGCTTACCGCACCACGCTGCAAAGACTGGCGGTCAGCGAGCCTGTCGACACCGCCGCTATGCGCCTTGAGCGCCGGATCTCGGCGGTCTATAAAGATATCCCCGGCGGCCAGATGCTCGGCCCGACCTACGATTACACCCACCGTCTGCTCGATTTTACCCTACTGGCCAACGGCGAAACGCCGCCGCTGGCGACCGATAGCGCGCCGCAGGAAGCCACGCCGCACGTTTTTAATCTGCTCGTCCAGCAGGGACTGGCGAAGGCGGAGCAGGATACTGACGCGCAGCCCGACGACATCACCCGCCATCCGCCGGTTTATCCCTGTTCGCGCTCGTCGCGCCTGCAGCAGCTGGTGCGCGGCGACGAGGGTTACCTGCTGGCGCTGGCCTACTCCACCCAGCGCGGCTACGGACGCAACCATCCGTTTGCCGGGGAAATTCGCAGCGGCTACGTCGCGGTGGAGATCGTCCCGGAAGAGCTGGGCTTCACCGTCACTATTGGCGAACTGTTGATGACCGAATGCGAAATGGTCAACGGCTTTGTCGACCCTCAGGATGAACCGCCGCACTTCACCCGCGGCTACGGCCTGACGTTTGGCATGAGCGAGCGCAAAGCGATGGCGATGGCGCTGGTTGACCGCGCGCTCCAGGCGCCGGAGTACGGCGAAGAGGCGGCGGGTCCGGCCCAGGACGAAGAGTTTGTGCTGGCTCATGCCGATAACGTCGAGGCGGCCGGTTTCGTTTCGCACTTAAAACTTCCCCACTATGTCGATTTCCAGGCCGAACTGGCGCTACTTAAACGCCTGCAACGGGAGAATCAACGTGGCTAACGCACTGACCGGCTACAACTTTGCCTACCTCGACGAGCAAACCAAACGCATGATCCGCCGCGCCATCCTGAAAGCGGTAGCCATCCCCGGCTACCAGGTACCCTTCGGCGGTCGCGAGATGCCGATGCCCTACGGCTGGGGAACCGGCGGTATTCAGCTTACTGCCAGCATTATCGGCGAAAATGATGTGCTGAAGGTGATCGATCAGGGCGCCGACGACACCACCAACGCGGTATCGATTCGTCAGTTTTTCAAACGCGTAACCGGCGTCGCAACCACCGAACGTACCGAGGACGCCACGCTGATCCAGACCCGCCACCGGATCCCGGAAACGCCGCTAACCGAAGATCAGATTCTCATCTTCCAGGTGCCGATCCCGGAACCGCTGCGCTTTATCGAGCCGCGCGAAACCGAAACCCGCACCATGCATGCGCTGGAGGAGTACGGCGTAATGCAGGTGAAGCTGTACGAAGATATCGCCCGCTTCGGCCATATCGCCACCACCTACGCCTACCCGGTGAAGGTCAACGGCCGCTACGTCATGGACCCATCGCCGATTCCGAAATTTGATAATCCGAAGATGCATATGATGCCTGCGCTACAGCTGTTCGGCGCCGGGCGCGAAAAACGCATCTATGCGGTGCCGCCTTATACCCCGGTGGAGAGCCTCGATTTCGACGATCATCCGTTTACCGTTCAGGAGTGGGATGAACCCTGTGCTATCTGCGGCTCACGCCACAGCTATCTTGATGAAGTGGTGCTCGACGACAGCGGCAAGCGAATGTTTGTCTGCTCCGATACCGACTATTGCCGCCAACAGTGCGAGGAGCAGAAAAAATGAGCTATCCGTTACTGGCGGTGAATAACCTGACCCACCTCTATGCGCCGGGTAAAGGCTTCAGCGACGTATCGTTCGAGCTGTGGCCGGGAGAAGTGCTGGGTATCGTTGGCGAGTCCGGCTCCGGTAAAACCACCCTTCTACAGGCGATTTCCGCCCGCCTGAGGCCGCAGCAGGGTGAAGTGCGGTACCAGAATCGTTCTCTGTACGCGATGAGCGAAGCGGATCGCCGCCGCCTGCTGCGCACCGAGTGGGGCGTGGTGCATCAGCATCCGATGGACGGGCTGCGTCGCCAGGTGTCGGCCGGCGGCAATATCGGCGAGCGCCTGATGGCGATCGGCGCCCGTCACTACGGCCACATTCGCACCACCGCCGGGCAGTGGTTACAGGAGGTGGAGATCCCGCCTTCGCGCATTGACGACCTGCCCACCACCTTTTCCGGCGGCATGCAGCAGCGTCTGCAAATCGCCCGCAATCTGGTGACGCAGCCGAAGCTAGTGTTTATGGATGAACCTACCGGCGGGCTGGACGTGTCGGTGCAGGCGCGCCTGCTCGATCTGCTGCGCGGCCTGGTCGTGGAGCTCAATCTGGCGGTAGTCATTGTGACCCACGATCTCGGCGTTGCCCGCCTGCTGGCTAACCGTCTGCTGGTGATGAAACAGGGGCAGGTGGTGGAAAGCGGCTTAACCGACCGGGTGCTCGATGATCCCCATCATCCTTACACCCAGCTGCTGGTGTCGTCGGTATTGCAGAACTGAGCGTATGTCCACTCCCGGCGGCGCTGCGCTGACCGTGCTACGGGTGACGGACCGTCTGCGAGCCAGTAGCACGGACAGGCGCAACGCGCCGTCTCCGGCGATCCCCGGTCGCGCTTCGTGAATTAATGCATCAGGTAGCCCGGATAAGGCGTTCACGCCGCGATCCGGGGAAATTCAGGCACGATGAGGCTAAAAATGAACGCCATTCGCGTGGAAAACATCCATAAAACCTTTGTTCTGCACCAGCAGAACGGCGTGCGTCTGCCGGTACTCGCCGACGCCTCGCTGAGCGTAAACGTCGGCGAATGCGTGGTGCTGCACGGCCACTCCGGCAGCGGAAAATCGACCCTGCTGCGTTCGCTGTACGCCAACTATCTCCCCGATAGCGGCCACATCTATATCCGCCACGGCGATGAATGGGTGGATCTGGTCACTGCCACGCCGCGCCAAGTCCTGGAAGTGCGTAAAACCACCATCGGCTGGGTTAGCCAGTTTCTGCGAGTGATCCCGCGCATCTCCGCCCTCGACGTCGTCATGCAGCCGCTGCTCGAGCTGGGCATCCCGCGCGAAGAGAGCGCCGGTAAAGCCGCCCGCCTGCTGACGCGCCTGAACGTGCCCGAACGTCTGTGGCACCTCGCCCCCTCGACCTTTTCCGGCGGCGAACAGCAGCGGGTCAATATCGCCCGCGGCTTCGCGGTGGACTACCCGATCTTGCTTCTCGACGAACCCACCGCCTCGCTGGACAACAAAAACCGCGCCGCCGTGGTGGAACTGATCCAGGAAGCCAAAGCCCGCGGCGCGTCGATCGTCGGCATTTTCCACGACGAGGCCACGCGTAAACAGGTCGCCGACCGCCTGCACCCCATGGGGATTTCAGCATGATTATCAACAACGTAAAGCTGGTCCTCGAAGACGAGGTGGTTAACGGTTCGCTGAAGGTGCGGGACGGCAGAATTTCAGCCTTTGCCGAAAGCCAGAGCCGGCTGGCGGAGGCCATTGACGGCGACGGCGGCTGGCTGCTGCCGGGACTTATCGAGCTCCATACCGACAACCTGGACAAGTTTTTCACCCCGCGACCGAAGGTGGACTGGCCCGCCCACTCGGCGATGAGCAGCCACGACGCGCTGATGGTCGCCAGCGGCATCACCACCGTGCTGGATGCCGTGGCTATTGGCGATGTCCGCGACGGCGGCGATCGTCTGGAGAACCTGGAAAAGATGATCAACGCCGTGGAGGAGACGCAAAAGCGAGGCCTCAACCGCGCCGAACACCGGCTGCATCTGCGCTGCGAACTGCCGCATCACACCACTCTGCCGCTGTTCGAGAAGCTGGTTGGCCGCGAACCGGTGAGCATGGTCTCCCTGATGGATCACTCCCCTGGCCAGCGCCAGTACGCCGACCGCAGCAAATACCGCGACTACTACCAGGGCAAATACCATCTGACCAACGAACAGATGGACGCCTTCGAAGAGGAGCAGATGGCGCTGGCGGCTGCCTGGTCACAGCCCAACCGGCAGCGCATCGCCGCGATCTGCCGCGAGCGGAATATCGCGCTGGCCAGCCACGATGACGCCACCTGCGAACATGTGCTCGAGTCACGCCAGCTTGGCAGCGTTATCGCCGAATTTCCCACCACTATCGCCGCAGCGCAGGCCTCGCGCCAGCATGGGATGAGCGTCCTGATGGGCGCACCGAATATCGTGCGCGGCGGCTCGCACTCCGGGAACGTCGCCGCCCATCATCTGGCGGCCAGCGGACTGCTGGATATTCTCTCCTCCGACTATTATCCCGCCAGCCTGCTGGATGCCGCTTTCCGCATCGCTGACGACGAGGGCAACGCTTTTACCCTCGCGCAGGCTATTCGTCTGGTAAGTCAAAACCCGGCGCAGGCGCTGGGGCTGCACGACCGCGGGGCGATTGCCGAAGGTAAGCGGGCGGACCTGGTGCTGGCGCGCCGTCACGGCGAGCATATCCATATCGATCACGTCTGGCGGCAAGGTAAGAGGGTCTTCTGATGGCAGGAAAACTGATTTGGCTGGTCGGTGCCTCCGGCTCCGGTAAAGACAGCCTGCTGGCAGCGCTGCGCCAGCGTGAGCATCCGCAGCTGCTGGTAGCGCACCGCTACATTACTCGTTCGCCCAATGCGGGCGGTGAAAACCATATCGCCCTCAGCGAGCGAGAGTTTTTTACCCGCGCCGAGCAGCATCTGTTTGCCCTCAGCTGGCATGCAAACCACCATTACTACGGTATTGGCATCGAGATTGACCTGTGGCTGCACGCCGGGTTCGACGTGGTCGCTAACGGTTCACGCGCGCACCTTGCGCAAGCGCAGGCGCGCTATGCTGACGCCCTCCTGCCTATCTGTTTGCAGGTTTCACCGGAGGTGCTCAGACAACGCCTGGCGCGGCGCGGGCGGGAGAACGAAACAGAAATCGCCCAGCGCATGGCGCGCGCGGCGCGCTATACGCCGAGCGCGTGTCTGACGCTAAATAACGATGGTCGCCTTAGCCAGTCGGTGGACGCTCTGGTTTCGCTGATTCGCATTCACGGCAACCGACGCGAACGGCAGCCAGCCTGACGCGCGAGGAGAAAGCATGAGCCTGAGTATCCGCTTAACCGGCACCGGCGGCGCGCAGCTGGTGCCGGTTTTTGGCTGCGATTGCCCCGCCTGTCGCCGCGCCCGCTCCGACGAAGCGCATCGTCGTCGCCCCTGTAGCGCGATAGTTAAATTCAATAGCGCGGTGACGCTGCTCGATGCCGGGCTGCCGGATCTGATGACGCAGTGGCCCGCCGGCAGCTTTCAGCAGTTTCTGCTCACCCATTATCATATGGATCACGTACAGGGGCTGTTCCCCTTGCGCTGGGGCGTGGGCGAATCCATTGCGGTATACGGCCCCCCGGATGATCAGGGCTGCGATGACCTGTTTAAGCATCCGGGCCTGCTGGATTTCAGCCACACCGTCGAACCATTTGTGCGGTTTGAACTTCAGGGATTGCGCGTCACGCCGCTGCCGTTGAATCACTCAAGGCTCACGTTTGGCTATCTGCTGGAGTCGGCCCATAGCCGGGTCGCCTGGCTCTCCGATACCGCCGCGCTGCCGGAAAAAACGCTGAAGTTCCTGCTGAATAATCAGCCGCAGCTTATCATCATCGACTGTAGCCACGAGCCGCGCCCGCAGCCGCCGCGCAACCACTGCGACCTGAACACCGTGCGGGCCATTAACCAGGTCATCGGCTGCCCGCGAGTGATCCTCACTCATATTAGCCACCGCTTCGACGCGTGGATGATGGAGCACTCTCTGCCGGCAGGGTTTGAAGCGGGATTTGACGGCATGGAGATTATGCTGCCTTAACCAAACTTCATCGTCCCTTCACTTAACCTCACTATCTTCCCTGCGAACTTAACCATCTGAAGGGATTCACATGACCACAACACGACGCACGCTTCGCCATGCCTGCTGGTATGCATTCATTGGCCCCTATATTGGCCTGCTGTGGGCCATCGTCGCCATCGTCATACAGTCGCGCCGTTCGGTGGGTAGTTTCTTTGAATTTGTCTTTTCTGAACTGCCGTATTTTCTCATCGTCCCCTGGGCTGCTGGCGCCATCCCGGCGCTACTGACCGGGATCGCCGTCGCTTTTTTGCCCACGGGCATTCATGCGATTCATTACCGGCGTATCCTCGCCAGCGCGACCATTGGCCTGGCCATATGCGCGGCAATACCGCTAACCGGCGTGCTGCTTTTCTCCGATACCGATCTGACGACCTTTATTCTGCGTGGTCATGGGTTCCGGGTAATCGCAGGTTCTGGCCTGTTCTCCGGACTGATTATGGGATGGCTGATAGCCTATCTGCCGGGCAGGGAGCAGAGAAAAACGCCAAATGAATAAGTTCCTGCATCATATCGGCTGGTTTGCGGGGCTCGGGCCGATGATTCCCAGGCTTCCGCCGCGGATCGCGGCACATCGGTAACCCTTATCCAGACGGCCCGGCTCCTCCGACGACCGCACACCAGCAGCCCCTGCCCCGGTATTCAACACGCGTGAAAACGCTGGATAAAGAGCCCCTGGCAGCGTTAACATAGCGGCGCTTTCCTCTCCGTATTATCGCGGCTGCTGAACCCGATTAATCTGAGAGAGAAAAGACCATGGAAACAACCCGTAGCCGGGACTGGCGCATGGCGCAAAAGCAGCGCAATAAGTCTCGCGATGTTCACACCGCCCTCTTACGTTTTCGTCGCGAGAAAAACTGGAAGCATCTCTATTTGCGTTCAGAAAAATTGCTACGCGCCGCGCAGCTGGGAATGGAATATCCCCGTAAAACTCGTCGCCAGCTGGCGCATCAGGGAATGGAAGAGCTGTTATCGAATTGATCAACGTGCTGTTTGTTTGTAGCCGCAATCAATGGCGAAGCCCGACGGCGGAACAGGTGTTCCGCCGTTATCCTGGCATGAACGTGCGCTCTGCGGGCACGAGCCGGAACGCCAGAAAACCCCTTACTCCTGAACTGATTAACTGGGCAGATATTATCTGCGTGATGGAGCAGAAACATAAAAATCGACTGGTCGCTGAATATCGTCGCCTGGTCGAAAATAAACCGCTTTACGTGCTGGATATCCCCGACGACTACCGCTATATGGACCCCGAACTTGTCGCCCTGCTGAAAGAGCTGGTCCCCGCCCTGCCCGAACTGAGCTAATTTTCTATCACCGTTTTACCCTGACTTCATCCTCGCTTCACAGTAGTGAAATACCTTTCCCGACGGACAAAAAAACAGGGAAGGAAACGATCGTGACAGGACGAATGATTCATCATGCAGGCTGGTTCGTGGCCCTTGGGCCGTTAATACCGCTACCGCTCATTCTCTTTTTACCCAGGGTCATCTCAGTTGATGAGCTCCTCAATCATCTTCCGGAAGTATTATCCCTCACCTGGGGTATTGGCTTTTTACCCGCATTGTTAACCGGCATTTTCATGGCTATCCTGACGGGCCACGCTGATTGCGCCTGGTACTATCGGATGCTGGCAGGCGGGATTGCCGGGCCTCTGATAACGGCCATTTGCTGCGGCATCATCGGCGCCTTTATTCCGATGTTTTTCTATTTAATCCCGCTGTTGCTTATCTCGGCGCTGCCGTCCGGCATCGTTATGGGGCTGCTGATTCCCTGGCTCCCGCCGCGGATCGCCCGGCATCAGTAATCATCATCCAGACGACGCCAGTCGTTTTCTAACTGTCGCCGATCGCTGTCCAGCTGGCGCTGACGCTCGTCAAGCTGGCGGCGGCGATCTTCAAGCTGTCGTCGTCTGTCTTCATACTGCCGCTGGCGATCGGCGCTTTGCTGACGGCTGCCCTGATAGCGCCCATCATCATAGTCATCGTCGTCGGAACGGCTATCGCCCGGGTGGTAAGCATCGTTAATAGCCTGCTGAATATTGCCGATAGCGTCGTCGATCACATCGGCGTGCGCCAGCTGGCCGGCGAGGGATAGGGTGCAAAAAAGCAAAGCGGTAGTATAACGTTTCATAAAGCCAGTCTCATCGGTGGGCTGGCTTTACGTTAATCAAGCGCTACCGCGGCGAGTAGCGGAGGAATCTCAAATCCGCTGCTGCTCAATCGCGCCGATCGCGTCTACCCGCCCCTGGTGGCGCCCCCCCTCGAATTCGGCATCCAGCCAGGCATCGACGATCATTTTTGCCAGTTCAAGGCCGATCACCCGCGCGCCAAAGGCCAGAATATTGGTGTCATTATGCTGCCGTGAAAGCTGCGCCGAGTAGGGCTCGCTGCACACCACCGCCCGAATACCGGGATGCTTATTGGCAGCGATAGAGATGCCGACGCCGGTGCCGCAGATCAGGATCCCGCCGTCGACCTCACCAGCGGCAACGGACTCAGCGACGGCGCTGGCATAGCGCGGATAATCGGTACGTTCCGTAGACCATGCGCCTTTATCCACGACGTCAATCCCGCGCTGGCGCAGATGCGCAACGATATCGTCTTTCAGGATAAAACCGACATGATCGCAGCCAAATGCAATCCTTTTCATACTTAGCCTCGCCTGTTGTTAACTTTACAAGGATGGTTGGCGTTGTGATTTAAACGCCTAAAAATGCCCCTGGAAACGCTGAAAATAGCATCATCCGGCTCCTTTCTACACGCTGATATTTTACAAATCAAGTCGAAAACGTTATTTAACGCCATATGCACTTTTCAGAAAAAGAACCATACAAATCACACAATAGTATGATTTATAATGAATTTATTGCATGTAAAAGTAAAAATGAATTTTAGCAAAACTTCACAATAAACATAACTTTATAAAAAAATAAATTTTGTGAAGTTGGCGGTATCTTTTTTGTTTTGCCTGTGGTGATATAGTGTCGTCTTCATTTTATGGACAAAGAGAAAGCGATGAGTCAGTCAGAATCCAGTTCGCTCCCTAACGGTATCGGCCTTGCCCCCTGGCTTCGCATGAAGCAGGAAGGCATGACCGAAAACGAGAGCCGTATCGTCGAATGGTTGCTTACCCCCGGCAATCTCAGCGATGCGCCGGCCATTAAAGACGTCGCGGAAGCGCTGTCGGTATCAGAAGCCATGATCGTTAAGGTTTCTAAGCTGCTCGGGTTTAGCGGTTTTCGTAACCTGCGCAGCGCGCTGGAGGCCTACTTTTCGCAATCTGAGCAGGTGCTACCGACCGAGCTCTCCTTTGATGAAGCGCCGCAGGATGTGGTGAACAAGGTGTTTAACATCACTCTGCGCACCATTATGGAAGGCCAGTCGATCGTTAACGTCGACGAGATTCACCGCGCGGCGCGCTTTTTCGCTCAGGCTAACCAGCGCGATCTTTACGGCGCGGGCGGCTCCAACGCCATCTGCGCCGACGTGCAGCATAAATTTTTACGTATCGGCGTGCGCTGCCAGGCCTACCCGGACGCGCATATCATGATGATGTCCGCCTCGTTGCTGAAAGAAGGCGATGTGGTGCTGGTGGTTTCACACTCCGGGCGCACCAGCGATATTAAATCCGCGGTGGAGCTGGCTAAAAAGAACGGGGCAAAAATTATTTGCATCACCCACAGCTATCATTCGCCGATTGCCAAATTAGCTGATTTTATTATTTGTTCGCCAGCACCAGAGACGCCTTTATTAGGCCGAAACGCCTCAGCGCGTATATTACAACTGACATTATTAGATGCATTCTTTGTTTCCGTTGCCCAGCTTAATATTGAACAAGCGAATTTAAACATGCAAAAAACCGGCGCAATTGTTAATTTCTTTTCTCCAGGCGCGCTGAAGTAAATAAAAAGCCGATCCCACATCAGTGGGATCAATAAAATTGTATCTTACACCGAGAGTATTGATATGAATAAATATCTGAAACTTTTCAGCGGCGCGGCTATGGGCGTAATGTTATCCACCAGCGCCTTTGCCGCCGCCGATTATGCCGTGGTCTTAAAAACCTTATCCAATCCATTCTGGGTGGATATGAAAAAGGGTATTGAAGACGAAGCCAAAACCCTGGGCGTGAGCGTCGATATTTTTGCCTCACCTTCTGAAGGGGATTTTCAGTCGCAGCTGCAGCTGTTTGAAGACCTGAGCAATAAAAACTACAAAGGTATCGCCTTTGCGCCCCTCTCATCGGTAAACCTGGTGATGCCGGTGGCTAAAGCCTGGAAAAAGGGCATCTATCTGGTCAACCTCGATGAAAAAATCGATATGGATAACCTGAAGAAAGCCGGCGGCAACGTAGAAGGTTTTGTCACCACCGATAACGTGGCGGTCGGGGCGAAAGGCGCAGAGTTTATCATCGACAAACTGGGTGCTGAAGGCGGCGAAGTCGCTATTATCGAAGGCAAAGCCGGTAACGCGTCCGGTGAGGCCCGCCGCAATGGCGCCACCGAAGCTTTCAAAAAAGCGAGTCAAATCAAGCTGGTTGCCAGTCAGCCTGCCGACTGGGACCGCATCAAGGCGCTGGACGTCGCCACCAACGTGCTGCAGCGTAACCCGAACGTTAAAGCGATCTACTGCGCCAACGACACCATGGCAATGGGCGTCGCCCAGGCCGTCGCGAATGCCGGCAAAACCGGTAAGGTACTGGTGGTCGGTACCGACGGCATTCCTGAAGCGCGCAAAATGGTCGAAGCCGGACAGATGACCGCCACAGTCGCCCAGAACCCGGCGGATATTGGCGCTACGGGTCTTAAGCTGATGGTCGATGCTGAGAAGAGCGGCAAAGTCATCCCTCTGGATAAAGCCCCGCAGTTTAAGCTGGTGGACTCCATTCTGGTGACGAAATAAGACTGACCTTGTACTGACGGTTGCCCTCACCCCGACCCTCTCCCCCACGGAGAGGGTGAAAATATAAGGAAAATCTATGCTCACGCCATATATTTCAATGGCGGGGATCGGCAAATCCTTTGGCCCGGTTCACGCATTAAAATCGGTTGATTTAACTATTTACCCCCATGAAATACATGCGTTATTAGGGGAAAATGGTGCCGGTAAATCAACGCTGATGAAAGTTCTGTCGGGAATACATGAACCGACCAAAGGCACCATTACGATTAATAACGTTAACTACGACAAGCTTGATCATAAATTAGCGGCCCAGCTCGGCATTGGAATTATTTATCAGGAGCTCAGCGTCATTGATGAATTAACGGTGCTGGAGAATTTATATATTGGCCGCCATCTGACGAAAAAAGTCTGCGGCGTCAACGTGATCGACTGGAAAGAAATGCGCGTGCGGGCGGCGATGATGCTGCTGCGCGTCGGGCTAAAGATCGACTTAGACGAAAAGGTGGCAAACCTCTCCATCAGCCACAAGCAGATGCTGGAAATCGCCAAGACGCTGATGCTTGATGCCAAAGTCCTGATCATGGATGAACCGACCTCCTCGCTGACCAATAAAGAGGTGGACTATCTGTTTCTGATCATGAATCAGCTGCGGAAAGAGGGCACCGCCATTGTCTATATCTCGCACAAGCTGGCGGAAATACGCCGCATCTGCGACCGCTACACGGTCATGAAAGACGGCAGCAGCGTCTGCAGCGGGATGGTCAGCGAAGTGAATAACGATGACATCGTTCGTCTGATGGTCGGCCGCGAACTGCAAAACCGCTTCAACGCCATGAAAGAGAGCACCGGCAATATCGCCCGTGAGACGGTGTTTGAAGTGAAAAACGTCACCAGCCATGACAAGAAAAAGGTACGCGATATCTCGTTTAGCGTGAATCGAGGCGAAATTCTCGGTTTTGCCGGACTGGTCGGTTCCGGGCGCACCGAGCTGATGGACTGCCTGTTTGGGGTTGATAAGCGTAGCAGCGGTGAAATTTACCTCAACGGCAAAGCGATCTCCCCCCGCTCGCCGCTGGACGCCTTAAAGAAAGGCATGGGCTACATCACCGAAAGCCGCCGGGAAAACGGCTTTTTCCCCAATTTTTCTATCGCTCAGAATATGGCAGTCAGCCAGAGCCTGAAGCGCGGCGGCTACAAAGGGGCCATGGGGCTGTTCCGCGAAGGCGACGAACGCAAAACGGCGGAAGAGCAGCGCAAGCTGCTGGCGCTGAAGTGCCATTCGGTCGATCAGAACATTACCGAGCTATCCGGCGGTAACCAGCAGAAGGTGCTGATATCGAAATGGCTGTGCTGCAGCCCCGAAGTGATCATTTTTGACGAGCCGACGCGCGGTATCGACGTGGGCGCAAAAGCCGAAATTTATAAAGTGATGCGCCAGCTGGCCGATGACGGAAAAGTCATCCTGATGGTGTCATCCGAACTACCTGAAATTATCGCCGTCTGCGACCGCATTGCCGTGTTCTGCGAAGGGCGACTGACGCAAATCCTGACCAATCGCGACGATATGAGCGAAGAGGAGATTATGGCATGGGCACTACCACAAGAGTAAAAGGCGATATGGACGAGAAAAAACCGTTTAACTTCGCGCTGTTCTGGGATAAATACGGCACCTTTTTTATCCTCGCTATCATCGTCGCCATCTTCGGCACCCTGTCGTCGGAGTACTTCCTGACGACCAACAACATTACGCAGATCTTTGTCCAGAGTTCGGTCACCGTGCTGATCGGCATGGGCGAGTTCTTCGCGATCCTCGTCGCCGGGATCGACCTGTCGGTTGGGGCGATCCTCGCGCTCTCCGGGATGGTCACCGCCAAGCTGATGCTGGCGGGCGTTGACCCGTTCCTTGCGGCGCTGATTGGCGGGGTGCTGGTCGGCGGCGCGCTGGGCGCTATCAACGGCTGTCTGGTCAACTGGACCGGGCTGCATCCGTTCATTATTACCCTCGGCACCAACGCCATCTTCCGCGGTATCACGCTGGTTATCTCTGATGCCAACTCGGTGTACGGCTTTTCATTTGATTTCGTTAACTTCTTTGCCGCCACGCCTCTGGGCATCCCGGTGCCGGTGATCTTCTCGCTGATTGTGGCGCTGATCCTATGGTTCCTGACCACCCGTATGCGCGTCGGCCGCAATATCTACGCGCTGGGCGGCAACAAAAACTCCGCTTTCTACTCCGGTATCGACGTCAAGTTTCACATGCTGCTGGTGTTCATCATTTCCGGTATTTGCGCCGGACTGGCGGGCGTGGTCTCCACCGCGCGTCTCGGCGCAGCAGAGCCGCTGGCCGGTATGGGCTTTGAAACCTACGCCATCGCCAGCGCCATCATCGGCGGTACCAGCTTCTTCGGCGGCAAAGGACGCATCTTCTCGGTGGTCATCGGCGGCCTGATTATCGGCACTATCAATAACGGACTGAACATTCTGCAAGTACAAACCTACTACCAGCTGGTGGTAATGGGCGGATTAATCATCGCGGCTGTCGCCCTCGACCGTCTTATCAGTAAGTAAGGAATTTATCATGAAAATTGCTCCCTCTTTAATGTGTATGGATCTGCTGAAATTTAAAGAACAGATCGAGTTTATCGACCAGCATGCAGACTATTTTCACATCGATATCATGGACGGTCATTTTGTGCCGAACCTGACCCTGTCGCCGTTTTTCGTCGGCCAGGTCAAAAAGCTGGCCAGCAAACCGCTGGATTGCCATCTGATGGTCACCCGCCCGCAGGATTACATTAGCCAGCTGGCGCAGGCGGGGGCGGATTTTATCACCCTGCATCCGGAAACCATCAACGGCCAGGCCTTCCGCCTGATCGAAGAAATTCGACGCCACGGCATGAAAGTCGGGCTGATCCTTAACCCGGAAACCCCGGTTGAGACCATGAAGTACTACATTCATAAAGCCGACAAAATCACGGTAATGACCGTCGACCCGGGCTTTGCCGGACAGCCGTTTATCCCGGAGATGCTGGAGAAAATCGCTGAACTTAAAGCCTGGCGCGAGCGCGAAGGGCTGAACTACGAGATCGAAATCGATGGCTCCTGCAATAAAGCCACCTATGAAAAACTGATGGCGGCGGGCGCGGACGTCTTTATCGTCGGCACTTCGGGCCTCTTTAATCACGCCGAGAAGATTGAAGAGGCGTGGCAGATCATGGTCGAGCAAATTCTGGCGGCAAAAAACGAGGTACAGCCTCATGCAAAAACAGCGTAACGTTGTCGCAGGCGTGGATATGGGAGCGACTCATATCCGTTTTTGCCTGCAAACGGCGCAGGGCGAAGCGCTGCACTGCGAAAAGCTGCGTACCGTGGAGGTGATTAACGCCGACGGCCTGGTTAACGGCATTAAAAACCTGCTACAGCAGCAGCTAAACCAACATGATGCCCGCTGCTGCGGGCTGGTGATGGGGTTTCCGGCGCTGGTGGCAAAAGACAAGCGGACGATTATCTCCACCCCCAACCTGCCTCTGGCCGCTGACGATCTGTATAACCTGGCGGACCGGCTGGAAGCGGCGCTGGGCTGCCCGGTGGAGTTTTCCCGCGATGTGAATCTGCAGCTCTCTTTTGATGTGCAGCAGAACGGCCTGCAGGAGCAGGAGGTGCTGGCGGCCTATCTTGGCACCGGTATGGGCTTCGCGGTCTGGCTAAACGGCGGGCCGTGGACCGGCGCCCACGGCGTGGCGGGCGAGCTGGGGCATATCCCCCAGGGCGATGACGCCCTCACCTGCGCCTGCGGCAACCCCGCCTGTCTGGAAACCGTCTGCTCCGGCATTGCGCTAAAGCGCTGGTATGAACAGCAGCCACGCGCGTACGAACTGGGCGAGCTGTTCGTTCATGCCGCACAGGAGCCGTTTGTGCAGCAGTTGCTGAATCATGCCGCCCGCGCCATCGCCACCAGTATTAACCTGTTCGACCCCGACGCGGTGATCCTCGGCGGCGGCGTAATGGATATGCCCGCTTTCCCGCGCGACGCCCTAATCACCAGGGTTAAAACCTACGTTCGCCGTCCGCTACCGTTTCAGGCCGTACGCTTTATCGCCGCTTCCTCCTCGGCGTTTAACGGCGCCCGGGGCGCGGCGGCGCTGGCGAGAAGCCGTTATTTGACCTAGCCCAATAAGCGCAGCACCGCTTTCAAGCCTGCCCGCTATCCTCC
Source organism: Klebsiella sp. S69 (assembly GCF_016516145.1). NCBI lineage: Bacteria > Pseudomonadati > Pseudomonadota > Gammaproteobacteria > Enterobacterales > Enterobacteriaceae > Klebsiella > Klebsiella sp. S69. The sequence continues at coordinate 104,336 of NZ_JACVUU010000002.1, read as the reverse complement.
CCGGAAGCGGAGCTGCGCCCCTCCCGGGCTATCCATCATCGCCTGTCCGAGCGCGTCACCTGCTCCCGCGTCGACACGTCAAAACTGACGATAGCCTGTTTTTCGTCAGCATTTCGCCCAAAAAAACAACGTATCATCAGGCGATACCCACAATGAAAACATGGCATAGAAGATGCATAGTGACGGCGCGATAGCGCGTATGCGCCAATTGATTAACTGGAGCAAGACCGATGAAAAAAGTCGTCACGGTTTGTCCGTATTGCGCATCAGGTTGCAAAATCAACCTGGTGGTCGATAACGGCAAAATCGTTCGGGCGGAAGCGGCACAGGGGAAAACCAACCAGGGAACCCTGTGTCTGAAAGGCTATTATGGCTGGGACTTCATTAACGATACCCAGATCCTTACCCCGCGCCTGAAAACCCCTATGATCCGTCGCCAGCGCGGCGGCAAGCTGGAATCCGTCTCCTGGGATGAGGCGCTCGATTACGTCGCCACTCGCCTCAGCGCTATTAAAGAGAAATATGGCCCGGACGCGATTCAGACTACCGGCTCGTCCCGCGGAACGGGTAACGAAACCAACTATGTGATGCAAAAATTCGCGCGCGCCGTTATTGGTACCAATAACGTCGACTGCTGCGCTCGCGTCTGACACGGCCCATCGGTTGCAGGTCTGCACCAATCGGTCGGTAACGGCGCTATGAGTAATGCCATCACCGAGATCGACAATACCGATCTCGTGTTTATCTTCGGGTATAACCCGGCAGATTCACACCCTATTGTGGCGAATCACGTGATTAACGCCAAACGCAACGGGGCAAAAATCATCGTCTGCGATCCGCGTAAAATTGAAACCGCGCGCATTGCCGATATGCACATTGCGCTGAAGAACGGCTCGAATATCGCGCTGCTCAACGCTATCGGGCACGTGATTATCGAAGAAGACCTCTACGATAAATCCTTCGTCGCCAGCCGTTCTGAGGGCTTCGAAGAGTATCGCAAAATCGTCGAAGGCTACACGCCAGAGTCGGTGGAAGAGATCACCGGCGTGAGCGCCCAGGAGATCCGCGCCTGCGCCCGTATGTATGCCAGCGCGAAATCCGCCGCGATCCTGTGGGGCATGGGCGTGACCCAGTTCTACCAGGGCGTGGAAACCGTACGTTCGCTGACCAGCCTGGCGATCCTCACCGGCAACCTCGGCAAGCCGAGCGTCGGCGTCAACCCGGTGCGCGGCCAGAACAACGTTCAGGGCGCCTGCGACATGGGCGCGCTGCCGGATACCTATCCGGGCTATCAATACGTTAAGTTCCCGGAGAACCGCGAGAAGTTCGCCAAAGCCTGGGGCGTCGATAGCCTGCCGGCGCACACCGGCTACCGCATCAGCGAGCTGCCGCACCGCGCGGCGCATGGCGAAGTGCGGGCGGCGTATATTATGGGAGAAGATCCGCTCCAGACCGACGCCGAGCTGTCCGCAGTGCGTAAGGCATTCGACGATCTGGAACTGGTTATCGTCCAGGATATTTTCATGACCAAAACCGCCTCAGCGGCCGACGTTATCCTGCCGTCCACCTCGTGGGGCGAGCACGAAGGCGTCTATACCGCAGCGGACCGCGGCTTCCAGCGCTTCTTTAAAGCGGTAGAGCCGAAGTGGGACCTGAAAACCGACTGGCAGATTATCAGCGAAATCGCTACCCGGATGGGCTACAAGATGCACTACAACAACACCCAGGAGATCTGGGACGAGTTGCGGCATCTGTGTCCGGATTTCTACGGCGCCACCTACGAGAAAATGGGCGAGCTAGGCTACGTCATGTGGCCGTGCCGCGATGAGTCCGACGCCGATCAGGGGACCTCTTATTTGTTTAAAGAGAAGTTCGATACCCCGAACGGTCTGGCGCAGTTCTTCACCTGCGACTGGGTCGCGCCGATTGACAAACTCACCGAAGAGTACCCGATGGTGCTGTCGACGGTGCGCGAAGTCGGCCACTACTCGTGCCGTTCGATGACCGGTAACTGTGCGGCGCTGGCCGCGCTGGCGGATGAACCTGGCTATGCGCAAATCAACACCGCCGATGCCGAACGTTTGGGCATTGAGGATGAGGCGCTGGTGTGGGTGAACTCGCGTAAGGGCCGTATTATCACCCGCGCGCAGGTCAGCGATCGTCCGAATAAAGGGGCGGTCTATATGACCTACCAGTGGTGGATTGGCGCCTGTAACGAGCTGGTTTCCGAGAACCTGAGCCCGATAACCAAAACGCCGGAGTACAAGTACTGCGCCGTCAACGTTGAGCCGATTGCCGACCAGCGTGCCGCTGAGCAGTACGTCATTGATGAGTACAACAAGCTGAAAGCCCGCCTGCGCGAAAGCGCGCTGGGTTAATCGGACCGCCTCCCCGGAGGCGGTGCTTCGCACCTGGCCGGGCTAACGGACCGCAGAAGGCTGTGAATCAATCCCCCCGGATGGCGGCTAACACCTTATCCGGGCTAGCGGACCGCAGACGACTGTGAATCTGTAGCCCGGGCAAGGCGCGTCAGCGCCGCCCCCGGGGAAACAGACGGCACGATTATTCGGATAAACCATGAGTATCCCCCACGAGTTCCCGGCGTTTTCTTCTTCTTCCCCTGCCTTTATACTGCTCGTTATGTCCTCTACCGATAATAAAAAATGAAATACCTCTATTTACTGCTGGTGATAGCAAGCTTCACCTCAGGCGCCATGGAACCAGGTAGCCAGTATAGACAGCAGGCCGAAGCCGGCGATCCACGTGCACAATATTACCTGGCGGATACTTACGTCAGCTTCGGCGATTTTCCCCAGGCCGAATACTGGGCGCAGAAAGCCGCAGACAACGGCGATGGCGACGCGCTGGCGCTGCTGGCCCAGCTCAAAATCCGCAATCCCCAGCAGGCGGACTACCACCAGGCTAAAGTACTGGCGGAAAAGTCCGTACAAACAGGCAGCAAGGCGGGGGAAATTGTTCTCGCCCGGGTGCTGGTGAACCAGCAGGCCGGTACGCCGAACTACCCCCACGCCATCACTCTGTTACAGCACGCCGCGCAGGATCCGGAAAGCGATTCAGCCGTTGACGCTCAGATGCTGCTGGGGCTGATTTACGCCAGCGGGGTTCATCTTCCGGAAGATGATGTGAAAGCGACGCAGTACTTTAAAGAGAGCTCTGCCCTCTCCCGTACCGGCTACGCCGAATACTGGGCCGGGATGCTTTTCCTGCAAGGGGAAAAAGGCTTTATCGAACCGAACCGGCAGAAAGCGCTGCACTGGCTCAACGTCAGCTGTCAGGAGGGGTTTGATACCGGCTGTGAAGAGTTCGACAGGATAAGTAAAAGATAAGAAAAAGCCCGGCGCAGCCCATACGCCGGGCTTGTTGGAGATGTTCACCAGCCGATCTGGCTGGAGTGTTTCGGCCGGGTCAGGCGTTAGCCGCTACCCGACAGAAACGCGACGCTTTTCTCTCAGGCCCGGTGCGATGTCACCGGGCTTTCTGTTTTATTGCGCCGTTTTATCAAATTTGCCCAGCACTTCACGTTCATACGCCAGCGCTTTTTTGCGGTCAAATTTGTGTTCCCACTTGGCGATAACCAGCACCGCCAGCGCGTTGCCCACCACGTTCAGCGCGGTACGCGCCATATCGAGGATACGGTCAACGCCGGCGATAAACGCCAGACCTTCCAGCGGAATGCCCACGCTGCCCAGCGTCGCCAGCAGCACCACGAAGGAGACGCCCGGTACGCCGGCAATCCCTTTCGACGTCACCATCAGCGTCAGCACGAGGGTAATTTCCTGCCAGATGGACAGATCAATACCGTACAGCTGGGCGATGAAGATAGCCGCAATACTCTGATACAGCGTCGAGCCATCGAGGTTAAAGGAGTAGCCGGTCGGCACCACGAAGCTGGTGATCGACGCTGGCGCGCCGTAGGCTTCCATCTTCTCAATAATACGCGGCAGCACGCTCTCGGAGCTGGCGGTAGAGTAGGCCAGAATCAGCTCATCCTTCAGAATGCGGATCAGGGTCCAGATGCTCAGTCCGCATACCCGCGCCACGATGCCAAGCACCACCAGCGCGAAGAACAGAATGGCGAAATACACCAGAATCACCAGCTTCGCCAGCGGCCACAGTGAAGCGAAGCCGAAGGTCGCCACGGTCACCGAGATCAGCGCGAACACGCCCACCGGCGCGTAGCGCATCACCATGTGCGTCACTTTAAACATGGTTTCAGAGATAGAGCGGAACACCGTGACCAGCGGTTCACGATGGGTAGCGGGCAGCGAGGAAAGACCGAGACCAAATAGCACCGAGAAGAAGATGATCGGCAGCATGTCGCCCTTCGCCATCGAAGCCACGATATTAGTCGGTACCAGCGAGAGGATGGTGCCCATCAGGCCATGCGCGTGGCTCTGTACTTCTGCCGTGGTGTTTTGATATTTCGAAATATCCACCGCCGCCAGCTGCGACATATCAATGCCACTTCCTGGCTGAAAGACGTTAGCCAGGGTAATCCCCAGCACGATGGCCACCGTGGTGATCACTTCAAAATAGATAATGGTTTTCGCGCCGATACGGCCCAGCTGCTTCGCATCGCCTACGCCGGCAATGCCGACCACCAGGGTCGAGATGACGATCGGTACGACGATCATTTTAATCAGATGGATAAAGATATCGCCCGCCGGGGTCAGCAGGTTCGAGATTAACCAGTCACGGCTTTCGGCGTGGTAATGCAGGTAACTGCCCAGAAGTATGCCCAGCACCAGGGCCAGCAAAATTTGCCAGGCCAGGCTGACTTTTGTTTTTTTCTTCACTACAGACTTCCTCGATGAAAGGCGCCATTCCAGGAGGTAATGGCACCCACTGAAAGGGGTATGAATTGTGTTGCGTTGCTTTATGGGGTTATTTAACGCGCAATATCAGTATCATTTGCACGGCATGCTGCGCAAGTCTTTAAGAACAGCGGTTTACTCTGGTTTTATGCATAAACTCGCTAATATCCCCAACTTATCTTGCATAAGTATTTGTTATAAAAAATATTTAATAAATTCATTTTCTATAAATCCATTTCAGAAATTATTTCACCTCAAAGTTTCATTTGATTGATTTTCATTCAGTTCAATCAATGCGTGATCTGTCCCCCAAATAGCAAACAAAGCCGCCAAAGCCCCTACTATTAACGTTTATTTGACATATATTTAACAACCTACAGGAGAAAAAAAGCCATGAGCCAGATACATAAACACTCTATTCCCGCTAATATTGCGGAACGCTGCCTGATTAACCCGGAACAGTACGAGGCGCAGTATCAGCAGTCCGTCACTGACCCTGATGCCTTCTGGGGCGAGCAGGGCAAAATTCTCGACTGGATCAAGCCCTACACGCGCGTGAAAAACACCTCGTTCGCGCCGGGTAATATCTCCATCAAATGGTACGAAGACGGCACCCTTAACCTGGCCGCTAACTGTCTCGATCGCCATCTGGCAGAGCAAGGCGACCAGACGGCCATCATCTGGGAAGGCGACGACGCCAGCCAGAGCAAAAATATCACTTATCGCGAACTCCACCGCGATGTCTGCCGCTTTGCCAACGTCCTGCTCGACCTCGGCATTAAAAAGGGCGATGTCGTGGCTATCTATATGCCGATGGTGCCGGAAGCCGCGGTGGCCATGCTGGCCTGCGCCCGCATCGGCGCTATCCATTCGGTGATTTTCGGCGGCTTCTCACCGGAAGCGGTCGCCGGACGTATCATCGATTCCAACTCCCGCCTGGTGATCACCTCTGATGAAGGCCTGCGCGCCGGTCGCGCGATCCCGCTGAAGAAGAACGTCGACGACGCGCTGAAAAACCCGCACGTGAAGAGCATCAAAAACGTGGTGGTGTTTAAACGTACCGGCGGAAAAATCGACTGGCAGGAAGGCCGCGACCTGTGGTGGAGCGATCTGATTGAGAAAGCCAGCGCGGAACACCAGCCTGAAGAGATGAACGCTGAAGATCCGCTATTTATCCTTTATACCTCCGGCTCGACCGGTAAGCCAAAGGGCGTACTGCATACTACCGGCGGTTACCTGGTCTATGCGGCCTCAACGTTTAAATACGTTTTTGACTACCATCCGGGCGACATCTACTGGTGCACCGCCGACGTCGGCTGGGTCACCGGCCACAGCTACCTCCTGTACGGTCCGCTGGCCTGCGGCGCGACGACGCTGATGTTCGAGGGCGTACCGAACTGGCCAACCCCGGCGCGCATGTGCCAGGTGGTCGACAAGCATCAGGTCAACATTCTTTATACCGCCCCCACGGCGATCCGCGCGCTGATGGCGGAAGGCGATAAGGCTATTGAAGGCACCGACCGCTCTTCCCTGCGCATTCTCGGCTCCGTCGGCGAACCAATTAACCCGGAAGCCTGGGAGTGGTACTGGAAGAAGATCGGCAACGAGAAGTGCCCGGTGATGGACACCTGGTGGCAAACCGAAACCGGCGGCTTTATGATCACCCCGCTGCCCGGCGCCATTGAGCTGAAGGCCGGTTCCGCGACGCGTCCCTTCTTCGGCGTTCAGCCGGTGCTGGTGGATAACGAAGGCACGCCGCTGGAAGGCGCCACCGAAGGTAACCTGGCGATCGCCGACTCCTGGCCGGGCCAGGCGCGTACGCTGTTTGGCGACCACGAACGCTTCGAACAGACCTACTTTTCGACCTTTAAAAATATGTACTTCAGCGGCGACGGCGCGCGCCGTGACGAAGATGGCTACTACTGGATCACCGGTCGCGTCGATGACGTGCTGAACGTTTCCGGCCACCGTCTGGGTACCGCCGAAATTGAATCGGCGCTGGTGTCGCATCCGAAAATCGCCGAAGCGGCGGTGGTCGGCATTCCGCATAACATCAAAGGCCAGGCCATTTACGCTTACGTCACTCTCAACCATGGCGAAGAACCGACGCCGGAGCTCTACGCCGAGGTGCGCAACTGGGTCCGTAAGGAGATTGGCCCGCTGGCGACGCCGGACGTGCTGCACTGGACCGATTCGTTACCGAAAACCCGTTCGGGCAAAATCATGCGCCGTATACTGCGCAAAATTGCCGCGGGCGATACCAGTAATCTCGGCGATACCTCAACGCTTGCCGATCCTGGCGTGGTGGAAAAACTGCTCGAAGAGAAGCAGGCCATCGCTATGCCATCATAAACTAACCGATCCCCTACACCCTCTCCCCACCAGGGGAGAGGATATAAATACCCACTCCCCAAGGATTTCAGGTAGCAGGAAAGCGGTAAACAGGCTGACTCCCGACAGTTAACTGCCGGGGGGATAAGTGTTGCCGACGACCGGCGCGTGGATGACAAAAGGGAACCTCTGGAGACGCTATGATGAACGATCAGATTTGTCAGCGGATAGAAAATAGTGCGCATTTTAAGGAGCTTGTTGCAGCCCGGCAAAGGTTTGCCGCCATCCTGTCACTGATTATGCTAGTGATTTATGTGGGCTTTATTCTGCTTATCGCCTTTGCCCCCGGCTGGCTGGGCACGCCGCTGCATGCGGGAACCAGCGTCACCCGGGGTATTCCGATTGGTATCGGCGTGATCGTTATCTCTTTCGTATTAACCGGAATATACGTCTGGCGGGCAAATGGTGAATTTGATCGGCTGACAAAAAGCATTCTCAGCGAGGTTAAAGCATCATGAAGAAAGTCCTGACGGCGCTCGCCGCCACGCTCCCTTTGACCGTCAATGCCGCAGATGCCCTCACCGGCGCGGTACAGCGCCAGCCCACCAACTGGCAGGCGATCATCATGTTCCTGATTTTTGTCGCCCTGACGCTGTATATCACTTACTGGGCGTCAAAACGCGTACGGTCACGCAGCGACTACTACACCGCTGGCGGCAACATTACCGGTTTCCAGAACGGTCTGGCGATTGCCGGCGACTTTATGTCGGCGGCCTCGTTTCTCGGTATTTCCGCACTGGTTTACACCTCCGGCTACGACGGGCTGATCTACTCGCTCGGTTTCCTCGTCGGCTGGCCGATTATTCTGTTCCTGATCGCCGAACGCCTGCGTAACCTCGGCCGCTACACGTTTGCCGACGTGGCCTCTTATCGTCTCAAACAGGGGCCGATTCGCACCCTTTCCGCCTGCGGTTCGCTGGTGGTAGTGGCGCTCTACCTCATCGCCCAGATGGTCGGCGCGGGTAAGCTGATTCAACTGCTGTTCGGCCTCAACTACCACGTCGCGGTAGTGCTTGTCGGCGTGCTGATGGTGCTCTACGTCCTGTTTGGCGGCATGCTCGCCACCACCTGGGTGCAGATTATTAAAGCGGTCCTGCTGCTGTTCGGCGCCAGCTTTATGGCCTTTATGGTGATGAAGCACGTCGGCTTCAGCTTCAATAATCTGTTCACCGAAGCAATGGCGGTGCACCCGAAAGGCTCGGCGATTATGAGCCCCGGCGGACTGGTAAAAGATCCGATATCGGCGCTCTCGCTCGGCCTCGGGCTGATGTTCGGCACCGCGGGTCTGCCGCATATTCTGATGCGTTTCTTCACCGTGAGCGATGCCAAAGAAGCGCGTAAGAGCGTGTTCTATGCCACCGGCTTTATGGGTTACTTCTATATTCTGACCTTTATCATCGGCTTCGGCGCCATCATGCTGGTGGGGGCGAATCCGGCGTTCAAAGACGCGGCCGGGCAGCTTATCGGCGGCAACAATATGGCGGCAGTGCATCTGGCGGATGCGGTCGGCGGCAACCTGTTCCTTGGCTTTATCTCAGCGGTCGCCTTCGCCACGATTCTGGCGGTGGTTGCTGGCCTGACGCTGGCGGGCGCATCGGCGGTGTCTCACGACCTGTACGCTAACGTTTTCCGCAAAGGCGCGACCGAGCGTCAGGAACTCAAGGTGTCGAAAATTACCGTACTGATCCTCGGCGTGGTGGCGATTCTGCTGGGTATCCTGTTCGAGAATCAGAACATCGCCTTTATGGTCGGCCTGGCGTTCTCCATCGCCGCCAGCTGTAACTTCCCGATTATCCTGTTGTCGATGTACTGGTCGAAGCTGACCACGCGCGGGGCGATGATTGGCGGCTGGCTGGGTCTGCTGACCGCGGTGATTTTGATGATCCTCGGCCCGACTATCTGGGTGCAGATCCTCGGTCACGAAAAGGCGATATTCCCGTATGAATATCCGGCGCTGTTCTCTATCGCCGTGGCCTTTATCGGTATCTGGTTCTTCTCGGCTACCGATAGCTCCGCGGAAGGCGCGCGCGAGCGTGAACTGTTCCGCGCCCAGTTTATTCGTTCTCAGACCGGGATCGGTATTGAGAAAGGTCAGGCGCATTAATGATTATCCCTACCCCGGCCTGGCGGCTGGGGTACGTGTGATTCTAGTTATAGATAAATGTTATCGTTCCGCTGGCGTTGGCCGTTCCAGGCGTCACTTCAGCCCCGGTTTTGTAATAGTTAGTTGAGAAATTGAGCGTGTCCGACCCGGATGCCCCGCCGGGGCTATCGGGAGTAGTAAATATTGAATAGCTGGCTTCCGCCCCGCTGTTAGTTATCGTTGTTCTGTTTGATTTAAAAACGGAGTAGTTAGTATTCAAGGAGAGCGGCGCGCCGTTGATATTTAGCTGTACGCCTACGCCAGTCGCGACGTTCTCCCCTGCCGTTAGCGCCATCACGCTACGCTCCGGGTTATCGCCTTCAGCTTCAGTCGCATTGACTCGCATCATCACGTTAGTCCCTGGCTCACAGGTCAGCGTGAGCGCCTGCTGGGCGGAACCGACTTTGCTGGAGAGAGTAAACTCACTCGTTTTCACGGAGCCCATAGGGAAATTCAGCGTGGTCGAACTCACGTTGCAGCCCATCGGCGTCAGCTGGATTTTGGTGCTTCCGGTGACGTGCAGTTGGGAAATGACCATCGTTCCGTGATCGTCTCTAACCGACACAGTGGATATCGGCTCCCCCAGCGTCAGCGTGCTGTTGCTGGCAATGGCTCCGCCAGTTGCCACGAGCTGCACCTGATATGTTGGCGCATAATATGTGCCTGCCCAAAAATCTAAAAGCCCGGTTGGCTTTCCAAGATAAAAATCCGCATCACCGATATGATGCTCGTTATAATCCGGAGTAAAATCGTTGTTATCACCATTATATTCGCCGGTAATATTCAGCCAGACCTTAACTCTGATACCGATACCCGGTACAGAGGTTGTATATATATTATCGCCAATCAACGAGCCGGCATTACCCGAACTCCATGCTAAATTTGAATATATTGATCCCTGACAGTTGATAAAATAAGTTGTAGGATGCGTGAGCTTCCCGGAATCATAAAGTACGGTCCCGGTCGAATAACTGCCGGCATTAATCAATATTTTCGCGGGCAAATTAGCCATTGAAACATCGCCATAATTCGTTCCTGTCTCACACGCCCAGCTATAGATCGGAGCGAGACAGGCCAGCAATAATAAAATATATTTTTTCATATCTATCCCTGTCGCTGTGAATCACTTATATGACACGTTAAAGGTGACGGTAAAGGCGACTTTACCGGCTGCCACCCTTCCAGTAGGTGTATACATTCTGGCGAGCATATTAAAAACATTCCCATCAGCACTATCGTTGAATACATAGGTGTACCGATCGTTCGGCCCCAACGATTGCTGATCCTGGGCGCTCAAAAGCTGTAGCCCAACCTCTTTGGCACCGTAGATAATTTCATTCACATAAATCGATTTAAAAGTATTATCAAAAGATAAACCGCTGAAAGTAATCGTTACGGAAGAAGTGCCAGTTGAACAGTTATCAAACACAAGGGAAAGCGCAGTGCTATCGCTGCTCGAGCCCGGCTTCCCGGTCAGACGTTGGTAAGAGACGGTTCCCAGATCGATTGCACTGGAAGGCTTAACCGACACCTCGCAGACGGGCTCTTCAATATTACCGGTAATATTTAAATTGACGGTACTATTCGCTTCGTAGGCCCGGGCCGGCATCATACTGTACAATAAAATAAAGGTGCTGGTGAGGCTCAACCATCCTGCATATTTTGCTAATCGCCTGATATTATTGATGCTCATCCCGGTCATCCTGATTTTTTGGCCTAATCCGAATATATTAAGTTCCATCATCGGCAATCCGCTGCATAAAAAACGATATCATCAACCGATTTATTGGCGGATAAATCGTAGTTAACAGAGCACTGGGTATTTTGGCTATCGCCCCACTTCACATATAAACGGCCTTTTTCTGGCAGCCCGGTCAAATAGGCCTGCCCGGAATCGCCAACAATAGCGCTGCGTTTTTGTTTATACTCCTGACTTTCATCCTCTAGCGTAATCACCGCGCCAAACGGCACATCTTTATGATGAAATTGCAAGGTCATCATGGCCTTATAGCCAATCCAGGTATCATATTTAACTTTTACGATCGCATTGCGCGTCGGGACCACCGTTCTGACGATATTATCTATTTCCGCTCCCGAGACCTGCTGTTCATCAAGGGAGAGATTGTTTTCATGATAAGGGCGAACGAAAGGCACTACAGCATACCCGGCAGAATCGGTCATGACGTTAGTCTGCCCGCGTACCGCGATATCCCTGACGCCAGGCGCTTCAATCAGCGCAACGCTCTCGCCCAGATAGCGTGACAGCGTTATCCCGCCGGAATGGGCGAGCATCCCACCGCGTAGCGAATAATTATAGTGGGCGCTGTTGCTGTCATAACCGTATCCGGCGGTGACTTCACCTTTTGAGCCCTGGTAGTTGAGGTTGATGTTCCCTGAGGTGCTTTTATCGCTGGCGTTATATCCCTCCTGCACGTTCCAGTTCAGAGAACGATCGGCGAAAGCGGAGCCATTTAAACCAAGACTGTGAGTGGTGTCTCCCACCCGGCTGCTGTTCATGTTGTAGCTGGCTGATATATCGGCGCCGAAAGGAATACTCACGGTTAGCGAAATAATGCTGTCGCTGGAAGGCGAGCTATTTTCATTCTGGCCGCTGCTCTGCACATTGCGGTTATAGGCGTAGTTAATGAAGTAGGACATCCGGCCAAACGTATTGCTATAACTCACGCCCAGCGACTCCATCCGCGAGTTATCCCAGTAAGACTCACTGACCAGCGAAAGGGAGAGTGAACCGAATCCGGAGAAAATCTGCGACGCTGAAGCGTCAAAGCGGTCTTTAGTCCGACCGGATGACGAACAGCAGGCGCGATGAGAGTCCGCCCGATCGATAAAGTTCTGCAGAGAATAATAGCCATGCGTTGAGTAACGGTACCCGGCAACGGAAAAGTTTGTCCCCGTCTGTGGAAAATCTTTACTAAAGCGCACGCGGTATGACTGCCCTTCGCTGGATGAGGCGTTATCCGATGAGGAATTTTCTTTTATGTCAGCCCAGGACTGAGAAGCATCAAAAGAGAGCGCCCCGACTGAACCCAAATTAAACCCGGCCCCCAGCAGGAGATTACTGTATTTATCCTCTAATTGCTGAAAGCCGCCGTACAGCGTGACGTTGCTCAACGCTCCCCAGGCAATGTTGGATTGTAGAAACTGATACTCCTTTCCGCCCGCGCTTCCCGAGCGCGTCTTGCCGCCGCTGAAAGCGTAATCAACCTGCCCTTCACGTTGTAATATTGCCAGTGAAGCAAACGGCACCACAAAGCTCTGCTCACTACCGTCTGATTCTTTCACCGTCACGTAGAGATCGCCCGCGCTTCCCGTGGGATAAAGATCGTTTATCTCAAAGGCGCCGGGAGAGACCGTTGTTTTATAAATGCTGTATCCGTTTTGATAAACCGTCACGTCTGCGGTCGAGCGCGCGATGCCTTTTATGACCGGTGCGAAGCCGTTCAGGCTGTCCGGGAGCATCTCTTTATCAGAGTTCAGCTGCAGGCCGGTGAAGCTGATGCTGTCAAACACCGCCGAAGAAGTATAGGTTTGCCCCACTATCAGCTGACCTTTCAGGGCGTGGATATCGCGTGAAATATAGCTATAGACGGAGTCCCACTGACTGCCATCGTCATTATGATTGAGGGTGCTGTAATTACGTAAACGCCACGGCCCAACGTTCAACCCCGGCTGCAGGCTGACAAACTGGCTGGAAGTGGAAACGCCTCCATCTCGCGGATCGGTTTTTTGCCCGGAAATGTTGTAATTCAATAGCCCGGCGGTAATGCCCTGCTGCCATCGGCTTTCCGGGACATACCCCCGCGGACGGTGCTCTAAAGCCACCTGGGGTAAGGTAAAGTCGATTCGCTGTTGCGAGAGCTGTACCGCCGTCTCCCATCCGGGGATCGCAGACAGTTTTGCGCACTCCGAACCCGCCACGGTAAGCTCAGGATAATCTTCGGTTTTAATCGACCACTCTTTCAGGCGCGCGACGGAAAGACATGGCCGGGATGAAGCGGCGTTATTTTGATCCTGTCGCGTAAAAATGACGGACTCAGAAGCCACAAACGTATGGTTAATATAGACATCCAGGTTGTAGTCACCTGGCGGAATCGTCTCTTCAGAAATATAGGTTAAGTCAACGGCGGAGGTACCGGTTTCGTTTACCTCCAGCAGGTGGGGATTGAAGTACTCACCTGCCATCGCCGGGAGAGGTATTGTGGCAAAGCTGAAAATGAGGGCGGCATAGCCGCTGGTCAATAAAAAGGTATAACGCTTTCCAACGTTATTGAATGATGGCGGTATATTTCGGTCCAGGCATTCCATAATCATTGATCACGCTCCATGTGATTTTCTTTTTGCCCGCAGAAGAGGCATTTGCTACCGGTATTTTTATTGTTGAAAAGGGGGCAACAAACCACGCTTCAGGTACTGCTTTGCCGTTAACCAAAACTTCAGAGAAATTCATATATAGAGGAGAAATATTTTTCACTTTTATATCTCGCCCTTCAGCAGACCACTGCAGCTTTTCGGCAAAATTTTCTGGTATGGCGCTTTTCAATGCGGCGGGTCGAAAAATAAGCTTTATCCTGGAATTAATCGCAAACTGAACCATATTTTTGTCCGGCGCGTTCTCCATGGCGGGAATCCCTTTAATATTCAACCAGAACATGGATTCCCGATCCTCCGCTAAAGGTTTACCCGAACGTAGAATGCGTACAAATCCTTGCTCTCCGGACTTCAGGCGAAATAGCGGAGGCGTTGTGATGAATGTATCTTTCGCTGGCGAGGCCGCATCGACAACGGAGATCCAGGACTGAACGATATTGGTCACATTATCCTTATTTTGAACAGATACCGTCGTCGACTTTTGTGTGCCATCGAATATCACCCGCGTGCCGCCCACGACTACGCTTGCCTGCGCCGCAGACGCACACAAATAAAAACAAATAAAGTAGAATAATCTGTTCATAATGGAGTCCAGTAAGGGAAAGAGTTACCCTTTCCCTTGGTATTTATTAGCGTCTGAATTAATAGTACGTAACGTTGTAGGTTACCGTTGTCTGAACGGCGCCTTTAGTCGGTTCAGCACTGCCTGCTTTCGCCATTTTTACGGTGAAAGGAATGGTCGCAGCGCCGGAGGAAATATCCACATCGGCGCCTTCAGTATTATTTTTAAGCAGCGCACCCTGGTTATCAAAAATAGCCACGGCAACGCCCGTCGCAGGCGATGCGGAAGCCTGGTTCTTAAAGTAATCGCTGTTAGTTTCATCGGCTTCACCGCCAAAGGTGACTCTGGCCTTAGCGTTACCGCCATCAGCCACTTTCGGGCAACCGGTCAGGGTGAAAGAAAAACTCTTAGCCGCGCCATAGGTATTCGCCTTCAGATCCGCGACGGAGGAGGTCCCCATCTCAATAGATGAGACGCCGTTATCGATAGTAGCTGTACAGGTAGTATCAGAGACCGTGCCGGTAAAAGTAATGGTGTTATCCGCCTGCGCCATTGTCACCAGTGAGCAGCCCGCCGAGAAGGCGATTATTTTAGCCAGAGTTATTGCATTCATTTTCATTGGTATTCTCCTGTTTATTAAGATTAACAATCAGTCCATCAATTGTTTATGGCACTCTATTAGAGAAGGGAAACAGGCATCAACTCAATCTATAAGTTATATCAGCGCTTAGGGAAATAAACTGCCTGCTTACAATATTATTTTAAATATTGAAGCAAAAGCTCAAGCTCCACATGAATCCATTCAATAATAAAAGCTCACCTCAATAAGATATCCAAAAACAAGATTACCCTCAATAACTAATGAAGAATAATCCTAAAATCATAAATGAGATTAACCTATAAGATAAAGACATGATTTAAAAATAAACAAATAAAAACAACAGATTGCAAAAACCACTCATTCATCTTGCAAATATATATGGTGATTTATATTTGTGAATCAAGTTAAAATGAAGCAATTTTGAAACATGTAGTTACACTTAAACGTAAAATAAGTGAGATTAACATCGGTGGATAAACTTCATCTACTTTTACATGACTTCATGTTTTCAACGATTCAAGTGCTGATTATATTGGTTGAGGTATATCAAATATGAAATGACAACTGAAATAAATATTGATGATATATATTTTTTATGTGGTTTATTTCCTTGCAGAGGATAAACCACAGAAAATAATAGTCAGAACATTGCCCAGCGCACCAGCGGCGCGGCCAATACCATCACAACGCCGGAAAGCATCATCACCAGGCTGGCGACGACGCCCTCCTGCGGCCCCAGTTCATAAGATCGCGCGGTACCGGCGCCGTGGGATGCCGCGCCGAAACCCGCTCCTTTAGCCATCCCTTCGCGAATAGAAAGACGCAGAAACAGCACATCACCCACCGCCATGCCGAATACCCCGGTGACCACGACAAACAGGGCGACTAAATCAGGCTGACCGCCCAGCGGTTTAGCTGCCGCCAGGGCAAAGGGCGTGGTCACCGAACGTACCGCCAGGCTACGCTGGATCTCATCGGGCAAGGTAAACAGCCGCGCCAGCCACACCGAACTGGTCACCGCAACAACCGACGCGGTCGTCACTCCGGCCGTCAGCGACATCCAGTGGCGTTTAATAATCGCCAGATTGTCATACACCGGCACGGCGAAAGCGATAGTCGCCGGGCCCAGCAGCCATAGCAGCCAGTGGGCCTCCCCCATATAGCTTTGATAAGAGATATGGCCGAATACCAGCATCATCACCAGCAGGATCGGGGTGAAAACCAGCGGCATCAGGGGCAGTTTATGGAAGCGGCGATAAAGCCGTTTATTGGCAAAATAGAGCCCCAGCGTGACAAGAAGACACAGGACGCTCAGCTGGAAATCACTCATGCTTCATCCTGCTGACTTCATAGCGATACACTTTATCAACCACCCATGCCGTCGCGCCCAGCACCATCATGGTACTTATGCCAATCACCAGAAAGATGCGCCAGCCCTCCACCATCAACAGTTGCGCGTAGTTGACGACCGCCACCACCGCCGGCACGAAGAACAGCAGCATCTCGGCCAGCAGCCAGCGGGCGCCGGCGCGTACCCAGTTTAAAGGGATCACCCGGCAGACAATCAGCGTCAACATCATCAGCATGCCGACAAGGTTCGCCGGAAGCGGCAGGTGCAGCCAGTTAACAAAATAGTCAGCGCAGACGAACAGTCCGGCGTAGATCAGTACCTGAACAGGTACCTGAAGACGTTGCATAACGAAGGGCGTCACGCGAGCTGGCGCAAAGGCCATGAGCGGTATTCCTGAAAAAGAAGACAGGCGAGCAGTATAGAGAGCCGCCGGGCCCGGCAGAAATGAATTAAAATCATCACAGGTATAGTCTCAGGGAATAATTATGGATATCCGAACGCTGCGCTATTTTGTCGAAGTGGTGCGCCAGCAAAGCTTTACCCGCGCAGCGGAGAAGTTGTTCGTCACGCAGCCGACCATCAGTAAGATGCTCAAGAATCTGGAAGATGAGCTGAACTGCACGCTGCTGATCCGCGACGGTCGTCGGCTGCTGCTGACCGATACCGGTCGGGTAGTTTTCGAGCGCGGACAGGCCATCCTTGGTGAATTTCATCAGCTGGAGTCGGAGCTAAGCGATATTAATCATCTGCATAAGGGCGTACTGCGTCTCGGCATTCCGCCGATGGTCGGGATGTTGATGGCCGAACCGATTAGCCGCTTTCGCCAGCGCTATGCGGGTGTGGAATTGAAAATCTCCGAATTCGGCGGGCTGACCGTGCAGCAGGCGGTAAGCAACGGTGAACTGGATTTAGCCATGACCGCGCTTCCCGTTGATGAGGCCAGCGGCTTAACCACGCTCTCGCTGTTCAGCCATCCGCTCTGCGTGCTGACGCCGAGAACGGCGCAGTGGGAAGGCATCAGTTCGTTGTCGCCGGAAGCGCTCGCCGCACATCCGCTGGTGATCTACAACGAGGATTTCGCCCTCAGCCAGCAGCTGATGCGGCTATTTACTCAGCATGAAGTTAAGCCGCGTATCGCCGTGCGCAGCGGACAGTGGGATTTTCTGGCCGCGATGGTACAGGCCGGAATTGGCGTCGCGATTTTACCGGAGCCGATTTGCCAGCGCCTCGACCCGCAGAGCTTTTGCTGGATACTGTTACAAAGCGATCTACGCTGGGAACTGGGAATGATTTGGCGGGAAGGCGTGTACATGTCGCACAGCGCGCGGGCGTGGCTGGAGTGCAGTAAGGCGTTCTGGCTGAAGTAAGATGCCGAAAGCGGCACGCTTAACCGCGGCGTCAACGCCTTACCCGGGCTACAGATTCCCCATCGTCTGAGGGGCGGTAGCCCGGACAAGGCGCCTCAGGCGCCGTCGCGGACGAGTACGGTGTTACTGATCCTCGATAAGCAGCGCTTCCAGCAGGTCGAGATCGTGCAGCAGCTTCTGCAGCGTCTCGTTACTGATCTGCCGGGTGGCGCGCAGGTGGTACAGCTCCCCGCGTTCAGAACGCAGCGCCGCCAGACGGAACCGGCGCTCGAGGCTCTCTTCCAGCATCGAGGTTTCCACATCGTTACGCCCATCAACGCGACGGCGCAGGTTACCAATTACCCGCGAGCTGACCTCAGTCAGCAGCTGATTATCGATGTTTTCTTTGGTATCCGCCGCCAGACGCTCTTCCATTTTCTGAATCGCGACAATCGCCACATCCGCCGTTGCCGCCCGCGCCAGGCGCTCCTCTTTGCGCTGCTGTACATGGTCGGTCGACTCGATATGGCGCAGCAGAATCGGCAGCACAATCACGCCGACAAACAGAGAGAACAGAATCACCCCGGCGGCAAGAAATACCAGCTCATAGCGCGCCGGGAAGACGTTGCCGTCCGGCAGCAGCAGAGGAATCGACAGCACACCAGCAAGGGTAATGGCCCCGCGAACGCCGGCGACGGAGGAGATCAGCAGCTCGCGCGTGGTCCAGGAGCCGAACTCCATCGGTTTCTTTTTCAGGAAACGCTGGCTCAGCTTGCGCATCGTCCACAGCCAGCCAAAACGCACCAGCATCAGGGCGGCATAAATCAGGATGATATCGGTAAACAACATCCAGGTTTCGACGTTGGGATCCGCCTCTGCGGCCACCAGCGAGCTGGAGAGAATATCCGGCAGCTGCAGGCCCAACAGCAGGAACACCATGCCGTTAAACACGAACTCCAGCATCGCCCAGGTGCTGTTGGCGCGCAGGCGCATCGCCAGCGGCGCGCTGCGCATCACGCCGGAACGGGTGATGGTCATCCCCGCCGCGACTGCCGCCAGGATGCCGGAAAAGCCGATATGTTCAGCGATCAAGTAAGAGGCGAACGGCAGCAGGAACAGCAGCACAATTTGCGTTGCCGGTTCATCGCCGCCCCAGCGGCTAAGGAAGCGCATTGAGCGCCCGTAGAGCCAGCTGACCACGAAGCCCGCGAGAATACCGCCGACCGCCACCTTGAAGAACTCCACCGTCGCGCCGCCGACGGTAAAGACCATCGTGCCCATCGCCACCGCAACGGCAAACTTCAGGGAGACCAGGCCAGACGCATCGTTCATCAGCGCTTCGCCCTGCAAAATTCCCATAATTTTTTTCGGAATACGCCCTTCGCCGACGATGCCGGACAGCGCGACGGCATCCGTTGGCGACAGGACGGCCGCGAGGGCAAAAGCCGGAATCAGCGGGATACCGGGAACGATCCAGTAGATGAGATAGCCAATACCGACCACCGTCACCACCACTAACGCCAGCGCCAGACCGAAGATTTCTCGCCCATGCTCAATAAACTCGCGGGTCGGCGTCTTCCAGCCATCGGCAAATAGCAGCGGCGGGATGAACAGAACCAGAAAGAGTTCAGGATCGAATTCAACATGCAATCCGAAGGTAGGCCAGGCCAACAGCGCGCCGATGGCGATTTGGATTAAAGGTAGTGGAACCTGAAAGGGCAGTACGCGTGTAACCACCCCGGAGAGAGAGACCACGAGGGTCATGATGAGTATGGTAAAGAATATTTCCATGTGTTCCCTGTTTGCTGCGTTTTCTTTTTTACATCTGAGGCGTCATGTCTCGGCATAATACGCTACTCAGATTAACGCAAAAGGAAACAGGATGTGGCTTAAAAATTAAACGGGCGGCCAAAGCCGCCCGCCGTTAGCAGGAAAAGTTAAATCGCCCAACCGCCAGCATAGAAGATGACCAGCGCCGCGGCGATAATCACCGTCCCCAGGTTCAGCTTACGCCATTCGCCGGATACCAGACGGCCAATCACCAGCGCCGCAAAACCAATCATGATGCCGGTAACGATGTTACAGGTCAGCACGATAAAGACCGCGGTGATGAGCCCCGCCATCGCATCAACAAAGTCGTTGAAATCGATTTTCGCCACGTTGCTCAGCATCAGCAGGCCGACGTACATCAGCGCCGGCGCGGTAGCATAAGCCGGAACCAGATAGGAGAGCGGAGAGAGGAACAGGATCAGCAGGAACAGCACGCCGACGGTCACTGCGGTCAGGCCGGTTTTACCGCCCGCCGCCGTACCGGCAGCAGACTCGATATACACTGCCGCCGGCGCCGCCCCGACCAGGCCGGAGAAGACGCTGCTCAGGGAGTCGGTGGTCAGCGCTTTGCCGCCGTTGATAATCTGCCCGTCTTTATCCAGCAGGTTCGCCTGACCGGCCACCGCGCGGATCGTGCCGGTGGCGTCAAACACCGCGGTCATCACCAGCGCAAGCACGCTTGGCAGCACGACCGGGTTGAGCGCGCCCACGATATCCAGGCTGCCGATCAGCGAGTTGCCTTTATCATCGCTCAGCGACGGCATGGCGAAGATGCCGGAGAAGTGAACGTTAGGATCGAAGATCAGGCCGATAATCGAAACGCCGATAATCGTCAGCAGGATACCGCCCGGCACTTTCAGTTTTTCGAGGCCAATAATCACCGCCAGCCCGACCAGCGACATAATCACCGGGAAACTGTCAAAATTACCCAGCGCCACCGGCAGACCGTCCAGCGGGTTTTTGATCACCAGACCAACGCCGTTGGCGGCAATCAGCAACAGGAACAGACCGATACCAATCCCCGTGCCGTGCGCAACGCCCTGCGGCAAGTTACGCAGGATCCAGCTACGAATGCCGGTTGCGGAGATGACGGTAAACAGTACGCCCATCAGGAAGACCGCGCCCAGCGCGACCGGAATGCTGATCTGTTGGCCCAGCACCAGGCTAAAAGCGGTAAAAGCGGTCAGCGAGATGGCGCAGCCAATCGCCAGCGGCAGGTTCGCCCACAGCCCCATCACCAGCGAGCCGACGCCGGCAACCAGACAGGTGGAAACAAATACCGCAGCTGGCGGAAAACCCGCTTTGCCGAGCATCCCCGGCACCACGATGACGGAGTAGACCATCGCCAGGAAGGTGGTAAGACCGGCAACGATTTCCTGACGCACGGTACTGCCGCGAGCAGAAATTTTAAACCAGGCGTCCAATGAACCGCCGGTACGCACTGAAGGCGTAGACATAGAAAACTTCCCCTGAGAATTTTTATCGTTCGTCTGGATGCGAGGTGGACCATCCACTGCCAGTTAAACGCGATCTCCTTGTGCTACATCGCAGCGCCAGGGGCTGTGAAAAGCAAACGTTTAACTCCGCGCATACAATACGGTGTGAAGAATGACTTTGCTCCCCCCTGTCAGCAGAGGAAATGATGAGCAAAATAAAAAGGCAAACGATTATCCAGCCTTTAGACGGGCCTTTTCAACAGAAGTTTGTCGGATTTAGCTAAATTTCGCTTATGACGTTCATGAAATAACCAGCCGATGCGCAAACGTTATCGTCCATGCGCAATCCGGTAACATTTTTGTATTGCGCTGATAGCAATTTTCCCCTGTCATCGGCTTTAGTAATGGTTCATTCGCCGGGTAAGGTAAATGGGCCCCCACGCTCAATCGCCTTCTGCCAGGCCGGACGCTGCTCTACCCGCTGAACCCACTGCGTCAGATGCGGTAAATCCCCCACCCCGCCGCGCGCCAGCAGCGCCATTGCCGGAAAGCTCATCTGAATATCAGCCATACTCAGCTCAGCGCCGGCAAACCAGCGCTGGCGAGAAAGGTGCGATTCAATAAAGCGGGCATGGGTCTCAACCTGTCGGTTAAGCCAGGCCTTTTGCACCCCTTTGCCTAATGCATTGCCCAGCGTGCGTATGCCAAACGGCACCGGGGGCTTGCCCAGGCTGGAAAACACCAGCTTCATCAGCAGCAGGGGCATCAGCGAACCCTCGGCATAGTGCAGCCAAAAGCGGTATTGCAGTTTATCTTCCACCGACTCAGGCTTTAAGCGCCTGGCGCTATCATAGGTTTCCTGTAAATACTCCAGAATGGCGCCGGACTCCGCCAGAATATGGCCGTTATCTTCAACGACCGGCGATTTCCCCAACGGATGAACGCTTTTTAACTCCGCTGGCGCGAGCATATCCTTTCCCCGCTGATAAGAGACAACCTGATAAGGCAGCTGCAACTCTTCCAGCGCCCATAATACGCGCTGCGATCGTGACTGATTGAGATGATGTACCGTTAACATGGGCCTCTCCCGCTGTTTGTTCAAATTAACTATAGGAACAGGCAGCGAATGACGGGAATTTTTCGGCAACCTGAGGCGGCAAAATCAGAGAAAAGAGCCACACTTAAGTTGTCGGCGCAAACCGGAACCTCCATCAACATATTGCGCAATACTGAGGTGAGCCGACGTCGGGGGAAACCCTCCTGCGTACCAGCGGGATAGTGCGAAAGACCAAGACCGGAAAACAACTAAAGCGCCCTGTTGTGGCGCTTTAGTTTTTTAATCCTCTTCCAGCAGCCGTGCGCCGGTCCCCTCTTCTCCCAGCTTATCGCCCGGGTTGCGTAACGGACAGTCGCGGCGCGACAGGCAGCCGCAGCCGATGCAGCCATCAAGCTGATCGCGCAGCGCGGTCAGGGTGTGAATCCGTCGGTCCAGCTCCTCCCGCCACTGGGACGACAGCATCTTCCACTCTTTGGCGCTGAGGTTATGCCCTTCCGGCAGTACGCCAAATGCATCACCGATAGTGGCCAGCGGAATACCAATGCGTTGCGCAATCTTAATGATCGCCACCGCACGCAGGACGTCGCGCCGGTAGCGCCGCTGATTGCCCGCGTTGCGCTGGCTGTGGATCAGCCCTTTGCTTTCATAAAAGTGCAGCGCGGAGACGGCCACGCCGGTTCGTTTTGCCACTTCGCCGGGAGTCAGCAGCATTTTGATGCGGGGAGATTTCTTTTCCATAAAGCGCTTTACCTCAAGTTAACTTGAGGAATTATACTCGCCCGCAGACAAAACGACGAATCGAGAATTGAGAGAGGCCGCTTTATGTCCCATCAGGATATTATCCAAACGCTTATTGAATGGATTGATGAACATATCGATCAACCACTTAACATTGATGTAGTCGCCAGAAAATCGGGATACTCAAAATGGTATCTCCAGCGGATGTTCCGCTCCGTGATGCATCAAACGCTAGGTGATTACATTCGCCAGCGCCGTCTGCTGCTCGCTGCGGAAGCGCTAAGAACCACCCAGCGCCCTATTTTTGATATCGCGATGGATCTCGGCTACGTATCGCAGCAGACTTTCTCACGGGTATTCCGCCGCGAATTCGACCGTACGCCTACCGACTATCGCCATCAGATTTCCGCCTGATAACGTTGTTGCCAGGGGCAGAGGCTGGTGCGGTCGTTAGCCAGCCACTGCATATACTCCTGCGGCGGCATCGCTTTCGCAAAAAGCCAGCCCTGGCAATATTGCACGCCCCGCTTTTGTAGCCAGGCGACCTGCTCTGCCGTTTCCACGCCTTCAGCGACGATCTTTAAATGCAGGCTGTTCGCCATCTGGATGATATGTTCGGCAATCAGGTGGCTGGTGGTGTTGTTTGACAGCGTATCGACAAAAGATTTATCAATCTTGAGGATATCGACGTTGAGCGCATGGAGATTGTTCAGATTGGAGTAGCCGGTGCCGAAGTCATCGATAGCGATTTCATATCCCGCGTCGCGAAAAGCCTGAATCACCGGCGTCGTTTTCGGGACGTCAATAAACCCGCGTTCGGTCACTTCGATTTTTATTTGTTCCGCCTTGATGGCGTAGCGCCGGACCTTCTCATTGATATGCTCAATCAAGCGCGCGGATTGAAAATCAGCAGCCGAGAGATTAATCGCTACGTACAGGTGCGGATGCCGCGCCAGAAATTCGCCGAGATCGGAAAATACCTCATCGATGACATAGTCAGTAACCTGGGCGATCATCCCTTCGTTTTCCGCCAGCGGAATAAACTCCGCCGGACTCATCACCGGGCCATCAAACCCCGGCCAGCGCAATAACGCTTCGGTACCAACGCAGCGGTGATTTTTAATATCGATAATCGGTTGATAGTGCAGGCACAGCTGGCGACGGCTTAACGCGCGCTGCAGCATATTACGCGGAGAGTGGTACTGCTGCCGCGTACGCGACCACACCAGTAACAGCAACACGCTGCAAATCAGCCCCAGCGGCAGAGTCAGCGTCACCTGATTATAAAAATTCTGGTAATAGCTGACGCGCGAGGTGGACATGATGACGGCAATCGGGCGAACGATGGAATGGGCGATGGCATAAACGCGGCCATCCTGCTGAAAGAGCGCCTCTTCAGCGCGAATCAGATGACGTAATTCCTCAGGGTCGGCGTTCTTGCTGACGGAAAAAAAATGGTTCGTTTTGGTATCAAACACGCCCCAGGCGAGATTGCTGTCACTGGATATCAGCGCGCTGAACGAGAGCGGATTAATCACCACCACATAGTGGCCGCGCTGCAGATAGTTCATCGCATAGCCAGGGTAGAAAGGCGTTTCGCGGTAGTAGTAAATCGCGATATCCGGCTTTTTGGTATAGGTTGCGGCCGGAATTTGCCACCCCATCTCGCGGCGTACCGCAGTGGAGCAGAAAAAATGGCTGCCGTTGGCGTAGATTAAGTCGTCGATATAGAGCAGACCGCGTACAATGCCGAGCAGATATTGCTGATGATACGGCGAACACACTTCTCCCTGATACAAACGGGCCTTATCGCGCGCTTCGTCAGCTTCTCGAATAACCAACTCCGTTTTTTGTAGCGCCAGCCGAGAAAACAGCCGCAGCTGATCGGCGGTTTCCGCTTTGGCGCGGATTTGCGCAAACCACAATGCCAGCACCACCGGTAGCAGAATGACCAGCACGATGCCAACAATTCTCAACGCCTTGTGTGGCGCGCTACGACTCATTTACGCTTTTTATCCATGCGATACGCCTTAATCAAGGTGAAAGGCCCCGATGATTCCTCTTACTGTGATATGAATCAGGGTATCTCAGCAACCCACGCTTTGACGTAAAAACCTCATGACTATGAATGATGAATAATACTTGCTAATGCAAGACGTGAGAAACATTCTCAACATAATGAGATTAGCCCCACTATCTAATTCGGTTTATCCGTATAATTCGCCGGAATATGTAATAAAATCCGCAGAACCTAAACCTTATTAAAAAAAGAAATGCGCTCGACTATCGCTTATAATCGACCTTCGCAATGAAAGCTCTCCCTCCCCCCTTATTAACCACGAACTTTGCAGGGTCAATGAGCGCAAGAAAACTCCCATTTTGGACTGGTGAATAAAAGAACAAATGTGATATAGTTCACATTAGCTGATGAAACAAAAACGTTGTTTCATTACGTTCTTGTTTGCCTGAAGATAGCCAGAGCATCGCATCACCGTCAGTCTCGCCAGGTTGTCAAAGGCTTCCAAATTTCGTTGAGGATAGGTTGATGGCTTCCATTACTACCAGTGTCGTACTTTTGCGCTGGCCGCTCGTGAGCGCAGTGCTGATGTTTCTGGCCAGCTCGTTGAACATTCAGCTGCGTAAAAGTGATTATGCCGGTTTAGCGGTAATCTGTAGCTGTATTGGCCTGGCCGCGGCCTGCTGGTTTGCCACCGGTCTGTTGGGCATTACGCTGCTGGACGTGGCGAAAATCTGGGGCAATATCAAGGACGTGATGATTGAAGTCATGAGCCAGACTCCGCCTGAATGGCCGATGATGATGACCTGATTTCGGGCCGCCTTATCCGGGCGGCCACGCCCACACCATCGTGAATGCCCGCACTGGCGAAGCGCCGTTAGCGAAAATCCCCGGTCCGCACTGTGCATAGCCGGGCGACAGGGCCAACAAAAGGGTAGCCCGGAGGACAGGGACTACGTGCCGCCTCCGGGATGATGCGTCTCTTCTGGCCACCAGAGAAGAGTAAGACCTTAATCACCGGGAATCTGCTGCACTCTCCCCCCTTTGTGACAATACATCACCTGCATGAACAACAACAATGGCCAGATACGGGTCAGGTTTTACCGTATCTGCTGGCCCAGATCGTGCTGCCCCGACGGCAGCCCCGGTACTGCACGTGGAAAGTCGTTTGGGCAGCGTTTTATGGCGCAGAGCGCCTGGTAACGGCAGGAGTCTGCCGTCGTGGCGGTAGAATGATAAGGACAGGAAGGCCGCTCCCGCAGCTTCTCCCACTGCGCTTCATCGTATCGCGTGATGTTATAAACTTTTACCGCATGATATTGCTCGTTGATTAACACGCTCGATGAGTAGAGTTTTATCGACTCTCCCGGCAGTAATAAAATGTCGGCCTCATACCACAGAATAAACTTTAAAAACCGCAGGCTGGAAATTGAGGAAAAAGCTACCCCGGAATGCGGGCAGACAAGAGTATTATGAATAGTCCATTTCATTTTCTATCCTTGCGTGCATTGCTGATTAATGACTCTATATATTGATAGCATTCATCATAGATAACCGCAAGGCGATCGATTAATAATGTGATATCAGACAATACTCAAAGAGCTTTATACTCACTAAGATGTAGCGTGATTATTGCATTATAACAATGAATGGTTAGCCATAATAATCAACGATAGCGCCAGCAATGAACATACATAAATAAGTATATATTGACAATAAATTACAGGCTACCAAAAGCGGTAGCCTGTAATATTACACCGGGAGTGAGTCAAAAATATCTAAGCGATTGTGCGCATATTAAACGCGGGCATCACCAGGTTTTACCAATATTAAACTGGAACTGCTCAGCTTTATCTCCATCGTATTTTTTAAATGGCTCAGCCCAGGAAAACACCAGCGGGCCTAACGGCGACATCCACTGCACCGCAATCCCGGCAGACATACGGATATGCGAAGGGTCGCCATAGTCCGGGATCCCTGCCGCCAGCGTCTGACCGGTATTTTGCCAGGTGGTACTCCATACCGTACCGGCATCGAGGAATAGCGACGTTCGCAGGCTGTCGGCATATTTGTCATTCACAAACGGCGTCGGCACAATAAATTCGCTGTTCAGGACCGCCATCGCGTTACCGCCAACCGCATCGGATGAAGAATCCAGCGGACAGGTGCTGTAGCTGCTTTCAGAACCATTACAACGATAATACGCTGCTTTTGGGCCAATTGTATTGGACGAAAATCCGCGAACCGACGACGATCCACCGGCATAAAAGTTATCGTAAAACGGCACCGATTTGCCGTTCAGCCCATCGGCATAGCCCGCACGCAGGTGCTCCATCCACACCCAGCTTTTGTTCTCGGTCAGCGGCATATACTGGGTGGTATCGAAAGTCACTTTGTAATAGCTGTTATCCGAACCGGGTACGGTAACCTTGGCGGTCAGGCTGCTTTTATTCCCCGCCCGGGGGAAGAAACCGCGATCCAGGTTGTTATAGCTCCAGCCAACGCTGGCAAAATAGTCATTGGCGCTATAGGTCGCACCGCTATCGCCATCTTTGGTGACAACGTCAGGATAGATGCCCCGCGAGTTAAGATAGCTCCAGGTGGTGAGCTCCGGGTCCATATTGGTCAGGCGGTTATGGACATAGTCCAGGCCCAGGTTAAGAGCGTTATTCTCGCTAATCGGGAATCCCAGCGTACTGCCAACGCCGTAGCTTTGCTGGTTGTAACTCCCGGAATCGGCATCCGAGGCGTCGTAGCTGTTGTAGAAGATTTTACCGCCGAGGCTAACGCCATCCACGGTGAAGTAAGGGTTTGTCGCTCCCAGCTCAAGATAGGACTGGTAACTGTTGCGCGTGCCGTTGAAGCTGACGCTATTACCGGTTCCCAGCCAGTTATCCTGGGTGACGCCGAGCTGGTAGCTCACGCCGCTATCGGTGCCGAAGCCCAGACCCACGTTAAAGGAGCCGGTATTGCGCTCCTTCACCTTATAGACCACGTCCACCTGATCCTGGCTACCGCTTACCGGAACAATCTGCTTGTCGACAGTTTCGAAAAATCCTGTACGATCCAGCCGCGTTTTTCCCTGCTCGACCTTCTCATCATTCAGCCACGCACCTTCCATCTGCCGCATTTCGCGACGCAGCACCGCATCACGGGAAGTATCGTTACCCTGAAAGCGAATCTGGCGTACCGAATAACGGCGTCCGGCATCGACGCTGATATGCAAAATGACGCTTTTTTCCGCATCATTAATATCCGATAGGGTGTTCACCTGCGGCCAGGCATAGCCATATTTTCCCAGCAGCGTCTTAATACTGTTCTCGACCGCCGTGATTTCCGCACCGCTATACCATTTCCCCGCTAAAGGATTCACCAGCGCCTCAATTTCCTGAGTATGCTGCGCCATATCGCCGGTCACCATCGTACTGGCGACTTTATAACGAGCACCTTCGGCAATATTAATGGTGATATATAGCGATTTTTTATCCGGCGTAATACTCACCTGGCTTGAATTTATGCTAAAACGCGCATAGCCGCGATCGAGATAATAGCTACGAAGGGTTTCAAGATCCGCCGCCATCTTTTGCTTTTGATATTTCTTATCGCCAATCACGTTCCACCACGGAACGCTGTCACGTAGCTGCAGCTGATCCAATAATGTTTCTTCACTAAAAGCCTTGTTGCCAATAATATTTATTTGCGCAATTTTCGCCGAGACCCCCTCCTGAAAGACAAACTTTAAATCAACGCGGTTACGCGGCAGCGGGGTGACGACGGCATGAACCTGAGCGCTGTATTTTCCTGTACTGTAATAGAAATCCTGTAATCCTTTTTCTATTTCCGTAAGGGTATTGCGATCCAGCGCGCTGCCTTCTTCAATGCCGCTGGCGGCCAGGTTCTCTTTCAGGGCATCATCCTTAACGGATTTATTGCCGGAAAAACTGATTTTAGCGATGGTAGGCCGCTCTTTTACCTGTACTACCAGCGTGCTGCCATCGCGCAGGATCTGTACGTTGTCAAAATTGCCGCTGGCATACAGGGCGCGGACCGAGTCGCTGATATCCTCATTAGAAACCTCTTCTCCTGTATGAACAGGCATGCTCAGTAGCGCGGCGCCGACGGTAACGCGCTGTAGACCCTCGAAACGAATGTCATCAACCGTATATGAAGTTGATGCATAGAGCGTCAAAGGGGAAATCAATAGACCGGCGATGATACTCGTTTTTTTTAGCATGAAGGTGTCGTCTAGAAGATATTTAGCAATAGCAGATACCTGCCGGGAATAATGCTGTTCATTGCACCAGACAGTTGCTGACGCAATCTTAAATAACCTGAACGAGGCGCAGAATTGCACGCAATTATGACGAGAAAATGGAGAAAATATGGATACGAGAGAATATTGAAAAAAATATTTTTCTACGGAACCTTCCCTCTTGAGCCTGGTCAGATAAGCATTTCCTCATAACATGGAAACTCTATAGTTTTTGTTTTTTTAACTAAAAAACAAAAAGCCCCCTTTCTCATTGGTTGAAAGGGGGAAAAGATCTTGTTAGGAATGATGCTCTCTGGAATAAACCAGGAACAGGGAGAAATTAACGCATAATCCCGTAGATAAAATGAAGAGATATTGAATAAATTATGCAGTCAGATTTCTATAGTAATGAAATGGGTAGACATTATGCCGCGAAATGAAATTCAGCGTTCAGTGCTTAACGAACTGGTGCAATGGATAAAAAACAATCTTGCAAAGAAGCTCACGATGCAGGCGCTAAGCCGCTTTTCCGGCTACTCCGAGTGGCATCTCTTTCGCCTGTTTCGCCACTATTTTAACATGTCGCCGATGGCGTATATCCGCCAGCAGCGAATGCAACTATCCCTTAATTTATTGCAGATCAACCCGCCTTTCCGCATCGTTGATATTTGTCTGATGGCTGGTTATGAAGATATCAGCGCCTTTAACCGAACCTTTAAAAGGTATTATACGATGACACCAACACAGTTTCGCAGAAGCCTGAACCTGACCTGATAGAGGCTCCCCCTCCTCCGCATTGCTGCGGTTGGGAATGGAAGGGGGAAGAGGAACTACTTTAGAATGGAAATGGCAGGATGCCACCGTTAACCGTTTCCGGGATCAAGCAGATCCGATTAACAGGATTCATTGTAGGCTGCTAAGTTGAATTAATTGTGTAGAGGCCGTGGAGATTTTGTCATAATTTATATCACTGGTTTTTCCCGGCATAAAAAATAACAAGCCGGAATAGTTCATTATTCCGGCGGGTGTTTGAATCGTTAATCAGAAATGCGTATTCACGCTGACATAAAACGTCCGCCCCGATTCATTATAAGTTTCCGCACCTGCACCATACAGATAAGCGCCGGTCGTCGAATTTCCCGTCGTCTGCGCGTTACCAGCACGGTAGTGGCGAATATCGAACAGGTTGTCCACTCCGCTGGTCAGGCTCAGGTTTTTATTCACATCCCAGGTCGCGCTAAGACCGACAATGCTGTACGGGCTCACTTCGTTCAACTCGCTGCCGGAAACAGACTCGCCTTTATAATTGAAGCGTTTAGGTTTCTGGCGGCCATACCAGGTGAACGTGCTCTGCAGCGAAAGATCGTCGCGTGCCTGCCAGCTCAGGGTAGAGTTCAGCGTAAACTGCGGGATCACCGACAGGCGATCGCCGGTGGTCTTATTCTTACTCTGCAGCATCCACGTCAGGTTGTTGCTCCAGTTGACCGTTTCGCTTACCGGGAGATTCAGCGAGCCCTCCAGCCCTTCAACCAGCGCCTTCGGTACGTTTTCCCATTGGTAAATATTGGTGGTGCCGTTGCTGGCCGTCCCCACCGCCGAGTAGCCCGATTCAATCTTGTTATGGTAATCGTTACGGAAGTAAGTCAGCCCGGCCTGATAGCCATTGTGCTTATACTCAAGGCCAATCTCTTTATTGACGCTGGTTTCCGCCTTCAGATCGCTATTCCCCATCAGGTAACAGGCTGAGCTGCTGGCATAGCAGCCCTGGCCGTTGCTGTAGAGGATATAGTTCGGGTTAAGCTGATAAAGGTTCGGCGCTTTATAGGCGCGGGCGATCCCCAGCTTCAGCGTCCAGTCATCCGCCAGCCCCTGCGAGAGATTCAGCGATGGGCTCCAGTTATTACCGACGATGCTGTGATGATCGAAGCGCAGAGCGGGCGTCAGCATGGTGCTATCGGTCAGCGCGATATTGTCTTCGGTAAACAGCGAGAAGATCTCGGCGCTGGAATAAGGACTACGGCCGGTTGCCGAAACGCCGTCAACGGAGCCATAAGAGAGTGACTGGGTAGTCGACACGCCATCCTTCATCCGCTGCTGGTTCCACTCGGTACCCAGCGTCAGATTCTGCTCAAATCCCAGGGTAAACGGAATATTGACCTCGCTGTGCAGCAGCACATCCGACAGGTCGATATCGGAGAATTCGCTGCTGGAGAAGATCCCTTCCGTTCCGCCCGCCAGCCCCTCGTTCATGCGCGAGTTACGGGTGTGCTCATACTGCGCCCAGGTATTGCTGGTCACGCCGTTATCCCAGCCGCCGGTCCACGTCACGCCGTAAGTCTGACGATAGAGACGGTTAGTCTCTTTACCGTACATACTTTTCACCAACGTGCTGGTGTTAGTATTCTGGGTATCCCCTGCATACAGGTTGCCCTGGCGGCTGTAGCCGGTTTCAAACTCCAGCGCCTGCATTGGCGCAAACTCCCAGCGCAGCTTGCCGTGAATATCTTTATTCACTACCCCTTCGCGTCCTGCAGGATACGATCCCGCATAGCTACCGGTTCGCGCTGCTTCATGACCGGAATTAATATCCTGGGCATCGGCCTGCGTTTTGCTCAGATTTCCCCATAAATTAAAGCTGACCTCATCCGATAGCGGGCCGTTGAGGCTAAAGTTTGTCCGTTTCGTCGCGCCCTCTTTACGGTGCTGAGGCGCGTTCATATAGGTATTCCATGAACCATGCCACTCGCTGGTGGCCGGTTTAGTGACGATATTGACCACTCCGCCCATCGCGCCGTTACCGTAGCGGGCCGCAGCAGGGCCGCGAATGACGTCGATATGGTCGATCATTTCCGCCGGCACCCAGCTGGTATCACCGCGGGTATCGCGGTCGCCGCGCCAGCCATAGCGCACGGAATTACGGCTGGTCACCGGTTTACCATCCACCAGAATCAGGGTGTTCTCCGGCCCCATGCCGCGGATATCGACCTGGCGGTTATTGCCGCGCTGCCCGCTGGTAGAGTTACCGGTGAGGTTGACGCCGGGCTGGGTACGAATCAGCTCGGAGACATCGCGCGCGGGCGGATGTTTACGGATTTCTTCGGCGGTGATGGTGGATACTCCGGGGGCTTGCAGCGTTTGCGCCGCCGCGGTGACCACCATGGTTTCATCGTCATTTACCGCAGTCGTTTCAGATTTCTTCGTATCGTCTGGAGTCGTGCCATCAGCGGCCTGCGCTGGCAGCATCCCTCCCCAGATGGCCATCGGGATCAGCGCGGCCAGCGAGTAGTGTGAACTGTGTTTCATGGAATATGCCCTGTTTTCTTTTTTGCTGTCGGGGCACGCCTTCTTCTTCCGTCAGATAAACATTCCCTGCATAGAGCAACATCTCTTTTTGGCGTAGTCAGGCCCTCCCGCTTAAATAGCGAGATAGCAATCATAATGGGTGGCCAAAATAGATTTATTACTCTGGCAAAAACGAAGAAATAAACGCGCCACGCTATTCTTTGATAGCCTTTGCCGAACAGCAGTAATAGGATTATTGTGCCACTCAACGTTATTAGAAATGAGATTTATTATCAAGTCGATAATTATTTATCGTATGAATGTTTTTTGTTAATGCAATAAAAACAAAAAGATAGGAATGGTAAAAGTGCATTTAGAGGAAAGCGAAATTAAAAAAATGAATAATATCCACATTAAAAAAACATAATTCAATCATATTGCCTCCACAATTAATTAGAGATTTATAGTTTTATAATCTCGCCAAAAATACCGAGCATGCTAATTAATAAAATAATTAAAATAACCGGCTAACCGATTCTCACACTTGTTCGCGGACATGCTAACGGCCAGAAATTGACTAAAATAAGACCATCCCCCTGCGGAGCACCGCGCCATGAACACTTCGTCGTTCTATCGATACCTTGTCGGCTGGCTGGCATGCTTTGCCGCGCTACTGTGCCTCACATCCGGTTACGCGGCTACAGAGAACAAACGATCAGAACCAGCGGAACGCGACGCCCTGGAAGTCAACGTTGACGATATGCTACAGCCATGGAGGGGAGATTTACCGGGTATGCTCGACCGGCGAACCATTCGCGTATTAACCCCCTTCAGCAAAACTTTTTTCTTTATCAATAAAGGCACCCAGCGCGGCGCGACTCACGATATATTTATGGAGTTTGAACGCAGTCTCAATCAAAGCCTGGCGAAAGAGAAAAAGCTCAAGCATCGTCACCTTAAAGTGCGGATCATCTTTGTTCCGGTGGCCCGTGACCAGCTCGTCAGCGCGCTTAACGCAGGTAAAGGGGATATTATTGCCGCCAACCTGACGATCACGCCTGAGCGTCAGCAGGAGATGACCTTTACTGCGCCGCTCTATTCTCACGTTCAGGAGCTGCTTCTTTCTGGTCCCGGCTCTCCCAAAGTGGACGATCTACAGCAGCTTTCTGGTAAAACGGTCTTTGTCCGCACCTCATCCAGCTATTACGCGAGCCTGGTCGCGCTCAACGCACGCTTTGCGCAGCAATCGCTGCCCCCCATCACCATCGAACCGGCGCCCGAAGCGCTGGAAGATGAGGATCTGATAGAGATGCTCAGCGCGGGTCTGATCCCATTGATCGTGGTCGACCGCCACAAGGCCCTGTTCTGGAAACAGGTCTTCCCCAGGATTCAGGTTCATCAGAACATTGTTCTGCGCGACGAAGGTAATATCGGTTGGGCGGTACGTAACAATAGCCCGCAGCTGCTGGCCCTGCTTAATGCGTTCATCAATAAGAATCGCCAGGGCAGCAGGCTGGGTAATACGATACTGCTGCGCTACCTGAAGGATGCCAGCTACGTTAAAAACGCGGCGGGGCAAAAAGAACGGCGTAAATTTCTGGCCATGGTGGAGATCTTTCGCAAATATGGCGATCGCTACGATGTTGACTGGCTGCTGATGGCCGCTCAGGGGTATCAGGAATCGCGGCTTAATCAGTCGGTGCGTAGCCACGTCGGCGCCATTGGCGTTATGCAGGTCATGCCGAGCACCGGTAAGGAGCTCAACGTCGGCGATATTAAGCAGCTCGACCCCAATATTCATGCGGGGGTGAAATACATGCGCTGGATGATAGATCGCTACTATGGCGATGAACCTATGACCCAGCTTGATAAGGCGCTGTTCTCGTTCGCCTCTTATAACGCGGGCCCCGGGCGCATTGCCCGGCTACGGGCGGATACTAAAAGGCGCGGTTTTGACCCGAACGTGTGGTTTGGCAACGTTGAGTATCTGGCCGCCGAGAAAATCGGCTCCGAGACCGTAAGCTATGTCAGCAATATCTATAAGTACTACATTGCTTATCGGCTGATCGTGGATGAAATGGCGCGTAAGCAGCAGGCGACGGCGGCTTCTAAAAATCAGGTCGCGTCGGCAGTAAATCCGCCTGCCACACCTGCCACACCTGCCACACCTGCCACACCTGCCACACCTGCCACACAGTGAATTAATGCAGATAAGCTGTGTCAGAAAATAGAAAAAGCCCCAAACAGGGGCTTTTTCAGAGAGGGCTTTACGACGCTAACGCTTCGTTAGAACGGAATATCGTCGTCAAAGTCCATCGGCGGCTCATTGGAAGGCGCTGCCGGAGCCTGCTGCTGCGGACGCGACTGCGCGCCGCCGCTGAACTGGTTTCCGCCCTGCGGCTGCTGAGGCTGTCCCCAACCGCCCTGCTGCTGACCACCGCCTGCCGGGGCGCCCGCGCCCTGCTGACGACCGCCGAGCATTTGCATCGTGCCACCAACGTTGACTACAACCTCGGTGGTGTATTTTTCCTGACCGGATTGGTCAGTCCATTTACGGGTGCGCAGCTGGCCTTCAATATAGACCTGAGAACCTTTGCGCAGATATTCGCCGGCCACTTCCGCCAGTTTGCCGAACAGCACAACGCGGTGCCATTCAGTCTGCTCTTTCATCTCACCGGTCGCTTTATCACGCCAGGATTCGGAAGTAGCCAGCGTAATGTTGGCAACTGCGCCACCACTCGGCATGTAGCGTACTTCCGGGTCCTGGCCCAGATTACCGACGAGAATCACCTTGTTTACGCCTCTGCTGGCCATGTTTGTGTCTCCTGAATGCGTTTCTTAATAGTGTAAACGCGCGAGTGTACCATTTCCAGGTGCTATGTTGATAGCTGGGAAGTATGTTCCAGAGAACTCTCGCGGTACGACATTTTTGCATACCTCGCCGGAAAATGCATTCCAATACTGTATATTCAAACAGGTTAAATTGTGTCATAATTAGCCGTTTCTGCCGTTTGTCCTTCTAACAAACCAGGCAATCCGCGTATCTACCGGGAAAGGTGAATGGATAAGATCGAAGTTCGGGGCGCCCGCACCCATAATCTCAAAAATATCAACCTCGTCATCCCACGCGACAAACTCATTGTCGTCACCGGGCTTTCGGGTTCAGGCAAATCCTCACTGGCTTTCGACACGTTGTATGCCGAAGGGCAGCGTCGCTACGTTGAATCGCTCTCCGCCTACGCGCGGCAGTTCCTGTCGCTGATGGAGAAGCCCGACGTCGACCATATTGAAGGGCTGTCGCCGGCGATTTCCATTGAACAGAAATCAACGTCCCACAACCCCCGCTCTACGGTAGGCACCATTACCGAAATTCACGACTATCTGCGCCTGCTGTACGCGCGCGTCGGCGAGCCCCGCTGCCCGGATCACGATGTGCCGCTGGCGGCGCAAACCGTGAGCCAGATGGTGGATAATGTTCTCTCCCAGCCTGAAGGTCAGCGCCTGATGCTGCTGGCGCCGATCATTAAAGAGCGCAAAGGCGAACATAACAAAACGCTGGAAAACCTCGCCGGGCAGGGCTATATCCGCGCGAGGATCGACGGCGAAGTCTGCGATCTCTCCGATCCGCCGAAGCTGGAGCTGCAAAAGAAACATACCATCGAAGTCGTGATCGACCGCTTTAAGGTCCGCGACGATCTCAGCACGCGTCTGGCCGAGTCCTTTGAGACCGCGCTGGAGCTGTCGGGCGGCACCGCCATCGTCGCCAATATGGACGATCCGAAAGCCGAAGAGCTGCTGTTTTCCGCCAACTTCGCCTGCCCGATTTGCGGCTACAGCATGCGCGAACTGGAACCGCGCCTGTTCTCCTTCAACAACCCGGCAGGCGCTTGCCCTACCTGCGACGGCCTCGGCGTCCAGCAGTATTTCGATCCGGAGCGCGTGATTCAGAACCCTGAGCTGTCGCTGGCGGGCGGAGCGATTCGCGGCTGGGATCGGCGCAATTTTTACTACTTCCAGATGCTGAAGTCGCTGGCGGAACATTATGAATTCGATGTTGAAGCACCCTGGGGCACGCTCAATACCAGCGTACAAAAGGTCGTGCTGTACGGTTCAGGCAAAGAGAATATTGAATTCAAATATATGAACGATCGCGGCGATACCTCCGTACGCCGTCATCCGTTTGAAGGCGTGCTGCATAATATGGAGCGCCGTTATAAAGAGACGGAATCCAGCGCAGTACGCGAAGAGTTAGCTAAATTCATTAGCAATCGTCCCTGCGCCAGCTGTGAAGGGACGCGCCTTAAGCGCGAAGCGCGGCACGTGTTTGTGGAAAATACGCCGCTGCCGACCATCTCAGACATGAGCATCGGCCACGCGATGGACTTCTTCAACAACCTGAAGCTCTCCGGCCAGCGCGCGCAAATTGCCGAAAAAGTACTGAAAGAGATTGGCGATCGTCTGAAATTCCTCGTCAATGTCGGCCTGAACTACCTGACGCTCTCCCGTTCGGCGGAGACCCTCTCCGGCGGCGAAGCGCAGCGTATCCGCCTCGCCAGCCAGATCGGCGCAGGCCTGGTCGGCGTGATGTACGTACTGGATGAGCCCTCTATCGGTCTGCATCAGCGCGATAACGAACGCCTGCTGGGAACCCTAATCCACCTGCGTAATCTCGGCAACACGGTGATTGTCGTTGAGCACGATGAAGATGCTATTCGCGCCGCTGACCACGTTATCGATATCGGACCTGGCGCCGGCGTGCACGGCGGTCAGGTCGTGGCCGAGGGTAAGCTGGAAGATATCATGGCAGTGCCGGAATCGCTGACCGGCCAGTTCATGAGCGGCAAGCGTAAAATTGAGGTGCCGAAACAGCGCGTATCCGCGAATCCAGAGAAAGTGCTGAAGCTGTCCGGCGCGCGCGGTAACAACCTGAAAGACGTAACGCTGACGCTGCCGGTGGGGCTCTTCACCTGTATTACCGGCGTTTCAGGGTCAGGTAAATCCACGCTGATCAACGACACGCTGTTCCCGATTGCCCAGCGCCAGCTCAACGGTGCCACCATTGCGGAACCGGCGCCGTACCGCGATGTACAGGGTCTGGAACATTTCGATAAAGTGATCGACATCGACCAGAGTCCAATCGGCCGTACGCCGCGCTCCAACCCGGCCACCTACACCGGCGTCTTTACTCCGGTCCGTGAACTGTTTGCCGGCGTACCTGAATCACGTTCGCGTGGCTACACGCCGGGCCGCTTCAGCTTTAACGTGCGCGGCGGCCGCTGTGAAGCCTGCCAGGGCGACGGCGTGATCAAAGTCGAGATGCACTTCCTGCCGGATATCTACGTACCGTGCGACCAGTGCAAAGGCAAACGCTATAACCGCGAAACGCTGGAGATTAAGTACAAAGGCAAAACGATTCATGAAGTGCTGGATATGACCATTGAAGAAGCCCGTGAGTTCTTCGATGCGGTTCCGGCGCTGGCACGTAAGCTGCAAACGCTGATGGACGTCGGGCTGACCTATATTCGCCTTGGCCAGTCGGCGACTACGCTCTCCGGCGGCGAGGCCCAGCGCGTCAAGCTGGCGCGCGAGCTGTCCAAACGCGGTACCGGGCAGACGCTGTATATCCTTGATGAACCGACCACCGGTCTGCACTTTGCCGATATTCAGCAGCTGCTGGAAGTACTGCATCAGCTGCGCGATCAGGGTAATACCATCGTGGTGATTGAGCATAACCTGGATGTCATCAAAACGGCTGACTGGATCGTTGACCTTGGGCCGGAAGGCGGAAGCGGCGGCGGAGAGATCCTCGTTTCCGGAACGCCGGAAACGGTCGCCGAATGCGAGGCTTCATATACCGCTCGCTTCCTCAAGCCCATGCTGAAGTAACCTCACCTGCCTCTTCTCATCCCGGGAAGAGGCATCATTTTCTCTCATTTTTCTCCCGCTGATATTTTGTGATTTGCGGCCGCACGACATCTGTCATCAGATAGCGTCACGGCCATAAATTGCAGGATGCATCATGTCTTTCAAACACGGATTTTATCAATTCACTCTTATCGCGGCGCTATTGGTGACGACCGCCTGCAGCTGGGTAGACGGCTACAGCAATACGGCCCACCAGCAGCTATTGATGCTGGAACAGCTTCATCTGCAGTTCATCAGCGATGCAGCGACAGCGCCGGTCGACCAACGCTTATTAAGACAAGAGGATCGCCAGATTCGTCAGCTATTTAGCCTGGCATTAAGCGACGGTGATGCGCTGCGGCAGGATAATCTGCGCGAGCTGGAGAAGAATTATCAGCGGCTTTACACGCATGTTTCCCGCCAGGATGCAGCGCTGACGCCCTTCACGGCCGGAGCTCTGGCGCAACAAACGGAATATCTTTATCAGCAGGCCATCAGCGGCGAACAGCTGCGTTCAGGGAGATAACCATGTCCATCATTAAAGAAGTCAGCGCCCAGGTGACCGGCGCAGGCGTGAATACGGCAGAATGGCTACAGCTTATGGAGGCGATAGTAAATGATGAAGACAGCGGCATTCGCGACGCCGGAATGCTCACGCTTCAGGCATTACAGGAGAAAGCGCGCGGCTGGTTAAGTCAGGACGATCTCATTCTGCTCCTCGAAGGGCAGCGCGATATTGCCAGCATTCGCGCCAGCAATGAACAGATCGCCATGCAGACGCACCTGCACTCCACGCTGCTTCGCCTGTTTGATGTGACCCTGCTGGCGCTGCTGGGGAGGATTTAACGCTATGGAAATAGTTTACGCTTAG
Source organism: Klebsiella sp. S69 (assembly GCF_016516145.1). Classification (NCBI taxonomy): domain Bacteria; kingdom Pseudomonadati; phylum Pseudomonadota; class Gammaproteobacteria; order Enterobacterales; family Enterobacteriaceae; genus Klebsiella; species Klebsiella sp. S69. Next base: position 65,331 of record NZ_JACVUU010000002.1, on the reverse strand, counting down.
CCTCGGAAAGTGAATCGAGCGCCTGCTGGTATGAAGCATCCACCAGGTAGTAAATTTGCGAATCAGGCAGGGAGCCATCCAGAAACACCGTACTCCAGTGGGCTTTATTGAGATGTTTGCTGGGGCGAACATCGCGATGCTGCTGCCTTAGCAGTTCCGCAAGCTCGGGGCTGGTTTTTAACGATACCGCAGGCCGATTGTCCTCCACCTCTTTTACCATCGCAAACAGGACGTCCGCCGCTTTGATCTGCGTCGCTTTCCAGTCGCTATGTACGCTTTGTTCAGCGCCCGGCTTTGCCATGCAGTACTGCAATAAATCCGAAATTGTCATTTTTATTCCCCCATTAGCGTCGCGATGATATGGCGCGATCCGCCGTGAATACGATGCTCCCCTAGCCAGATCCCCTGCCAGGTCCCCAGCCTGACGCGTCCGTCCTGAACGGGCAGCATCAGCGATACGCCCAGCATCGAAGATTTAATGTGCGAGGGCATATCATCAGGACCTTCATAATCGTGTTCATACGGCGCATTATCCGGTACGGCATGCAGAAAATGTTGTTCCATATCGTAGCGGACGGTCGGATCGCAGTTTTCATTTAGCGTCAGGGAAGCAGATGTATGCTGGAGCAGCAAATGCAGCAGGCCAGTTTTAACTCCCGAAAGCTGGGGAATCTGGCTTAAAACCTCATCAGTGACCAGATGAAAGCCCCGTGATTTCGGGCCTAAGGCCAGAGTTTGCTGATGCCACATAAACCGCTCCTTTTACCGATCAACCTTCCTAAGTGTGCAGCAATAAGCGAAAAGGTAAAACCTCCGACGCGCTATTTTGCACAAAAAAACGGCAGCGCGTCGGCTGCCGTTTGAGCTAATGATGTTTACGCCGATGGATGGCTTAATATTCTGAATTCACAATGACCTCTTCGCCCTGAGCGCCCGCCATCGGCAGAGGCTTATAGGAGGAATTCGAGGCTCGCAATATACGGATCCCACGCGCGCCTACCTCTCGGGCGGCGGAGATATCGTTATCCGAATCGCCGTAGAAGACTTTGATCCCTTTCTCCTGCAGCCACTGCGTTTTGGTGTTCTGACCGGGCTTATCGCCAGCAAAAATAACCGGGTTCATATTCGCTGCCGGGATGAGAAAATCATCCTGTAGGGTTTTCGTTACCGTTTCGGTTTTGGTCTGGCTACGTCCGGTCACAAAATAGATGCTATCGCCGCGCTTCACGTGCATCGCAATCAGCTGGCGCGCCACCTCTTTCGGCATGCTGAATTCATCCCAGCCGTTGTTCATTTTTTCCCAGAACTCCGGATTTTTCAGGTAATCATCGCTGCCGGGGGAATAGGTTTTCTGCCCGCGCCAGAAGCCCGGGCTGGAAAACAGGACGGTATCATCAATATCAAACCCGACGGCCATCGGCTGGCGCCCCAACAGGCTATTTTCAATCTGGGCCACGGAAACCCAATGGATCGGCGCCTGTTCGGCGAGTTTCGCCATATTGGTGCCCGTCCACAGCGGCTGCGGTGTGGAAGCGCGAGCAACGACGGAGCTATTTAGCGTGAACAGTAAGCAGACGGCCCCAAAGGCCAGGGTGATCTTGCGCATATTTTTCCCTAAATAATCGAATCGTTATAATTTTCAATAATGTGTACGCTTATTAATGCATCAAGACCTTACCCCCCGCTGACGCGGATAGGAAGATTTTTCTGCTCTGATGTCATATAAAAAGAGAATGATCACACTTCAGGTAGGGAATTACCCGCGTCATGATTTGACGCGGGCAAAAAAGGACAGGAAAAACTTATATTACAGCAGCAAATGCCTGCGCGACGCGCCGCACGTTGCCTGAATTCAGCCCGGCTACGCACATACGGCCGCTGGCGATCAGGTAGACACCGAACTCATCGCGCAGGCGGTCAACCTGGGCTGGGCTGAAACCGGTATAGCTAAACATGCCGCGCTGCTTAAGCAGGTAATCAAAATCACCGCCCGGCACCGTCTCTTTCAGCACATTCACCAGCTCGTGACGCATGGCCAGAATACGGGTACGCATCTCTTCCACTTCCGCCAGCCATGAGGCTTTCAGCTCGCTGTCGCCCAGTACCGCCGCCACGACCTGCGCGCCAAAGTTCGGCGGGCTGGAGTAGTTGCGCCGTACGGTCGCTTTCAATTGCCCCAGTACACGACCCGCGGTTTCTGCATCTTCACAGACGATCGACAGTCCGCCCACGCGTTCACCATACAGGGAGAAGATTTTCGAGAAGGAGTTGCTCACCAGCAGCGGGATCCCGGCGCGCGCAATGGCGCGGATAGCGTAGGCATCCTCTTCCATGCCGGCGCCAAAGCCCTGATAGGCAATATCGAGGAAAGGAATTAAATGACGCGCTTTCAGCACCTCAACGACGTCGTCCCACTGCGCATTGCTGAGATCGGCTCCCGTTGGGTTATGGCAGCACGGATGCAGCAGCACAATATCGCGCTCCGGTAGCGATTTGAGTTTTTCCAGGAACGCCTCAAAACGCACGCCATTGGTTTTATCATCAAACCATGGGTAAGTACTTACTTCGAATCCAGCCCCTTCGAATATCGCGATATGGTTTTCCCACGTCGGATCGCTAACCCACACCTGCGAGCCCGAGAAGTAGCGTTTCAGGAAATCAGCGCCGACTTTCAGGGCGCCGGAGCCGCCTAACGTCTGAATGGAGGCCACGCGATGTTGCGCCAGTACCGGATGATCGGCACCGAACAACAGCGGCGCGATAGCGTGACGGTAGGCGTTCAGTCCTTCCATAGGCAAATAGATTGAGGCGCCGTGCGGCTGAGCATTAAGGCGCGCCTCCGCTTCGGCAACCGCCTGCAGCTGCGGAATAATGCCGTCTTCGTTGTAATAAAGACCGATGCTGAGGTTTACTTTGTCACTACGTGGATCGTCTTTAAAACGCTCCATCAGGGAGAGAATGGGATCGCCAGCGTAGGCGTCAACTTTCTGAAACACGTGATGTTTCTCCAGGTTTACATGAGGCAAGTCATAACACAATAAACTGGATGCGAAAGAAGATCGAGGGGATGTTGACCTTCTTTATTCCCTATAGCATAAAGCCTCATAAACTGGAGCAGCACGACGTAAAAAAGGATAAGGAATTTATGGATAGCCCCCCGATTGCGGACGTTGATTTTACAATGCTCTGGAAGGAAAGCGGTTATACGATAAAAAATTACGTTAAACCCGCCTCTGATAATCGATTTATAACGCCGCAGACAAGGACAAACGCCATGACTCCCGAGATATTACTCTTGCGTGGGAAAATCAATCAACTTTCTGAAATTACTGAATATATTGAGTTAGAGCTCACAGATAACCCTCAATGGGAAGCGCCGTCTGATACCAGCTATTTAAATGAAAAAGATTGGGCTGATCCCGATATTGTTGACAACGTCAGGGCGATGCAGGCCACCAATAAACTTATCAGTTGGTTTGGTGAGGATAATGAGGGGTACGTGGGACTATGGCGTGGTCCGGATAATATTCCTCTGGAGCAGGCACAGGTGGTACGTCTGGATTCAGAAGGGCAATATGAACTGGTAGCAGACACCATCGCAAACTATCTGGCAATCAGTTGTGACGAAGACGAATTCCCACATATCCGCCAGTTACTCACAACCGCCGGGTTTAGCGTGGCGAATTCAATCGATGAGATTTGGCAACGCATTGATGACTCAATTGTTCAACCTAATGATTATCGTAACCGGCTTTATAACGACGCACGAATCCTACTCGGAGAAGACCCAATAGAATGAAGTGGCAGCCAGCAATTCTACGAAATAAGTCAGGATGGGCTGTGGACCATGCCCCGGCAACGCTGCCAGGGCAAACGAGAAAGAACGTTAATCCACGTACTTCATCGACACCCGTGAAGTCAGGCGCGTAATAAGTTCGTAAGCACTTACTTTTGTGATTTCGGCAATACGTTCGACGGGTAAACCTTCGCCCCACAGCACGACCGCATCGCCAGCCTTATCCTGCGCTTCAGGCCCAAGATCGACGCAAATCATATCCATCGCCACGCGTCCGACAATCGGCACCTCACGCCCGTTAACCAGCACCGGCGTTCCGGACGGCGCGGCGCGCGGATAGCCATCGCCATAGCCCATCGCCACAACGCCTAAACGCGTATCGCGCTCGCTGATCCAGGTTCCGCCGTAGCCCACCGGCTCGCCGGCTTTATGCTCGCGGACCGCAATCAGGCTGGAGGTCAGGGACATCACCGGCTGGCAGCCAAAATCCGCGCCGGTGGATCCACCGTCGAGCGGCGACACGCCGTAGAGAATGATCCCCGGACGCGCCCAGTCGAAGTGCGACTGCGGCCACAGCAATATACCGCCGGATGCGGCGATAGAACGCAGCCCCGGTTTCCCTTCCGCGAAGGTGGTAAAGATATCCAGCTGACGTTCGGTCGCGCCGCACTCTGGCTCATCCGCACGGGCAAAATGGCTGACGATATTTACCGGCTGACGGACGTTTTTACACTGGCTCAGGCGCTGATAGAAGGCTTCGGCCTGTTCGGGCAGAACGCCTAATCGGTGCATTCCGGTATCCAGCTTCATCCATACGGTGATCGGTTCGGGTAAGTCGGCATCTTCCAGCGCCGCCAGCTGTTCCGGGCTGTGTACCGCAGTATGCAGACGCTGGGCGGAAATAATCGCCAGGTCAGCGGCCTCAAAGAACCCCTCCAGCAGCAGAATCGGCTGGGCGATACCGCCCGCGCGCAGGCGCAGGGCTTCTTCAAGACGGGCGACGCCAAAAGCATCGGCGTCCGGGAGCGTTCGCGCGGTCTCAAGAAGACCGTGTCCGTAGGCGTTCGCTTTCACCACCGCAACCAGTTTGCTGGCAGGCGCCAGTTCACGTAATCGTTGCAGGTTGTGTCGCAGAGCGCGGCGGTTAATGACTACAGTTGCCGCTTGCATTTGAATTCCTTGAATTATTTATCTCAAATTTGGCGTTATTGATGCAGCGAGTTTGGGTGCGGCCAGCGCGCAGCCACCGGAGCGTACTGAAGTACGTGAGGATGGCGAGCACTGCCCAATCCCAAAATCGCCAATAAAATAGCCAAATTATTTATTCGTCGTCGTATTGTGGCCCAGCATAATTATCAAAACGCGACCACTGACCGTTAAACGTCAGGCGCACCGTCCCGATAGGACCGTTACGCTGTTTACCAATAATAATTTCGGCGATGCCTTTTAAGTCACTGTTTTCGTGGTAAACCTCATCACGGTAGATAAACATGATTAAGTCGGCATCCTGCTCAATGGAGCCAGATTCACGCAGGTCGGAGTTCACCGGGCGCTTATCCGCACGCTGTTCCAGGGAGCGGTTAAGCTGCGACAGCGCCACCACCGGCACCTGCAGCTCCTTCGCCAGCGCCTTGAGCGAGCGGGAAATTTCGGCGATTTCCAGCGTACGGTTATCGGAGAGCGACGGCACGCGCATCAGCTGCAGGTAGTCGATCATAATCAGGCCGATGCCGCCGTGCTCGCGGGCGATACGCCGCGCGCGTGAACGCACTTCCGTCGGCGTCAGGCCGGAGGAGTCATCAATATAGATGTTGCGTTTTTCCAGCAGAATCCCCATGGTGCCGGAAATGCGCGCCCAGTCTTCATCATCCAGCTGACCGGTTCGAATACGGGTCTGGTCAACGCGCGACAGCGAGGCCAGAGAACGCATCATAATCTGCTCCGAGGGCATCTCCAGACTGAAGATAAGCACCGGTTTATCCTGCAACATCGCCGCGTTTTCCACGAGGTTCATCGCAAACGTCGTTTTACCCATCGATGGACGCGCGGCAACAATAATCAGATCCGACGGCTGAAGACCGGCGGTCTTTTTATTGAGATCGTCATAGCCGGTATTGACCCCGGTGACGCCGTCATGCGGCTGCTGGAAGAGCTGCTCAATTCGCGCCACGGTGGCGTCGAGCACGTCGGCGATATTTTTCGGCCCTTCATCTTTATTCGCGCGGCTTTCGGCGATTTTAAAGACCCGGGATTCGGCGAGGTCGAGCAGATCTTCGCTGGTGCGGCCCTGGGGATCGAAACCGGCTTCGGCGATTTCATTCGCCACCGAGATCATCTCGCGTACCACCGCGCGCTCGCGGACGATATCGGCATAAGCGCTGATGTTCGCCGCGCTTGGCGTATTTTTCGATAATTCCGCCAGGTAGGCGAATCCGCCGACGCTGTCCAGCTGCCCCTGACGCTCCAGCGATTCGGCGAGCGTAATCAGGTCGATCGGGCTGCCCGACTCCTGCAGGCGCGCCATTTCGGTGAAAATATGGCGATGCGGGCGAGTATAGAAATCTTCCGAAACAACGCGCTCGGCAACGTCGTCCCAGCGTTCGTTATCCAGCATTAAACCGCCCAACACCGACTGTTCCGCTTCAATCGAGTGCGGCGGGACCTTTAACCCATCGAGCTGATAATCTCGCTCGCGGGGTTCAGTCTGTGGTTTGTTGAAGGGTTTATTTCCTGCCATAGTGAATGGAGTTACCGAGATAGTGAATGGGTCGAAAGATTACCACATTTCTGGAGGAAGCATGGCAACACGAATTGAATTTCACCAGCACGGAGGGCCTGATGTTCTGCAAGCGGTGGAGTTCACGCCGAAAGATCCCGCAGAGCACGAAATTCAGGTAGAGAACAAGGCCATCGGCATCAACTACATTGATACCTATATCCGCAGCGGCCTCTATCCACCGCCGTCATTGCCGAGCAGCCTCGGCACCGAAGCCGCTGGCGTCGTGAGCAAAGTCGGTAACGGCGTGAAGCATATTAAAGCCGGCGACCGGGTGGTCTACGCGCAATCGGCGCTGGGGGCCTATAGCTCCGTGCATAACGTACCTGCCGATAAGGCCGCTATTTTACCGGACGCCATCTCTTTCGAGCAGGCGGCAGCGTCGTTCCTGAAAGGGCTCACGGTTTATTACCTGCTGCGTAAAACCTATGAGATCAAAGCAGGCGAGCCGTTCCTGTTCCACGCGGCGGCCGGCGGCGTCGGGCTCATCGCCTGTCAGTGGGCCAAAGCGCTGGGCGCTAAGCTGATCGGTACCGTCGGCAGCGCGCAAAAAGCCGAACGCGCTAAACAGGCCGGCGCCTGGCAGATCATTAACTATCGCGAAGAGAATATCGTCGAACGCCTGAAAGGGATCACCGACGGTAAGAAAGTTCAGGTGGTTTATGATTCCGTCGGTAAAGATACCTGGGAAGCGTCTCTTGATTGCCTGCAGCGCCGGGGGCTGATGGTGAGCTTCGGCAACTCTTCGGGCCCGGTGACCGGCGTGAATCTCGGCATTCTCAACCAGAAAGGTTCGCTGTACGTTACCCGCCCGTCGCTGCAGGGCTATATCACTACGCGCGAAGAGCTGACGGAGGCCAGCAACGAGCTGTTCTCGCTGATCGCCAGCGGGGTGATAAAAGTGGATGTTGCGGAGAGTCAGAAATATGCATTGAGCGATGCCCGCCGCGCGCATGAGGTGCTGGAAAGCCGGGCGACGCAGGGCTCGAGTTTGCTGTTGCCATAGTTATGGCTTTTCCCTAAATGAGCCGGGCGACAGGAAGAGGGTAAGTGAATGAATCCCCAGGAGCTGACAACAGTAAGTGACTGGGGTGAATGACAAATCTGTCAGAAACAGATTTGAACGCCGCAAAGCGACGGCCCATAAGGGCGAGTCTCATGGATGAGACGAGTCACTCAGCAACCAACGCCCCTGCAGCCTGAAGTATGACGGGAGAAGAAGAAAAGTTTAGGGCTTCCCCCTGGGAAGCCCTTACTTTTTTTGTTCGGCTGTATGTAGGGTACAGCTCGATGAATTCGTTAACGCGCTAATAGTGACAGATTTAATAAGCAAAGCCTACGCTGTTTTATGCAAAAAATCTTCAGGTTGTGACATACCGCTCAATACCTTAGTAACGCCAGCGGTTATTACCGCGATAACGGTTCCCGGTTGGCGATTTTATCGCCCGAATCACCCACACCACGACTACGGCCAGCAGCAGCCAGGGCAGCAGCTTAATCATTAACGCAAACAAACCACCGACAAACATCAGCGCGGTCGCGACCACAATCGCGGCAATAATTCCCAGCAGTGAAACGCCGGTGACCAACAGCATGACAAAAAAGCCAATAACAAATAAGAGTTCCAGCATCGTCTTTCCCCTAAAGAAATGTAATCTACCTTGCTGGATATTACAAAAATCATGCCAAATATAAGTTATTGAATAAAAACAAAAACGCCCGACATGTCAGGTGCCAGGCGTGGTGAATTTGACCAGATTTTAGCGAAAAACTAACGCTTGTCGGCAACCAGTTTCAGCGCCTGTTCCAGTACGTTGATGTCCGCCCCGGCTTTATGCGCATTTTCGCTCAGATAGCGACGCCACTGGCGCGCGCCGGGAATGCCCTGGAAGAGCCCCAGCATATGACGCGTTACGTGCCCCAGGTAGGTTCCGTTACTCAGTTCGCGTTCGATATAGGGATACATCGCCCGGACCACGGAAACCGGGTCAGCATCGACGCCTTCCACGCCGAAAATCTCCCGATCCACCGAGGCCAGAATACCCGGATTCTGATAGGCCTCACGGCCTACCATCACGCCGTCCATATGCTCAAGATGCTCCTTTGCCTCTTCCAGCGACTTAATACCGCCGTTGATCGCCATGGTCAGATGCGGGAAATCGCGCTTAAGCTGGTAAACGCGTGGATAGTCCAGCGGCGGAATCTCGCGGTTCTCTTTGGGGCTCAGGCCTGAAAGCCAGGCTTTACGCGCGTGGATGATGAACATCTCGCATTCGCCCTTCCCGGATACCGTTTCGATAAAATCGCACAGAAACTCATAGCTGTCCTGGTCGTCAATGCCGATACGGGTTTTTACCGTAACCGGGATCGACACGACGTCGCGCATCGCTTTAATACAGTCAGCCACCAGCTGCGCGTTCCCCATCAGGCAGGCGCCAAACATACCGTTCTGTACCCGATCGGACGGGCAGCCGACGTTGAGGTTAATTTCATCATAGCCGCGCGCCTGCGCCAGCTTTGCGCAGTGCGCCAGCGCAGCCGGATCGCTGCCGCCGAGCTGCAGGGCGACCGGATGCTCTTCCTCGCTGTAGGCCAGATAGTCGCCCTTACCGTGAATAATCGCACCGGTGGTCACCATTTCGGTATACAGCAGCGTGTGGCGCGACAGCTGACGCAGAAAATAACGGCAGTGTCTGTCGGTCCAGTCGAGCATGGGCGCGATGGAAAAACGGTGGGCAGCAAAAGCAGTAGGCGTTGATTCTGACATCATGGCGAATAAATAAGCATCCGGGTAAAAAGGGGCGCTACTATAGCACAAAGATAAACCACTGGCGCATAGCGTCGGCGCGCCCCCTTTCCATCCCGCAATAAACGCTATTTTTTCCGCGGCTTGCCGTCGTGAGGGCCGAAAAACTGCGGCGGATGGTCAACCCAGCGATCCTGACGCGTAGCGGCATAGCCGGGGTTAAGCGGATAGTAGATACGATTAAATTTCTTGTTTGCCTCACCAACGACTAACAGGCGGACCTCCTGTTCGGTGTTATTGAGGAACGTGTGGCAAATACCGGTTCCGGCAGGAAAACCGACGCTATCCCCCGGCTCAAGCTTCCACAGGTAGCCGTTGATCCACACTTCCGGATAGCCTTCCAGCACGTAGATAAACTCTTCTTCGTCGCTTTCCGCATGTGGATAAGAAGTGCGGCGCCCGGGCGGCAGGCGCTCATGGTGGATCCCCAGGCGATTGAGCCGCAGACCGCGCGCCAGCGGCGCACCGATGGAGAAAAGCTCGGTACTGTCAGGGTAGGTGGAATCATCCGCCCCTTCCAGTTCACGCCAGTGTCGAATGCAATCAGGTCGTTTCATCGTTTTCTCCCGAAAATGAGATGCATCAGGTATAGCATAAGGGGGCAAGCCAGAGCGACCCCAGGAGCGTGACGGCTGGGACGAATTGACGCTGCCAAAGCGTATGTGACGCGAAGTGTGACGGGTATAGTCCACCGGGTCTCGGCGTTTCATTGGTATCGTGATAAAGTAACAGTTTGAGATTCACGCAACCAGAGGACGCTCATGGATAAGACCACTTCGCAACAAATGTTAGCGCATGCTGAAAAGCTCTGCGCGCAGCGTGGCGTGCGCCTGACCCCGCAGCGCCTCGAAGTATTGCGTTTGATGAGCCTGCAGCAAGGGGCAATCAGCGCCTACGACCTGCTCGATCTGCTTCGTGAAAAAGAGCCTCAGGCTAAACCGCCGACCGTCTATCGGGCGCTGGAGTTTTTACTGGAGCAGGGGTTCGTGCATAAGGTGGAATCGACCAATAGCTACGTGCTGTGCCACCTTTTCGATCAGCCAACCCACAGCTCAGCGATGTTTATTTGCGACCGCTGCGGCGGCGTGAAAGAAGAGTGCGCGGAAGGCGTCGAAGATATAATGCATACGCTGGCGGCAAGAATGGGATTCGCGCTGCGCCACAACGTCATTGAAGCTCACGGCCTCTGCGCTGCCTGCGTCGAGGTCGAATCCTGCAGTACGCCGGGCCACTGTCATCACGACCATACCATCCAGATAAAAAAGAAAGCCCGCTGAGGCGTTAGCCGCAGCGGGAATCAAGGGTAGCAGTACCTCCATGTACCGATCGTGCAGGCAATAACAGTGGGTTAAAACACGACGTTTTCGCTACCAGCGGTAGTCGTTTTTGGTTTCCCAATCGGTCACTTCTTTGTCTGCCTGGTCTTTTTCATATCCATAACGTTCCTGGATTTTACCGACCAGCTGGTCACGCTTACCCTCAATGACGGTCATGTCATCATCAGTCAGCTTGCCCCATTTCTCTTTCGCTTTACCTTTGAACTGTTTCCAGTTACCGCCGATTTCGTCTTTATTCATCATGCATTCCTCATCGTTCGGTTATCGTTCGGTGAATGAACAGCCCGCTGTGTTTCGGACATGACTTAACTATAGATGAGTATTCTGAGTAAGATTTATTATTCGGAATCTTTAACCATCAGATGTACTAAATGCACTACGAAAACCAGGTTCCGCGCCGCCAGTGCCGCCGCCAGATCGCTGCCAGGGAAGCGCCGCGCAGAGCGAGAAAGACCGTCAGCGCCAGCCACAGTCCATGGTTACCGAGCGTGGGTACCGTCAACAGCGTCAGGGCAAACCCCGCCGCCGCCACCGCCATGCTGTTACGCATCTCCGCACCGCGCGTCGCACCGATAAACATGCCGTCCAGCAGGTAGCACCAGACGCCAATGACCGGCAGAATCATCTGCCAGACCAGATAGCGGTCGGCCAGCTGCTGCAGGGAAGGCAGCGAGGTCAGCAACGCAATAATCTGTTCGCCGGCAAGTCCGTAAATCAGCGCAAACGCCAGCGCCACTATCCCTGACTGGCGGCAAGCCGCATGCCAGACAGCCAGCAGCCGGCTATCGTCACGCGCGCCGTAGGCCTGCCCGGAGTGCGCCTCAACGGCGTAGGCAAAACCGTCCAGCGCGTAGGCGGTAAAGGTCAGCATCGTCATGAGAACCGCATTGACCGCGACGACATCGGCGCCGAGGCGAGCGCCAAATACCGTTACCGCACCGAAGCAGAGCTGTAGCAGCAGCGAACGCAGCATGATGTCGCGATTCAGCGCCAGCAGGTGACGTATATCGCCGCGCCAGGCGTTTTTTAGCATTAACAGGGAAACGCCGCGCAGCGCCAGCACGCGCCTTGCCATCAGCAGGCCGATAAAGAAAGTGGCGTATTCTGCCGTGACCGTTGCCAGCGCCGCCCCCTGCACGTTCATATGCAGACCCATCACCAGCCATACATCGAGCACAATGTTAAGAACATTGCCGACCACCAGCAGGATCACCGGCGCTCTGGCGTACTGCACGCCCAGCAGCCAGCCCAGCAGGACCAGGTTCGCCAGCGATGCCGGCGCGCTTAGCCAGCGGATCTCAAGGAAGCGTCTGGCCTGTTCGAGCACGGCTTCGCTGCCGCCGACGATGTGCAGCGCCAGGTCGATCAACGGCATCCGCAAGAGCACAATGGCCGCCCCGGCGGCCAGCGCCAGGCACAGCGGCTGCACCAGCGCACGCGCCAGACGCTGCGGATCTTTAGCGCCGTACGCCTGGGCCGTCAGCCCAGTGGTACTCATTCGCAGGAACAACAGCAGCATAAAGAGGAAGCTGGTTGCCGTTGCGCCAACCGCCACGCCCCCCAGATAAACCGGGCTATCGAGATGACCAATAACGGCGGTGTCCACCAGCCCGAGCAGCGGAACGGTGATATTGGAGAAGATCATGGGCAGCGCTAAGCGCCACAGGGCTTTGTCGGCGGCGTTAAAAAACATGGAGAGAGTGCCAAAAAGAGGAAAAACGACGCAGCATCATGCATCAGATGATGCCGCGAGAGGAAGAGTTTACTGCCAGTTGCCGTTGCGAATAACGCCGACGGCCAGGCCTTCAATGGTGAAACTTTGTTGACGAAGATCCACCACGATTGGCGAAAATTCGCTATTTTCCGGCAGCAGTTCGACGACGTTACCCTGCTTTTTCAGGCGCTTTACGGTCACTTCTTCGTCGATACGCGCCACAACTACCTGACCGTTACGCACATCCTGAGTTTTATGGACTGCCAGCAGGTCGCCATCAAGAATGCCGATGTCTTTCATCGACATACCGCTGACGCGCAGCAGAAAATCGGCATTCGGTTTAAACATGGCCGGATCGACCTGATAGTGGCCTTCAATATGCTGCTGGGCCAGCAGCGGTTCCCCTGCTGCTACGCGGCCAATAAGCGGCAGGCCCGTTTCTTCTTCCGTCAGCAGACGAATACCGCGGGAGGCGCCGGAAACGATTTCGATTGCGCCTTTACGCGCCAGCGCTTTCAGGTGCTCTTCCGCCGCGTTTGGGGAACGGAACCCCAAGCGCTGAGCAATCTCCGCACGCGTCGGCGGCATGCCCGTCTGGCTGATATGATCCCGAATGAGATCAAACACCTCTTGCTGCCTGGTCGTTAACGCTTTCATTCCGCCCCCTGGGTGTATATACAGTTATGCTGTGAGTATATACAGCTAACGGTGATTTTGGAACCACATTTCACACAAAAATCAGGAGTTTCTTTTCGTTTTGCGAGCCGCTACGACAGGAGTTAGCGGTAATTTGCCCATAAAAGGGTTCCCCAGGTGATCAGCGCGATGACAATCGCCAGTAAAACCGCCGCAGAGCCCATGTCTTTCGCGCGCCCGGAAAGCTCATGATGCTCAGGGCCGATACGGTCCACGACCGCTTCAATCGCGCTGTTGATAATTTCAACTATCATCACTATCAGGACCGAGCCAATTAACAGCACCCGGGTAATGGCATCGACGTCTAACCAGCAGGCAATCACCACGGCAATGATGGCCGCGATGCCTTCCTGACGAAATGCGGCCTCGTTGACCCATGCCGCCCGGAATCCTTTCCAGGAATACCCTGCCGCTTTAATAATTCGGGTTAACCCAGTGGTATTATTGGCCATCAAACAAACCTTTTTATGTAAATGACGTCAATGAGTGTACGCGTTTGCCGCGTTACAACGGAAATTTTGCGCACTTTCTGTTATTCTTGCGGCGCATTTGCATGATTAACCAGAGGCTTCACATCGTCTATGTCTGGCTGGCAACGAATTTACTATAAATTACTGAATTTACCATTAAGGGCGCTGGTAAAAAGCAAGTCGATTCCGGCACAACCTGCTCAGGAGTTAGGCCTGGATACCTCGCGGCCCATTATGTACGTCCTGCCCTACAATTCGAAGGCGGACCTGCTGACGCTGCGCGCGCAATGTCTGGAGCATGAGTTACCGGACCCGCTGGAGCCGCTGGAGATCGACGGCGCCCTGCTTCCGCGCTACGTATTTATCCACGGCGGACCGCGCGTATTCACCTATTACACGCCGAAAGAAGAGTCTATCAAGCTCTTTCACGACTATCTGGATTTGCACCGTAATCATCCCGATCTTGATGTGCAAATGGTGCCAGTCTCGGTGATGTTCGGTCGCGCGCCGGGGCGTGAAAAAGGCGAGGTTAACCCGCCTCTGCGCATGCTCAACGGCATTCAGAAATTCTTCGCCGTTCTGTGGCTGGGCCGCGACAGCTTTGTGCGTTTCTCGCCTTCGGTCTCGCTGCGTAAAATGGCGGACGAACACGGCACCGATAAAACTATCGCTCAGAAGCTGGCCCGCGTGGCGCGTATGCACTTCGCCCGTCAGCGTCTGGCGGCGGTCGGTCCGCGCCTGCCTGCGCGCCAGGATCTGTTCAATAAACTGCTGGCGTCGAAAGCCATTGCCCGTGCGGTAGAAGACGAAGCGCGCAGCAAGAAAATTTCTCATGAAAAGGCGCAGCAAAACGCTATCGCCCTGATGGAAGAGATCGCCGCGAACTTCTCCTACGAGATGATTCGCCTGACAGACCGCGTGCTGGGCTTTACCTGGAACCGTCTGTATCAGGGCATTAACGTGCATAACGCCGAGCGCGTGCGCCAGCTGGCGCACGAAGGCCACGAGATCGTTTATGTCCCGTGCCACCGCAGCCATATGGATTATCTGCTGCTCTCGTACGTGATTTATCATCAGGGCCTGGTTCCGCCGCATATCGCCGCCGGTATCAACCTGAACTTTTGGCCTGCCGGGCCGATTTTCCGGCGCGGCGGCGCTTTCTTCATTCGCCGTACGTTCAAGGGCAATAAGCTCTATTCGACGGTATTCCGCGAATACCTCGGCGAGCTGTTCAGCCGCGGCTACTCCGTCGAATACTTCGTTGAGGGCGGCCGCTCTCGTACCGGACGCCTGCTGGATCCGAAAACCGGTACCCTGTCGATGACCATTCAGGCGATGCTGCGCGGCGGTAATCGTCCCATCACCCTGGTGCCAATCTACATCGGCTACGAGCACGTGATGGAGGTTGGTACCTACGCTAAAGAGCTGCGCGGAGCGACAAAAGAGAAAGAGAACCTGCCGCAGATGCTGCGCGGCTTAAGCAAGCTGCGTAATCTCGGCCAGGGCTACGTTAACTTCGGCGAACCGCTGCCGCTGATGGCCTACCTGAATCAACATGTGCCGGACTGGCGCGAGTCGATCGATCCTATCGAAGCCGTTCGCCCCTCCTGGCTGACGCCGACGGTAAATAACATCGCCTCAGACCTGATGGTACGCATTAACAATGCCGGTGCGGCCAACGCTATGAACCTGTGCTGTACGGCGCTGCTGGCATCGCGTCAGCGTTCCCTGACCCGCGAGCAGCTTACCGAACAGCTGGAGTGCTACCTCGCCCTGCTGCGCAACGTGCCGTACTCTGCGGACGCGACCACGCCTGCGGCGTCTGCCAGCGAGCTTATCGACCACGCGCTGCAGATGAACAAGTTCGAAGTCGAGAAAGACACGATCGGCGATATCATCATTCTGCCGCGCGAGCAGGCCGTCCTGATGACCTATTACCGCAACAACATCGCCCATATGCTGGTGATGCCGTCACTGTTAGCCGCCATCGTCACTCAGCATCGTCGTATTACCCGCAGCGAAATATTGCGTCACGTCGAGATGTTCTATCCGTTCCTCAAGGCCGAGCTGTTCCTGCGCTGGGAAAAAGCGGAGCTGGCGGGCGTCGTCGATGCGCTGATTGCCGAGATGCAGCGTCAGGGGCTTATCGCCGTGAATGACGATGAGGTGAGCGTCAATCCGTCTCATGCCCGTTCCCTGCAGCTGCTGGCCGCAGGCGCGCGCGAAACGCTGCAGCGCTACGCCATCACCTTCTGGCTGCTGAGCGCCAACCCGTCAATCAACCGCAGTTCGCTGGAAAAAGAGAGCCGTACCGTGGCGCAGCGCCTGTCCGTTCTGCACGGTATCAATGCGCCGGAGTTCTTCGATAAGGCGGTATTCAGCACGCTGGTACTGACCCTGCGCGACGAAGGCTATATCAGCGATACCGGAGATGCCGAGCCGGAAGAGACGTTGAAGATCTACCGTATGCTGGCGGATCTGATTACTTCTGATGTGCGTTTGACGATTGAAAGCGTTACCCAGGATGAGCATAACGTTTAAAGCGATATCCCGGCTTGCGCCGGGCTACCAGACCCTGCGGTTTAGTAGCCCGGCTAAAGCTTTTACGGCGCCAGCCGGGGAACCCCGCCACATTTACTGCATATACCCCATCGCCAGGCCGAGAAACAGTACCAGCCCCACGTAGTTATTATTCATAAATGCCTTAAAGCAGCTATCGCGTTCGCGTTTAAATATCAGCTTTTGCTGCCAGACAAACAGCGCCGCAGCAATAAACAACGACCAGTAATATTCCCAGCCCAGCCCGCTCAGCCAGCCTACTGCCGCCATCAGACCCAGTACCGCCACCTGTAAAATACCGATGATTAAGCGATCGTTGTCGCCAAACAGAATCGCCGTCGATTTGATACCGATTTTGACGTCATCATCACGATCGACCATCGCATACTGGGTATCGTAGGCCACCGCCCACAGGATGTTGGCGAGGAACATCAGCCAGCAGCTGAGCGGCAGCGATTCGCTTACCGCCGAAAAGGCCATCGGGATCGACCAGCCAAATGCCGCGCCCAGCACCACCTGCGGCAAGTGGGTGTAGCGTTTCATAAATGGATAGACCCATGCCAGCGCCAGCGCCGCTATCGACAGCAGAATGGTCATGGTGTTCAGGGTCAGCACCAGCAGGAAAGAAAGCAGCACCAGCACGACAAACAGCGTTCGCGCCTCCTTTTCGCTGACGTCGCCGCTCGGCAGCGGACGGCGGGCCGTCCGTTTAACGTGGCCGTCAAATTTACGATCGGCATAATCATTGACCACGCAGCCTGCGGCGCGCATTAACCAGACGCCGGCAACAAACACGGCGAGGATCCACAGCGGCGGTATCCCCGGCGTGGCCACCCACAGCGCCCACAGCGTCGGCCACAGCAGCAGCAGCGCGCCGATCGGTTTGTCAGTACGCATCAGGCGGTGAAACGCCAACAGCTTGTTCTGCGTCAGACTCCACTCCATTTCATTTTCCTCTCAATACAACGGCGATGCAGGCAAAAACAGCTCCGTCAGCAGCAGCGGTTTGCCGCTCAACCGGAGGCGGGAACGACGCCCCCAAAGCTCTGCATTACGACCAATTTCAATAAAATCGCGGGTTAGCGTCGATGACGTGAAGAGATAGCGGCCCAGCGGCGTTTGTCCCAGCTGTTGCAGCGCCAGTTCGGGGCCGCTCAGCGTCGACTCCGGCACGATAGTTCGGCCAGCAAGCCAGGGTTCGCCATTAGCGCAAAGGATAATTTCCCGCAGCCAGTAGCGGGATTCGACGGGTAACAGAGGCGCTTCATCTGCCAGCGCTTCGCGTCCAACAAAACCTTCGTTAACCATGATGACGCTGACTCGCTTCCCCTGTTGCTCAAAGCGTTTGGTCATTGAGTCTTCCAGCAATAGCCAGTCGCGCAGATGCGCGTCCAGCGGGGGCATTGCGGCAAAATAACGCAGCGCACGCAGTTGCGTAAGCGCAGGATGTGGCATGCCTGAATCTCCGGTACAAAACGTAAAGGTATTGTATCGCAGAATGGGGCATCGGGGGCGGGCAAACGTCAATATACGATCATCCGCGCAACAGCCCTGCAACAGAAGCTGCCGCGCGATAAAAAAAAGTGCGCCCTGACGGACGCACCTAAAGGCTGTGCCTAAACATCAGCATTGTGGGGAGACGGTCACCCCTTGCCTTTTACACTGCTGATAAAGGTGGAACGAGCAGATTTCGAGCCAAGACGTTCAGCTTCGTTCATCAATTTCAGAGCCTTGTCGATATCGCCTTTCGCAACCGCCTGCTTAATGCCGTTATTGAAGTAAGTTTCGGTATCATCAAGCATCGGTTCGGTTTTCGCCGCTGGAGCCGGGGCCGGGGCGGCGACCGGCGCGCTATAGGCAGGAGCAGCGGTATTACCGACGGTAACAGGCCCCGGACCAGACGAACCGAACAGCGGGCCAACCAGCACGCTAGAGCCGGTAGAGGTTTTTACCTTCAGGCTGATGGTACCGTCGGTGACGTGTTTCGCGATGGGATCCGGAATATCCGGCACCGCATTGCCGGTGCCTTTGGCGTATGCCTTCGCCGGATCGATTAATTTAGTGGTCTGCTGTAAATCCTGCGGCGTGGTAAAGACCAGCACATAAATTTTCTGCTGTCCCAGCGCCGGAGTCAGGCGCATTACACCCTCCAGACGATCTGAGCTCATCACGCCCGGTTCAAGATAAGTAAAGTAGCTGCTGGGGAAGAATGCAGATGGCGTCATATTCTGATCAAGAATCAGCACGTTCGGTGCATATACCGCAGCTTGTTTTTCCACTTCGCTGGTTAACGTAATATTGAGCTCGCCAATATTCGCCGGAACGCTGTATGCGGCGACCGGACCACTGATTCCGGGGACATTGAGCGTCTGCCCGGCCACGGCGAGCTTTGTGGTTTGCGTTTTGGATTGGTCGACTGGAGTCCAGGTGAGCTGCTGCAACGCGGAGGCCGGAATCGACGGCGCGGCAGAGGTGTTCTGCGGCACGAAATTAACATCAGCAAAACTGACTGCGGGTACGCAGGCCATCAGGCCGACGGACAGGCAGAGGGCAACGAGACTTTTCTTCATTTTCATTGTTATCACCTCAATTCCGATGGCCGAGCGGTAGCCAGGCAATAGCGCGCTGGGCCTAAGATAGAGGGGCTTGCGCCCCTCTTTTAGTTACGAACGGTCAGGCTCGATTACCACCAGATTTCCATCTGGGCACCGAAGGTCCACTCGTCGCTATCGCCACGGCTAAAGGTTTTAGCACTGGTGTCGTTATACGCTACGCCGCTATCGTTATAGCCCCATTTCTCATCCCATTTGGCGTACGTTGCGAATACGCGGATTGCCGGACGGGACCAGATGCTGTCACCAGCCTGCCACTGCTGGGCCAGGGTCACTTTATACTGGCTGTTACGATCGCTGGTGCGTTGAGATTTGACGTTGTCGTAGCCGATTTCCATCAGGGTGCTCATGATAGGCGTCCACTTGTACATTGGACGAACGCCGACGGTCCACCACTGGGTACCATTGTTGTTGTCGCGGTCGATATCCTGGTACATACCGACGTACATCAGATCCCAGCTATCGCCGAGAGAGATCGCACCGTGGTCCAGCACGCGCCACATAGATCCATCGTTATTAATGCTGCCACCCTGCGGAACACCTTTACCGCTGGAGGTCATAGAGTCAGTTGCATACTGCAGAACAAATTTGTTAAAGCCTTTCAGCATGCTCTGAGTATGCTCAGCGGTAAGCATCCAGCCATCTTTGGAAGCGCCCGGCTGCAGAGAATAATCATCAGGGATGTTAGTGTGGCCGTAGTCAATGCCCAGCTCCAGCGTGCCGCCTGGGTTAGTTTCCAGACCGGCTAAACGCACGTCGAATACATCGTTCGGCACGATATTGTCGTAAACGCGATTACCGAACTGGTCGCGATCGGCGAAGGTACCGGAGCCGCCGGATTCAGAAGAACGCGTTGCTGCCAGAGAGAGTTTACCGAAGCCCAGATCGATGTTTTCAATACCCGCACCAGGACCAGAAATATCCCAGTAGTAGAAGTCGATCATATGAACGTCATGACGCTGGTAGAAGCGCTTACCGGCCCAGATGGTGGAACCTGGCAACCATTCGATCAGGTTTTTACCCTGCACGTTAGCTTCACGGAATGCCGGACTGGTGGATTCCCAGTCGTTCTGCTGCGACACAGAGTAGGCGACGTTAGTATCGAAGTAGAAGCTCTTATCACCTTCTTTCCAGACTTCCTGGCCCAGTTTCAGTTCCGCATAGGTTTCACATTCGTTACCAAGACGGTATTTGCTTTGAGCACCGGTTGCCTGGAAGCACTGTTGCTCACCGCCGCTGCCGGTCCAGCCGATACCAGAACGAGCATAGCCGTGGAAATCAACGGCCAGCGCCTGAGCAGACATAACGCCTGCCGCAACGGCGACCGCCAGTGGAAGTTTGCGCAGAGTAATCATCATTCTATCTCCTGAGATCATTGCTTTTCTTTGAACGCTTCGCCTGTTGTTGCGTCTGTTTATCGACGCTGCAGGGTGCACGTTTTTTTTAATGGGAAGCCTTACACGCCCGGCTCTTTATGCAGCCGACGACAAGCGGTGCCATCCTCACGGAATAAATGGCAACGCTCCGGCGGCAAACCGATGGCGAATGTGGCTCCCTCTTCTACCAGCACCACGTCGTTCTGGCGGTAAACCAGGTTCTGACGGATGGATGGGATCTGAATATGAATTTGCGTTTCGTGGCCGAGCTGTTCGACCACCTGGACTTCACCTTCGAGGGTGACATCGGCAATATCGCTGGGCAGCAGATGCTCCGGACGGATACCTAAAGACATGTTGGCGCCAACCTGAACGCGGGCGCTGTCCACCGGCAGCCAGACCTGCTGGCGGTTCGGCAGCTCCACCTGCACCTGCTCAATGGCGGTAGCGGTGACTTTGACCGGCAGGAAATTCATCTTCGGCGAGCCAATAAAGCCCGCGACGAAACGGTCCGCCGGGTAGTGATAGAGTTCGAGAGGCTTCCCGACCTGCGCGACACGACCGGCATCCAGCACCACAATCTTGTCGGCCAGCGTCATCGCTTCGACCTGGTCGTGGGTCACGTAAATCATCGTGCGGCCAAGGCGTTTATGCAGACGGGATATTTCAATACGCATCTGTACGCGCAGCGCGGCGTCAAGGTTTGAGAGCGGTTCATCCAGCAGGAAAACGCGCGGTTCAGCCACCAGGGTACGGCCAATCGCCACGCGCTGGCGCTGGCCGCCAGAAAGCGCTTTCGGTTTACGTTCCAGCAGATGGGCAAGCTGCAGAACTTCCGCCACCTGGGTCACGCGCTGGTTGATCAGTTCTTTTTTGGCGCCGGCCAGCTTAAGGCCGAAAGACATGTTTTCCGCGACGGAAAGGTGGGGGTAAAGCGCATAAGATTGAAACACCATCCCGATACCGCGCTCGGCGGGCGGAACATCATTCATTCGGGTATCGCCAATCAGCAGATCGCCGCTGGTCACCGTTTCCAGCCCGGCAATCATACGCAGCAGGGTGGATTTGCCGCAGCCTGATGGCCCAACAAACACGACGAACTCCCCATCCTGGATTTCGAGATTAATATCTTTCGATACCACCACGTCACCCCAGGCTTTCGTTACATTTCGCAGCTGTACGCTCGCCATGCCCTTCTCCCTTCGTTACAACCTGTCACTTAACGACACATTCAAGATGGGCTGACTATGCGGCATTCATAAGTGGGGTAAATCCTCCACCCCCCGGCTTTTTTATGGGGGAGGAGGCGGGAGGATGAGAGATGACGTCTCGCCGCCGGGGGGGACGGGCGGATGCCGATTTCGTGATGTCGCCTGCAAAATTAGCCGCCTTTTTATGTGCGCCAGGACTCATAACCGGCATTTCTGCAATGGAGATCACACAAACGGAGGATGGGGCGTAGACATGGGGAGGATGGAAAGAGGTTGTTAAAAAAGGAAACTCATCATCGTTAAGCCACTCAAGTGTATCCACGAGCACATCACCAAATAGGACGGGTATATGAAAATCAAAACTGGCGCTCGCATCCTCGCGCTGTCTGCATTGACCACGATGATGTTTTCCGCCTCTGCCCTCGCAAAAATTGAAGAAGGTAAGCTGGTTATCTGGATTAACGGCGACAAAGGCTACAACGGCCTCGCTGAAGTGGGTAAAAAGTTTGAGAAAGACACCGGCATCAAAGTCTCCGTAGAACATCCGGACAAGCTGGAAGAGAAGTTCCCGCAGGTTGCCGCGACCGGCGACGGCCCCGACATCATTTTCTGGGCTCACGACCGCTTCGGCGGCTACGCACAATCCGGTCTGCTGGCGGAAATCACCCCGGATAAAGCTTTCCAGGACAAACTCTATCCGTTCACCTGGGATGCGGTTCGCTACAACGGCAAGCTGATTGCCTACCCGGTTGCCGTTGAAGCGCTGTCGCTGATCTATAACAAAGACCTGGTAGCGAACCCGCCGAAAACCTGGGAAGAGATCCCGGCGCTGGATAAAGAACTGAAAGCGAAAGGTAAGAGCGCGCTGATGTTCAACCTACAAGAACCGTACTTCACCTGGCCGCTGATTGCTGCCGACGGCGGTTACGCATTCAAGTTTGAAAACGGTAAGTACGACGTGAAAGACGTGGGCGTAGATAGCGCTGGCGCGAAAGCGGGCCTGACCTTCCTGGTCGACCTGATCAAGAACAAACATATGAACGCCGACACCGACTACTCCATCGCGGAAGCGGCCTTCAACAAAGGCGAAACTGCGATGACCATCAACGGTCCGTGGGCGTGGTCTAACATCGATAAGAGCAAGGTTAACTACGGCGTTACCCTGCTGCCAACCTTTAAAGGTAATGCGTCCAAGCCGTTCGTTGGCGTACTCAGCGCCGGTATTAACGCCGCCAGCCCGAACAAAGAACTGGCGAAAGAGTTCCTCGAAAACTATCTGATGACCGACCAGGGTCTGGATGAAGTTAACAAGGACAAACCGCTGGGCGCGGTTGCGCTGAAATCCTTCCAGGAAAAACTGGAAAAAGATCCGCGTATCGCCGCCACCATGGCTAACGCCCAGAAAGGTGAAATCATGCCGAACATCCCGCAGATGTCCGCCTTCTGGTATGCCGTTCGTACCGCAGTTATCAACGCCGCTAGCGGTCGCCAGACCGTCGATGCCGCCCTGAAAGACGCGCAGGCTCGTATCACCAAGTAATACGGTTTCCCTTATTCCTTAGGGAGTAAGGTTTGTTGAATACGTTGTTACACGAAATCTTTCGCGCTACATCGAGGCGGCAAGGATGCAAATCCCCAGGCGCTTACATCCGTAAGTGACTGGGATGCGTATCCGCAGCCAACAAAGAGGTCGCGCGAAGGATAAAGTGTAAAGAGGATGATCCCCATGGATGTCGTGAAAAAGAAACACTGGTGGCAAAGTCCGCAGCTCACATGGTCTGTGATCGGCTTGCTGTGCCTGCTGGTGGGTTACCTTGTTGTTTTGATGTACGCCCAGGGGGAGTACCTGTTTGCCATCATGACGCTGATTTTAAGCTCGGTTGGCCTGTATATTTTTTCCAATCGCAAGGCCTATGCCTGGCGCTATGTTTACCCGGGTCTCGCCGGGATGGGGCTGTTCGTCCTGTTCCCGCTGATCTGCACTATCGCTATCGCTTTCACCAACTACAGCAGTACTAACCAGCTTACCTTTGAACGCGCCCAACAGGTGCTGATGGACCGTTCCTTCCAGGCGGGTAAATCCTACAACTTCGCGCTTTATCCGGCGGGAGAGGAGTGGAAGCTGGCGCTGACCGATGGCGAGAGCGGCAAAAACTATCTTTCCGACGCTTTTAAATTCGGCGGCGAACAGAAGCTGGCGTTAAAAGAGGCTGATGCCCTGCCGGAAGGCGAACGCGCCACCCTGCGCGTGATTACGCAAAACCGCACCGCCCTGAACCAGCTGACCGCCGTCCTGCCGGATGAGAGCAAAGTCATCATGAGCTCCCTGCGTCAGTTCTCCGGTACCCAGCCGCTGTACGCGCTGGCCAATGACGGTACGCTGACCAACAACCAGAGCGGCGTGAAATATCGGCCGAACGCCGAGGTCGGTTTCTATCAGGCGATTAACGCCGACGGCAGCTGGCGCAGCGAAAAGCTCAGCCCGGGCTACACCGTGACCATCGGCTGGGATAACTTCACCCGCGTGTTCCAGGATGAAGGTATCCAGAAACCGTTCTTCGCGATTTTCGTCTGGACGGTGGTCTTCTCTGTTCTGACCGTGATTCTCACCGTTGCGGTCGGCATGGTGCTCGCCTGTCTCGTCCAGTGGGAAGCCCTGAAAGGCAAAGCGATTTATCGCGTACTGCTGATTCTGCCTTATGCCGTACCGTCGTTTATCTCAATTCTGATCTTCAAAGGGCTGTTCAACCAGAGCTTTGGTGAGATCAACATGATGCTCAGCGCGCTGTTCGGCATCAAGCCGGCCTGGTTTAGCGACCCGACTACCGCGCGCACCATGATTATCATCGTCAACACCTGGCTGGGCTATCCGTACATGATGATCCTGTGCATGGGCCTGCTGAAAGCGATTCCTGACGATTTATATGAAGCCTCGGCAATGGATGGCGCCACGCCGTTCCAGAACTTCTTCAAAATTACGCTGCCGCTGCTGATCAAGCCGCTGACGCCACTGATGATCGCCAGCTTCGCCTTTAACTTTAACAACTTCGTGCTGATTCAGCTGTTGACCAACGGCGGGCCGGACCGGCTCGGCACCACCACGCCGGCGGGCTACACCGACCTTTTGGTGAGCTATACCTATCGCATCGCCTTTGAAGGCGGCGGCGGGCAGGACTTCGGCCTCGCGGCGGCTATCGCCACGCTGATCTTCCTGCTGGTAGGCGCCCTGGCGATTGTTAACCTGAAAGCCACACGTATGAAGTTCGATTAATTGGAATAACCAGGCGTCATTGGCGCGGGCAGTTTGAGCTCGGCCAGCGCGCAAGAACCGGAGCGTACACGTAGTACGTGAGGATTCTGAGCACTGCCCGAGTTCAAAATGACAAGCAAAATAGCCTGGAGCGGTATCAAGGGGAGTAAAAATATTATGGCTATGGTTCAACCCAAATCTCAGAAGCTGCGTTTATTAACAACGCACCTCCTGTTGCTGATTTTTATCGCGGCGATTATGTTCCCGCTGCTGATGGTCATCGCTATCTCGCTGCGCGAAGGGAACTTCGCCACCGGTAGCCTGATTCCCGAAAGTATCTCCTGGGAGCACTGGCGGCTGGCGTTAGGCTTCAGCGTCGAACACGCTGACGGCCGCGTCACGCCGCCCCCCTTCCCGGTTCTCCTGTGGCTGTGGAACTCCATCAAGGTAGCCGGCATTACCGCCATTGGCATCGTCGCGCTCTCTACAACCTGCGCTTACGCTTTTGCCCGTATGCGCTTCCCGGGTAAAGCCACGCTGCTTAAAGGAATGCTGATTTTCCAGATGTTCCCCGCGGTTCTGTCGCTGGTCGCGCTGTATGCCCTGTTTGACCGTCTCGGCCAGTACGTACCGTTCGTTGGACTGAATACCCACGGCGGCGTGATCTTCGCCTATATGGGCGGTATCGCGCTGCACGTCTGGACAATCAAAGGCTACTTCGAAACCATCGACGGCTCGCTGGAAGAAGCGGCGGCGCTGGACGGCGCGACGCCATGGCAGGCTTTCCGCCTGGTGCTGCTCCCGCTATCGGTACCGATTCTGGCGGTGGTGTTTATTCTGTCGTTCATCGCCGCGATTACCGAAGTGCCGGTGGCCTCTCTGCTGCTGCGCGATGTGAACAGCTATACCCTTGCGGTCGGAATGCAACAGTATCTCAACCCGCAGAACTATCTGTGGGGCGACTTTGCCGCCGCGGCGGTGCTCTCCGCCATTCCGATTACCGTAGTGTTCCTGCTGGCCCAGCGCTGGTTGGTTAACGGCCTGACCGCAGGCGGAGTGAAAGGTTAATTTTCATCGTTAGATACTCTAATTAATTCGAGTTGTCGAAAGGCGACAAGCCCGATAATCCCCAGCAGCATAGATAACTATGTGACTGGGGTGAGCGGGTGCAGTCAACGCATCAGCAACTTGAAGTATGACGAGTATACCCGCCCCAAATTTCAGAGGAGGGATGACGGTTTCGCGGTAATGCACGACCCCAACCGGGCATTACCGCCGTCGCCCTCAGCTGAAAAAGTAAGGCAAATGCCACTGCTATCCTCAACTGGACCCTACATAAATTCTATTTGTGACTGTTGGTCAGCGGCCCTGGAGGCCGCTTTTTTTTTTATTCGCGTTTCAGGTACCCGACGTCTCGCAATGAAACTCCCCCTTGCGCGGAAGTCCAGAAGTTCGCAGGCAAAGTGCTGAGCGTTAGCCACCCGCAGCGCCTTGATGCAGCGGCGCCCACCCACCAACGTCTCTTCCGAAGAGAGATAATCCGCCACTCTTTTAAAGAAATTTATTATGTTATTTTGCATTTAGGTTACGATTATTTTCTTTTGCGCGATTCATCACTGCAATTTCATTTACCGCCGTTCTTTTAACAATTAAATAGAGTTGCGATCACATAAAGAATATAACGTAATTGCAATATTAAATTTGATAATTGCCATCCCCGGGTGATGAATACACCATCATTATTACCGATAAGAAGAAATGTGTATTTAAGGCTGGTCAGGATGAATACCCAATATAATTCAAGCTATATCTTTTCGATTACGTTAGTCGCCACGTTAGGAGGACTATTATTTGGCTACGATACCGCAGTCATCTCCGGTACGGTAGAATCCTTAAACACTGTTTTTGTGGCTCCGCAAAACCTGAGTGAATCTGCCGCCAACTCACTGCTGGGCTTCTGCGTTGCCAGCGCCTTGATTGGCTGCATCATTGGAGGAGCGCTTGGCGGCTATTGTAGTAACCGTTTTGGCCGCCGGGATTCGCTAAAAATTGCCGCGCTTCTGTTTTTTATCTCCGGTATCGGTTCGGCATGGCCTGAATTAGGTTTTACCCCGATAAATCCTGACAACGCGGTGCCAGTTTATTTAGCCGGATATGTACCAGAATTCGTTATTTACCGCATTATTGGAGGCATTGGCGTAGGTTTAGCATCTATGCTTTCACCGATGTATATTGCGGAACTGGCGCCGGCAAGCATACGAGGAAAACTGGTTTCCTTTAACCAGTTCGCGATTATTTTTGGGCAGCTATTGGTTTACTGTGTTAACTATTTCATTGCAAAATCAGGTGATGCTAACTGGCTGGATACCAATGGTTGGCGATATATGTTTGCCTCAGAATGCATTCCCGCACTGCTGTTTTTAGGGCTACTGTATACCGTACCGGAAAGCCCGCGCTGGCTGATGGCGCAGGGCAAACAGGAACAGGCGGAGGGTATTCTGCGCAAAATTATGGGCAGCAAGCTCGCCGTCCAGGCAATGCAGGAGATCAATCTGTCACTGGAAAATGGCCGTAAAACGGGCGGTCGTCTGCTGATGTTTGGCGCAGGCGTCATTACTATCGGCGTTATGCTGTCTATATTCCAGCAGTTTGTCGGCATCAACGTCGTGCTCTACTACGCTCCGGAAGTCTTCAAAACGCTGGGAGCCAGCACTGATGTCGCCCTGCTGCAGACCATTATCGTGGGCGTTATCAACCTGACTTTCACCGTTCTGGCCATCATGACGGTTGATAAATTTGGCCGCAAGCCGCTGCAAATTATTGGCGCGCTCGGGATGGCGCTTGGCATGTTCAGCCTCGGCACCGCCTTTTATACTCAAGCATCCGGTTTGGTGGCGCTGCTGTCGATGCTGCTTTACGTCGCCGCATTTGCCATGTCCTGGGGCCCGGTTTGCTGGGTGCTGCTGGCAGAAATCTTCCCTAACGCGATTCGCGGCAAAGCTCTCGCCATTGCGGTTGCCGCGCAGTGGCTGGCGAACTACTTTGTCTCCTGGACCTTCCCGATGATGGATAAAAACTCCTGGCTGGTTGCCCATTTTCACAACGGTTTTTCCTACTGGATTTACGGTTGTATGGGAATTCTGGCGGCGATGTTTATGTGGAAATTTGTGCCGGAAACGAAAGGCAAGACGCTGGAAGAACTCGAAGAGCTGTGGGCACCCGCAGAAGAGAAAACCCTTCAGGCCTCTATCAGATAATAACCACAGCACGCCGCTACCGGAAGCGGCGTGCTGTCTGTTTACTCGCGTTTCAGTCGGTTGGAGTTACACAGCCAGAGCGTAATCACCAGAATCAGGATCGCGGCGGAGTAAATCAGCACCGCCATGGGCGACTCATGATCGATGATAATCAGGCGTACGATGGCGGTGATGCCGATATAAACAAAGTAGCGTAGCGGGAAGTGAAATCCCGATTCAAAGTACTTCACAATCAGCGCGATAAACTCGAAATAGAGGAAGTAGACCACCAGCCCTTCCACCAGCTTGTATTTACTGACAGGTTCAGGGGTAAACAGGACGTGCGCCAAATGCAACGTCTCTTTACCGAGGAATACGATCAGAATGACCCCCAGGCACAGCAGGCCAAGATTCAAAACGGTTTGCATGGCGGTTGCAATAAAACTCACCAACGGACGATAAACCGGCGGCATAGGTACTCCTCATCATCATGATTTACTGTGACCTGTATAACGCAAAAGTGTGATCCAGATCTACATTTGTTATCCCCTTCTCCCCACTGCCCGCCTTGCTCGTATACGACGAAATACGTAAAAAGAGAAAATCTTACTTTCGTCATCGCTGTGAGGCGGTTAACTAAATCCCTTTTTATGTTCAAAAAACAGAATATAAATACTCGGTAAATCAGTTAATTAACCATAATAAGATCACAGTTTTACATTCTTTTAATAAGCGAAAATTTTTCTCTTTAATGCATAAATAACAGGGTTATTAGAGTAAGTTTTTCCTTCAGAATTATCTTAGGATACTCGCCAGTTAATAACCCACAATTAGCGGATTGATTTAAAATATGATTAATGAACGCGCATCCATTTTTATAAAATGGCTAAAACAAGAAGTGGCTCCGGCATTAGGTTGTACCGAACCCGTCGCTATTTCTTTTACTACCGCTTACGCTGCGAAACATTTAGATACGGCCTGTCAAAGTATTAACGGTTTTATTTCTGCGAATCTGTACAAAAACGCGACGGGCGTAACTATTCCAGGAACATCCGTTAGCGGTGTCGCGCTTGCCGCCGCCATTGGCGCTTTTGGCGGCGATGCCGATAAGGGTTTAAAAACGCTGGAGGGGATTACCCAGCAGCATGTCGAATTAGCACAAATGCTAATCGCCGATGGCCAGGTTAATATTCGCGTGGAAGATACTCCCGATTTTATCCATCTGGATCTGACCCTGACCGGTGGCGAAAAGAGCTGCCGCGTGGTAGTTAAAGGCACGCATACCAATATCGTTGAACTTTATATTAATGGCGAAGCGCAGGCTTTGGCTAATAAACAGAATACGGTAACGCAGCAGGAAGCGTTAGAAACCTTTTCGCTTGTCGAAGCCTTCAATTTTATAAGCGAAGTCGATTTTGCCGACATCGAATTTATTCTCGAAGCCGCCCGCCTCAATTCGGCGCTGGCAAATGAAGGCAAGAGCAAGAAATATGGTTTAAACATCAATGGTACCTTCTCTGATGCAGTAAAAAAGGGTCTGCTCAGCAACGACCTGCTCAGTAAAGTCATCATCAATACCGTCGCCGCATCCGACGCGCGGATGGGCGGCGCTCCCGTCGTCGCCATGTCAAACTTTGGTTCCGGTAACCAGGGTATCGCCGCTACCATGCCGGTAGTGACGGTCGCGGAGCATCTTAATGCCGATCAAGAGACGCTCGCACGGGCGCTCGCGCTCTCCCACCTGACCGCGATATCGATCCACTCCCGCTATACGCGTCTGTCCGCGCTATGCGCGGCGTCTACGGCAGCAATGGGAGCAGCTGCCGGGATGGCGTGGCTATTTACTCGCGATATGGAAACCATTAACACCGCGATTATTAATATGGTCAGTGATATTACCGGTATGATTTGTGACGGCGCTTCTAATAGCTGCGCGATGAAAGTTTCATCCGTCGTGTCCAGCGCATTTAAGGCTGTATTGATGGCCATGCAAAATAGCTGCGCAAGCTCTAATGATGGGATCGTTTGCGCTGACGTTGAGCAAACGATTAATAATCTCTGTCGTCTGGTTGTTAAGCCCATGGCCTATACCGACAAAGAAATTATCAACATCATGGTTGCTAAATAATCATTAACTAATCTTTCCACGTACCTTACATAAATAATTAATTTCTTAAATAACAGATATTGCTTATGAACAAAAAAGTTATCCTACGGGGCGCCAGCGCCATTCTTCCCTTGTGTATCGGCGACTTTCCCTTTTCATTTATCGTCGGCGCGCTAAGCGTGAGCGCCGGAATGAGCGTCTGGCAAAGTACGGTCTGGTCCACCATTGTTATTGCGGGTTCAGCACAAATGCTGGCGTTGAATGTGCTCAAAACCGGGGCGAGCCTCGGGGTAATTATATTCACCACGCTGATTATTAATCTCCGTCATATACTTTACAGCGCATCAATTTCCAGTACCGTACGCGAGGCGTCCTTTTTTAAAAAATGCTTTATGGCCTATGCTCTGACCGATGAGGTGTACGCCACGACGGTGAAAGAGATGGAGGAGAATAAAAAGGATAAATATCTGTTCTACTCTTCAGCCATGCTGACATTTTGGTTCGCCTGGGTTTTAGCCGATTTCCTTGGCGCTCTGGTTGGCGCCTCATTTCCGCATATTGAAAAATACGGTCTGGACTTTGCGATGGTCGCCGCCTTTATCGCCATCGTCGTTCCGCAAATCAAGAGCCAGGCCTGTACCGTCGCCGCCATTGTGGCTGCCGTATCCGGCGTACTTTTGGTTGTGCTGCCCTATTCGTTAGGCATTGTCGTCGCATCCGTATTGGGCGTAATGGCGGGCCTGAGCGTCGATCTCGCCGAAGAGCGTAAACAAGCGCAGGCCGCCGCTAAACTCTCTCTCGAAGGAGCGCTGGAAAATGAGTAATAGCTTTTTTATCGCCCTGACGCTGGGTATGGCCGCCGTGACCTTTCTTATTCGCTTCTCGTTCATTGGTCTCGCCGGGAAAATCCAGATGTCGAACCGGGTCAGCAAAACGCTGCGCTTTGTGCCGGTGACTGTTCTGCCAGCCATCATCACGATTCAGATCCTGAGCGTGAACTCCAGCATGGAGTTTGATTTAAAAAACCCGAAAGTCATCGCCGCGATTATCTGCACGCTTGCCAGCTTCCGACTGGGGCTGGTCTGGGTCGTCGTCAGCGGCGTTGGTTCACTGGTTTTACTTAACTATTTCATGTAACCACTTATCAAGAGGAATCAACAGAATGATTATTTCCACCGCGTCCGCGCCTGCCGCCATCGGTCCGTATGTTCAGGGGGTAAACCTGGGTACCATGACGATGACCTCAGGACAGCTCCCGGTTAATGCGCAAGATGGCACCATGTCTGACGACATCGCTGTGCAAACGCGCCAGTCGCTGGAAAACGTTAAGGCTATCGTGGAAGCGGCGGGCTTGCAGGTGAAAAATATTGTTAAGACGATGGTTTTCGTCAAGGATCTGAACGATTTTGCTACCATCAACGCGGTCTATGAAGCGTTCTTCGTTGAACACAACGCGGCGTTTCCAGCCCGCTCCTGCGTTGAGGTCGCCAGACTGCCTAAAGATGCGGGTATTGAAATCGAGGCCATCGCCGTCGCCTGATCCCCAGCCGGAGGCTCACCTCCGGCATCTTCTCCTCCCCCACTTTTGAGGTTTACCCGCAGCGAACTTTACGGGCAAAATATCGCCACTTCTTTGCGAGGAACGCAGAATGCTAAAGATTCGTCTTGCACGTCCGGAAGATGCGGCTTTACTCAACGATATGGCGAATGCCAGCTATCGTCATCACTTTACCCACCTCTGGCATAACGCCGATGAAATGGAGCGCTACCTGCAGCAAGAGTATGCCGTGGCCTCACTGGAGCGCAGCCTGGCCGATACGCAGTGCTGCTGGTTAATTGCTGAGGCAGAGGAGCCAATCGGCTTTGCTAAATACGCCTGCCGCCAGGACATCAACCCCGAAGGTCCAACCGGTACGCTATTGCATAAGCTCTATCTGTTACCTGCAACAACGGGCCATCGCTATGGCGAGCAGCTTTTTCACGCCGTCGAGAAGCGAGCAAAAGTTGCCGGTGAACGCTGGCTCTGGCTGGAGGTGCTCGCCGCGAATACCCGCGCCCGCCGTTTTTATGAACGTCAGGGAATGCAGCACGTAAAAGATGTCATCTTTCATTCTGCGACCCAGCAAAGCACATTACACATTTTGGCTAAACCGATCTGAGAGGCAGCATGCATACCCTTCGTGAAACCGCCATTCGCAACGTCGCCAGCGGCGAAAACGTGGTGATTTACCAGCCCGCCAACCTCTATGACTGCACGCTAGGCGATAACGTCTTCGTCGGCCCCTTCGTTGAAATCCAGGGCCATACCCGCGTTGGCAGCGACAGCAAAATTCAGTCCCATACCTTTATCTGCGAGTACGTGACCATCGGCGAACGCTGTTTTATCGGCCACGGCGTGATGTTCGCTAACGATATGTTCCGCGACGGCAAGCCCAACGCCGACCGCGAAAGCTGGGGAAGAATCATCATTGGCAACGATGTGTCTATCGGCAGCGGCGCAACCATTCTGGCGGTCAGCATTTGCGATGGCGTCGTGATTGGCGCGGGCAGCGTGGTGACAAAATCCATTACAGAGAAAGGCGTGTGGGCAGGAAACCCGGCAAAACTGCTGCGGCGGCTATAAAAAATGCCGGCCACCTGGGCCGGCATTGACAACGTTTTAGCGATTATGCGCGCCAGGATTTATAGCGGTTAATCAGGCCGTTAGTGGAGCTGTCGTGGCTGCTGACTTCAGAACCATCCTTCAGCTCCGGCAGGATGCGGTTCGCCAGCTGTTTGCCCAGCTCAACGCCCCACTGGTCGAAGGTGAAGATGTTCATAATCACGCCCTGGGTGAAAATCTTATGTTCATACAGGGCAATCAGCGCGCCCAGACTGAACGGCGTGATTTCACGCAGCAGGATGGAGTTAGTCGGGCGGTTGCCTTCAAACACTTTGAACGGCACCACGTGTTCCAGCGTCGCGGGATCTTTACCCTGATCGCGATATTCCTGTTCAACCACTTCGCGGGATTTACCAAACGCCAGCGCTTCGGTCTGCGCAAAGAAGTTAGACAGCAGCTTCGGATGATGGTCAGACAGCGGGTTATGCGTAATCGCCGGAGCGATAAAATCGCACGGCACCATTTTGGTCCCCTGGTGAATCAGTTGATAGAACGCGTGCTGACCGTTGGTGCCCGGCTCGCCCCAGATGATCGGGCCCGTCTGGTAATCCACGGCGTTGCCGTTACGGTCAACGTATTTACCGTTGGATTCCATGTTGCCCTGCTGGAAGTAGGCGGCAAAGCGGTGCATATACTGGTCGTACGGCAGAATCGCTTCGGTTTCAGCGCCGAAGAAGTTGTTGTACCAGATACCGATCAGCGCCAGCAGCACCGGCAGGTTTTTCTCAGCCGGCGTGGTGGAGAAGTGTTTGTCCATCGCGTGCGCGCCGGAGAGCAGCTCGACGAAGTTGTCGAAGCCCACGGACAGGATGATGGACAGGCCGATAGCAGACCACAGAGAGTAACGACCGCCAACCCAGTCCCAGAACTCAAACATATTGGCGGTATCAATACCGAATTCACCTACCGCTTTACCGTTGGTGGAGAGCGCGGCGAAGTGTTTCGCTACGTGTTTCTCATCGCCAGCGGTCGCCAGGAACCAGTCGCGCGCGCTGTGGGCGTTGGTCATGGTTTCCTGGGTGGTAAAGGTTTTCGACGCCACCAGGAACAGCGTGGTTTCCGGGTTCACCGTTTTCAGCACTTCGGCGATATGGGTACCATCGACGTTAGAAACAAAGTGCATATTCAGGTGATTTTTGTACGGACGCAGCGCTTCGGTCACCATGAACGGGCCAAGATCGGAGCCGCCGATACCGATGTTCACGACGTCGGTAATCGCTTTACCGGTGTAGCCTTTCCAGCTACCGGAGATAATAGCTTCAGAGAAGGTTTTCATCTTCTCAAGCACGGCGTTCACTTCCGGCATCACATCTTTGCCATCAACCAGAATCGGAGTATTGCTGCGGTTACGCAGCGCAACGTGCAGCACCGCGCGATCTTCCGTGCGGTTAATCTTCTCGCCGGAGAACATGGATTTAATGGCGTCAGCCAGGAAGGTCTCTTTGGCCAGATCCTGCAGTTTGGCCAGCGTCTCTTCGGTGATGCGGTTTTTGGAAAAATCCACCAGCATCAGATCGTCGAACGTGGCGGAGAATTTAGAGAAACGGTCGCTATCTTTCGCGAACAGATCCGCGATGGTAACGTCTTTCATTTCATCAAAGTGTTTCTGTAATGCCTGCCAGGCAGAAGTCTGCGTTGGGTTGATGTTTTTCATTAGCAATACTCTTCTGATTTGAGAATTGTGACTTCGGTCGATTGTAGCGCCGGTGACGAAAAATTGTGATGATTTTTATGTTATGCCGATGATACGCGTCAGAAATTGGGGCAATTTGAGGCAAAACGTCCCTGATAGTATAGACATCATAAGGCTTTTTTCTGTCAGCGACCCGCGCATGAAAAATCCGCATAACCCTGACGTTGACATACTTCGCCTGAACCCTTTATATAACGGGCAGTACCTACATATACGTAGGTAGGTATGGATCGCGCATTTCACGCTACAGCGAAAGGGTATTGCAGGGGGGTATAATGTCCCGCGTCCCCCTGGCAAAGTGAAAGACGTCGGTAATTGCCAGAAGAGGTGCGTTGCCCAGGTAACCGTATTGGAGGAGCCAGTCCGGGGAAAATACGTGAGGGGGAGCAACGCCGAGGTGAATAAGCGTCTGGTTACGCTCATCACCGGCCACAGGGGCTGAATCCCCTGGGTTGTCACCAGAAACGTTCGCAGTCGGGCGTTTCATACTCGCCATCTGATGCGCTGCATCGGCAAGCGGGTCTACAAGGTGGAGCACTTCTGGGTGACATCGTAGTTTGTTTATCGCTCTGCGCCCACCCTGTTTTTCGCTCTTCCCTTGTGCCATGGCTGAATAATTTGGCCTGGCTTATTAAGACATTTTGTTGCAATCCGGCTGCGTCCAGCCCCGCCAGGATTGGTTGTCAGGAATCGTTTTAATAAGTCAGGCCCCCTGACACGAGGTTGTTATGACAGACTTAGTTGTAGCCAAATTCGGCGGTACCAGCGTTGCCGACTTTGATGCCATGAACCGCAGCGTAGACGTCGCGCTGCTGGATGCCAATACCCGCGTGGTGGTGCTTTCCGCCTCGGCTGGCGTGACCAACCTGCTGGTCGCCTTAGCGGAAGGGCTGGAACCTGGCGAACGTTTCGCAAAGCTCGATGCCATGCGGCAAATCCAGTTCAATATTCTGGAGCGTCTGCGTTATCCGAACGTGATTCGCGATGAAATTGAACGCCTGCTGGAAAACATCACCACCCTGGCGGAAGCCGCCTCCCTGGCCAGTTCAAGCGCGTTAACCGACGAACTGGTCAGCCATGGCGAACTGATGTCCACTCTGCTATTTGTCGAGATCCTGCGCGAGCGCGGTATCGCCGCCCAGTGGTTCGACGTGCGCAAGGTTATGCGCACCAACGATCGCTTTGGCCGCGCGGAACCGGATATCGCCGCCTTATCTGAACTCACCGAGCAACTTCTGGCTCCGCGTCTGGCGGAAGGCCTGGTGATCACCCAGGGCTTTATTGGCAGCGAAGCGAAAGGCCGTACCACCACACTTGGCCGCGGCGGCAGCGACTATACCGCCGCGCTACTCGGCGAAGCGCTAAACGCTACCCGCGTCGATATCTGGACCGATGTTCCGGGTATCTATACCACCGACCCGCGCGTTGCGCCGGCGGCAAAACGCATTGACGTTATCGCCTTTGAAGAAGCGGCGGAAATGGCGACCTTTGGCGCGAAAGTGCTGCATCCGGCCACCCTGCTTCCCGCCGTACGTAGCGATATTCCGGTATTCGTCGGCTCCAGCAAAGAGCCAAAAGCGGGCGGCACGCTGGTGTGCAAAAATACGGAAAATCCGCCGCTGTTCCGCGCGCTGGCGCTGCGCCGCAAGCAGACTCTGCTGACCCTGCACAGCCTCAATATGCTGCACTCGCGCGGTTTTCTGGCCGAGGTATTCAGCACGCTGGCGCGTCACAGTATCTCCGTCGATCTGATTACCACTTCTGAAGTGAGCGTGGCGCTGACCATGGATACCACCGGTTCGACTTCAGCCGGCGACACCCTGCTCACCCAGTCGCTGCTGACCGAACTGTCCTCGCTGTGCCGCGTTGAGGTTGAACAGGACCTGGCGCTGGTTGCCATCATTGGTAACGAACTGTCGAAAGCGTGCGGCGTCGGTAAAGAGGTGTTTGGCGTGCTGGAGCCGTTTAATATTCGAATGATTTGCTACGGCGCATCCAGCCACAATCTGTGCTTCCTGGTACCGGGTGCGGATGCCGAAAAAGTGGTGCAGAAGCTGCATCATAATCTGTTCGAGTAACAGCGATAAAAATGGCCCGCCATTTCTGCCGGGCCATTTAAGATGGCAGACAAAGGGTGCCTTTCTACCATTGCCTTGCAGAAATGCTGGCCTTACAAATCAAACGCGTATCAAAGATTCCGATTTTGCGTTCCCCATCACCGTGGTCATCAGTAATCTGTCCAACTCCCTGATATTCCCTGTCCGGCTATCCGGCAGTGCGGGAGGGATCGCGCCTCTGAGCAGCTCGGACTGAATAAACGCATGCAGTAATGGCCGCCGCGGACCATATTCAGCCTCACCGGCGCGCTGTTTACGCGCCAGCAGCTCGTCGATTTCCTGACGCAGGCCCGCTTCCAGACAGCTTCCCGCCAGCAGTTCAGCAAAGCGCATCGGCGGCGCCCCTTTTCCCGCCTCAACCCAGCGGACGGCCAGTAGCGGACGCAGCACGTAAAAGTACTTTTTCAACCGCACCTGTTCACCCTGCAGATAGCCGCGAAAATTCTTTCTGGCCATCGAGTAGTAATGCCAGCGGGCGCGTACCGGAGAAAACCACTCCGGTATCAGCCGCTTAAGCGCCTGAACCGTCGCATCATCCTGCTGATACACCACCGGCGAGTCCAGCCATTCGATCAGCGTCGGATTTGCCCCTTTCAGCAGACCCAGCGCCTTACGCCACTCCCAACCGCAGACGTCCAGCTCAGCGTCGATGGGCAGCTCGATAACATCGCGCGGCGCATCCACCCGCAGGTACCACTCAGGGGGATGAACATAGAGAAACCGCACATCATAATCGCTGTCCGGCGAAGCAAAGCCCCAGCCCCGGCTGCCGGACTCGCAGGCGTAGAGCACCCTGACGCCGTAGCGCTGCTCCACCTCCTGTAACTGCCGCCGCACCTTATGGCGCATGGCGGCATCCACACCGTTATACGTCATGTTGTTTATCCTTTTAGATTGACCAGTCCATGCAGCACCTGGTCCAGGCCGCCAAAGACCGAGATTTTATCGATACGCTCCGCCACCCTTTCCAGCGTTTCCAGCTCTTTTAAGCGCAGCGCGACCGGGTTGTTTTCCATCACTTTCGCGGTGTTGAGCAGCGAACGCGTCGCCGCGGTCTCTTCACGCCGGCGGATCACGTTCGCCTGCGCCGATTTCTCCGCCTCCACCAGCTGCGACAGAATAGCTTTCATGTCGCCGGGCAAAACAATATCTTTCACGCCCAGCGAGGCGACTTCGATACCAAATGCCGCCATGCGCTCGGTTACCTGCGCGCTCACCACCTCATCAATGATGTGCTTATCTTCCAGTAGTTCATCCAGCGTTCGCGTTCCGACGGCTTCACGCAGCGCAAACTGCAGTTCGCGATACAGATGATCCAGCTGCTTCGTCAGCTGTCCAAAAGCCCGCAACACATCGCTGTAGCGCCAGTTCGCCGCCAGATTTAAACGCAGATTCACTTTATCTTTGGTCAGAATCTCCTGACCGCCGACTTCCAGCACCTGCAGGCGGGTATCGACCACTTCAGCTTCCACCAGGTGATTGATCTTCCAGTAGGCGCTCAGGCCCGGCGGCAGCAGCGACTGCGTCTCACCATCGACTTTCAATACCCCGACGTGCCAGGCTGGCACCGATACGGTCAGGATCGCTTCGCGACCTTTTACCGTCCCGTGACGTCTCGGCTGCAGCACCGCGTTCATGATCGCCTCGGGGACCTCAACCTGCCGGGTATCCAGACGTAGCAGCTGCATCTCGTCACCGGCGGCCCAGTAAAGTCGACGCGTCGCTGGCGGCAGAATTTCCTGCAGCACGCCGTTGTTATAGAGCGCTCCGGCCTCGTTATCCGTCAGGTCCGCCGCCAGGCAGTACTGTTCGATCCATTCCGCCTGAAAGCGCCGTAAATACTCGGCCAGCGCCTCCGGCACTTCGCTGCCGTCCCTGTTAACGATTAGCACTTCAGGAACGTTGAACCACGGCAGGCGATGCTCGCCCGCTTCCAGAATCTGATAGAAATCTCCCTGACGAGAGAGAAGCCCCAGTTGGCCTTGCCGTATAGTGATTTTTTTAGCCATTTTTTATTCCTTATAAAAAGCAGGCGCGGGTGCAGGGGCGAAGCCGCAGGGGAACTACCTTTTGCCTGCGGCACGGCGCCTTTACCGGCGGCCTGCTGTGGGGAGTGCTGACTGCGCAAAACCCCGTGTATCTCTATGATTAACAAACCAGTTTTCATTGGAGTGAAATCGGGAATCGAACCCATTGGTGGTTATCGGCTGACGGAACGCGCCCGAAAGACGGTCAGTACCGTTTCTGACGTGCCGGCGGGGTTTAACCCCCTGCGAATTCAGCGAAATAACGAAAGGGTTATTGCCAGATGCGTGCCAGAACGAAAAAGTGACGAAATAAATTTTTATCTCATTGATTAAAAGTGATTTATTTTTTACCTCGGTTTTTGCCGTTGCCCGGCTCGGGAGAATTTTTTATCTTTTAGTATCGATACTTATCTTATGAGATAAATAATGAACAAGCGTCGGGTGGTGATTGGCGTTCTCGGAACGGTGCTGGATAAACGCGGCAAGCGGGCTAATCGTTTAAAAAAATGGCGGCCCACCGTTGGGCTATGCCAGCAGGCCGATTTTCCTGTCGACAGGCTGGAGCTCATCCACCAGCCGCACGATGAAAGCCTGGCGCAAAAGCTGATCGAAGATATCGCCCTGCTTTCGCCGCAAACCGAAGTACGCCCGCATAGGGTCGAGATAAACGATCCGTGGGATTTTGAAGAGGTCTACGCGGCGTTTCTCGACTTCGCCAGCCGCTACAGCTTTGATACCGAAAACGAAGAGTATCTGGTGCATATCACTACCGGGACTCACGTGGCGCAAATCTGCTGGTTCCTGCTGACGGAGGCGCGCTATCTTCCCGCCAATCTGCTGCAGACCGGTCCTGCGCCGAAAGGCTCACCGGATGAAGCCATCGCTGCCGGTATTTACTCGGTTATCGATCTGGACTTAAACCGCTATGCCGCGCTCACTAGCCGCTTTCAGCGCGAACAGCAGCAGTCGGTCTCTTTCCTGAAAGCCGGGATAGAGACGCGCAATGCGACGTTCAACAAGCTTATCGATCGAATTGAGCGCGTGGCGATCCGATCGACCGATCCGATCCTGCTTACTGGCCCAACGGGCGCCGGTAAGTCCTTTCTCGCCAGACGTATCTATCAGCTGCGCCAGTCGCGTCATTTAGTGGCGGGAAAATTTATGGCGGTTAACTGCGCCACCCTTCGCGGCGATAACGCAATGTCTACGCTGTTTGGCCATGTCAAAGGCGCGTTTACCGGCGCGGTCGCGCCGCGCGCCGGACTATTACGCGAAGCCGACGGCGGCGTGCTGTTTCTTGATGAAATCGCCGAGCTGGGGCTGGACGAGCAGGCCATGCTGCTGAAGGCCATTGAAGAAAAAACCTTTTTCCCGTTTGGTTCGGACAACGAGGCGCACAGCGACTTTCAGCTAATCGCCGGAACGCATCGCGATATGCAGCAGTGGGTGGCGGAAGGACGCTTTCGCGAAGATCTTTATGCGCGCATCAATATGTGGCGCTTTGCCCTCCCCGGCCTGGCGCAGCGGCGGGAAGATATTGCGCCAAACGTGGAGTATGAACTACGGCGACTGGCCAGCGAACGGCAGACGCAGATCCGCTTTGATAAAGAGGCCCGCGAGCGCTATCTGGCCTTTGCCTGCTCGCCGCAGGCGCAGTGGCGCGGCAATTTTCGCGAACTCAGCTCATCCGTGGCGCGTATGGCGACGCTGGCCGAGCAGGGGCGCATTACGCAGGCCGTTGCGGAAGAGGAGATTATGCTGCTGAAAGAGAGCTGGCAGCTGACGACGTCTTCTCCTGACATAGCAATGGAAATCGATCTCTTCGAGCGCCGGCAGCTGGAAACGGTGCTGGAGGTCTGCCAGCGCAGCGCTTCGCTCTCCGAAGCCGGACGCGAGCTGTTCGCCGTCTCCCGTCAGAAAAAGGCCAATCCTAACGATGCTGACCGCCTGCGCAAGTATTTAGCGCGCTTCGGACTCAGCTGGGAGCTTATCCGCAGCGGAACATGAGCATAATTTGTTTGAATAATATTTCTTAGCACGATAAACAATAGCTATGGCCGGGCTCGATCCCGGCCGGTCAATAACAAGCAAACACAACTTATGTGCAAGGAAAACAACATGCTCGCCACGCTTACGCGGCTGTTCCCATTATGGGCGCTGCTGCTCTCGGTTATCGCTTATTACACGCCATCCACTTTTACTCCCGTTGGCCCGTGGGTCCCGACGCTGCTGATGCTGATTATGTTCGGCATGGGCGTGCATCTGACAGTCGACGACTTTAAGCGCGTGCTTTCCCGCCCCGCGCCGGTTGCCGCAGGGATTTTTCTCCACTACCTGGTGATGCCGCTCGCCGCCTGGCTGCTGGCGCTGATTTTTCACATGCCGCCGGAGCTTTCCGCCGGCATGGTGCTGGTGGGCAGCGTCGCCAGCGGTACGGCATCCAACGTGATGATCTTTCTGGCAAAAGGCGATGTTGCGCTCTCAGTCACCATCTCCTCGGTATCCACCCTGGTCGGCGTGGTCGCGACGCCGCTGCTGACGCGTCTGTACGTGGATGCGCATATTCAGGTAGATGTGATGGGAATGCTGCTCAGCATTCTGCAAATTGTGGTGATCCCAATTGCACTGGGGCTGGCGGTGCATCATCTGCTGCCGAAAGTGGTGAAGGCGGTGGAACCGTTTCTCCCGGCCTTTTCGATGGTCTGCATTCTGGCGATTATCTGCGCCGTGGTGGCAGGCTCCGCGTCGCATATCGCTTCCGTTGGTTTTGTGGTGATTATCGCCGTTATCCTGCATAACACTATCGGTCTGCTCGGCGGCTACTGGGGCGGGCGACTGTTTGGCTTTGACGAGTCCACCTGCCGCACGCTGGCGATCGAGGTGGGAATGCAGAACTCCGGCCTTGCCGCCGCGTTGGGGAAAATCTACTTTGGCCCGCTGGCCGCGCTGCCCGGGGCGCTGTTCTCGGTCTGGCACAACCTGTCCGGCTCGCTGCTGGCCGGTTACTGGTCAGGGAAGCCGATTGCGGATGAATCGCGTAAAACGGAAAAAGAGAGCTAACAACCCGTAATTTTCCCGGCTTGCGCTGCGCTTAGCCGGGCTACGGTCCGTGCAGCTTGCGGGTTTTGTAGCCCGGACAGGTGCGCAGCACCGCCTCCGGGATTTTCTGCGAGGCACAACAATTTACCGTGAGACGTCCGCCCCTTTACCGTACACTGAAGCCACAGGCTAACTGAGGGCACCACTATGGCACTCCCCCGCATCACTCAAAAAGAGATGACCGAGCGCGA
The DNA here is from genome assembly GCF_016516145.1 of Klebsiella sp. S69. Lineage (NCBI taxonomy): Bacteria > Pseudomonadati > Pseudomonadota > Gammaproteobacteria > Enterobacterales > Enterobacteriaceae > Klebsiella > Klebsiella sp. S69. The sequence goes on along the minus strand of NZ_JACVUU010000002.1, from coordinate 23,596 downwards.
ACAGCGCGAACTGAAAACCCTGCTCGACCGCGCGCGCATCGCCCATGGCCGTCCGCTGACCAACGCGGAGACCAATAGCGTGAAAAAAGAGTACATCGATAAACTAATGCTCCAGCGCGAAGCCGAGGCTAAGAAAGCCCGCCAGCTCAAGAAAAAGCAGGCTTACAAACCGGATGCGGAGGCCTCGTTTTCCTGGTCGGCAAATACGCCAACGCGCGGCAGACGCTAACGCCCTTTCTTTTTACGCCCAGGCGCAGTAAAGCGTTTGCCGTTCGACGCCGGACGGGAAGACTTCTCGCTGGTTTTTTCCATCGCGACTACCGGGCGCTTAATGCCGGCCGTTTTCGGCTTCGCCTTTGCCTTCGGTTTCGCCTCTGAAGACGAGTTCTCAATCAGCTTGAAGAGATCGATCAGCTCATCGTCGGTCAGATCGCGCCACTCTCCCAGCGGGATCCCCGTCAGGCTGACGTTCATGATCCGCGTCCGCTCAAGCTTCGTCACTTCATAGCCAAAATATTCGCACATCCGGCGGATCTGGCGATTCAGCCCCTGGACCAGGGTAATGCGAAACACAAAAGGTGCTTCTTTTTTCACTTTACACTTCTTCGTCACCGTACCGAGAATCGGTACGCCCGCACCCATTCCGCGAATAAACTCATCGGTCACCGGCTTATCAACGGTGACCAGATACTCTTTTTCATGGTCGTTACCGGCGCGCAGGATTTTATTCACCAGATCGCCATGGTTGGTCAGAAAGATGAGCCCCTGCGAGTCTTTGTCCAGACGGCCGATTGGGAATACGCGTTTGCTGTGGTTAACGAAATCAACGATGTTGTCGCGCTCCCCGTCTTCGGTAGTGCTGACGATGCCAACCGGTTTATTCAGCGCAATCAGTACTAAATCATCCGCTTCGCGCGGCTCAATCAACCGGCCATTGACCTTGACTACGTCGCCAGCTTTAACCTGGTCGCCAATAGTGGCGCGTTTGCCGTTGATAAAAACGTTGCCTTGTTCGATAAAGCGATCGGCTTCACGGCGCGAGCAAATTCCGCTTTCGCTGATGTATTTATTGAGTCGGGTTGACGAGTCGGGCAGCATAACTTCTCCTGAAACACTTCATCCTTCAAGTTGTCTCTGCGATGGCTACACTCACTGATCCCAGTCACATAGATTTCTATGCTGCCGGGCGTCGCTCCCTTGCCGCCTTGATAAAACTTGAATGCTTTCTGTTTAAAAACGAAATATACCCTACCTTGCAGGCGATAAAAAAGAATCGCGCGCTCGCCGCCTGACGCTAAATGTGATCTGTCCCGCCTTTCAACACAAAAGTGTACTTCAGAAAGCCCAGCAACTTTGCCCGGCGAAATAAAGCAGAATCAGGCCCTTATCACTTACGGCACAAACGTGCCGGAAACCGGCGATTAGCAACGCAAATGTGCAACAGAAACGGTCAGAAGGTTGCTATGAAAAAGAGGAAAATTTCTTTAAAGCGGGCGCCTGATGGGGTTATATCAGATCGTGAGCGCCAATATCTGATTTGCACAAATGTGCAGGAGCCGACAGTGACGATGGAAAACAGCGACGATATTCGTCTGATCGTAAAAATCGCCCAGCTCTATTATGAGCAGGATATGACCCAGGCGCAGATTGCCCGCGAGCTGGGGATATACCGCACCACCATCAGCCGTCTGCTGAAGCGCGGCCGCGAGCAGGGCATCGTCACTATCGCCATCAACTATGACTACAACGAAAATCTGTGGCTTGAGCAGCAGCTGAAACAAAAATTTGGCCTCAAGGAGGCGGTGGTGGCGGCCTGCGACTCGCTGCTGGAGGAGGATCAGCTAAATCTTATCGGCCTGCATGGCGCACAATTGGTCGACAGGCTGCTGGAGCCGGGCGATATCGTCGGTTTCTCCTGGGGGCGTGCGGTACGCGCGCTGGTGGAGAATCTGCCGCAGGCCAGCCAGTCCCGTCAGGTTATCTGCGTCCCGATTATCGGCGGCCCCTCCGGCAAGCTGGAGAGCCGCTACCACGTGAATACGCTGACCTACGGCGCCGCGGCGAAGCTGAAAGCGGAATCGCATCTCGCCGATTTCCCGGCGCTGCTGGATAACAAATTAATTCGCAACGGTATTATGCAATCCCAGCACTTTAAAACCATTGCATCTTACTGGGATAACCTGGACGTCGCGCTGGTGGGGATCGGTTCACCGGCTATCCGCGACGGCGCCAACTGGCATGCGTTTTACGGCAGCGAAGAGAGCGACGATCTCAACGCCCGCCAGGTCGCCGGTGATATCTGCTCGCGCTTTTACAATATTGATGGCGCGCTGGTAGAAACCGCCATGAGCGAGAAAACGCTGTCTATTGAGATGGCGAAACTCAGGCAGGCGCGTTATTCGGTAGGTATCGCCATGGGCGAGGAAAAATACTCCGGTATTCTTGGCGCCTTAAATGGACACTATATTAACTGTCTGGTGACGAATCGAGAAACCGCCGAGTCGCTACTGAAGTAAATTACAACGATATGATTTCACGCAGCGCTGCTGCGGGGAATCCCTTTATCTGAAGAAACAGGAGTCGATAATGGATACGTGGTTAAACTTAAAAGATAAAATTATTATTGTTACCGGTGGCGCATCAGGAATTGGCCTGGCGATTGTCGATGAATTATTAGCCCAGGACGCAAATGTGCAGATGAGCGATATTCACGGCGGCGATAAACATCAGCTCGGTGAAAATTATTGTTTCTGGCCAACCGATATTTCCAGCGCCAGCGAAGTGAATAATACCGTCGACAGTATTATTCAGCGTTTTGGCCGTATTGACGGACTGGTTAATAACGCTGGCGTCAACTTCCCGCGTTTATTAGTCGATGAGAAAGCGCCGTCCGGCCGCTATGAATTAAATGAAGCGGCATTCGAAAAAATGGTCAATATCAATCAAAAAGGCGTATTTCTGATGTCACAGGCGGTAGCCCGCCAGATGGTTAAACAGCGCAGCGGCGTGATTGTTAACGTCTCGTCGGAAAGCGGCCTCGAAGGCTCTGAAGGCCAGAGCTGTTACGCCGCGACTAAAGCCGCGCTGAATAGCTTTACCCGCTCATGGTCGAAAGAGTTAGGTAAACACGGTATTCGCGTCGTGGGCGTTGCGCCGGGCATTCTGGAAAAAACCGGGCTGCGCACGCCTGAGTACGAACAGGCGCTGGCCTGGACCCGTAATATTACCGTCGAGCAGCTGCGCGAAGGCTATAGCAAAAATTCGATTCCGATTGGTCGTTCGGGTCGGCTCAGCGAAGTCGCTGATTTTGTTTGCTATCTGCTCTCAGATCGCGCCAGCTATATCACCGGAGTCACCACTAACATCGCGGGCGGAAAAACGCGCGGCTAAGGGGGAAAAATGGTTAACGTCATCTTCTGCGCCCACGGCCAGCTGGCCTGCGCCATGCTCGACTCGGTGCGCATGGTTTACGGCGATGTCAACGTCAGCGCCGTGGAGTTTGTACCGGGTGAAAACGCGGGCGACATCGCCGGTAAGCTTGAAAAGTTGGTAAGTACTCACAAAGACGAAGAGTGGCTTATTGCCGTCGATTTACAGTGCGGCAGCCCGTGGAATGCCGCCGCCGGGCTAGCGATGCGCAACCCGCAGCTCCGGGTCATCAGCGGCCTGTCGCTGCCGCTGGCTCTGGAGCTGGTCGATAATCAGCAAACGATGAATGCAGAAGCGCTGTGCCAACACCTGGAACTTATCGCCAGCCAGTGCTGCGTCACCTGGCGGCAACCGGAAACCGTTGAGGAGGATTTCTGATGAACATTACGCTCGCGCGCATTGACGACCGTTTGATTCACGGCCAGGTCACCACCGTTTGGTCAAAAGTGGCCAATGCCCAGCGCATTATTATCTGTAATGACGACGTGTATAACGACGACGTTCGCCGCACGCTGCTTCGCCAGGCCGCGCCGCCGGGCATGAAGGTTAATGTGGTGAATATCGAGAAAGCCGTCGCCGTTTATCACAACCCGCAATATCAGGACGAAACGGTTTTTTATTTATTCACTAATCCGCAGGACGTATTAACTATGGTGCAGCAGGGGGTGAAAATAGCCACCCTGAATATTGGCGGCATGGCCTGGCGACCGGGTAAGAAACAATTAACCAAAGCGGTGTCATTAGACGCAGCGGATATTAATACCTTTCAGCAGTTAGATAAGCTGGGGGTTAAACTTGATTTACGCGTCGTAGCCTCAGATCCGTCGGTTAATATTCTCGATAAAATAGCAGAGCAGTCCGTTACAGAATAATAAAACGCGCCTTTTATTTCACCCTGGCATTCTGGCTGCATCGCGGCGGCAAATGAGCGAGTCACCAGCAGCATAGATTACTATGCGACTGGGGCGAGAGAATGCAGTCAACAAAGAGGCAGCCTGAAGAACGTCGTGTAAATGCCGTAAAAGGCAGGGATTTCTATACCCTCGAGGTGACAAATTATGGAAATAAGTACCCTACAAATAATAGCCATATTTATTTTTTCCTGTATTGCCGGAATGGGCAGCGTGCTGGATGAATTCCAGACTCACCGTCCATTAATCGCCTGTACCGTGATTGGCTTAATTCTCGGCGATTTAAAAACCGGAATTATGCTCGGCGGGACGCTGGAGCTCATCGCGCTCGGCTGGATGAACGTCGGCGCGGCGCAGTCTCCGGATTCGGCGTTAGCCAGCATTATTTCCGCCATCCTGGTGATCGTTGGCCAGCAAAGCATCGCTACCGGAATAGCGATTGCGCTGCCGGTCGCGGCCGCAGGCCAGGTACTCACCGTGTTCGCCCGCACCATTACCGTGGTGTTCCAGCACGCGGCGGATAAGGCCGCGGAAGAGGCACGCTTCAGAACAATCGATCTGCTGCACGTGTCGGCGCTGGGCGTTCAGGCGCTGCGCGTCGCCATTCCCGCACTCATCGTTTCTCTGTTTGTCAGCGCGGATATGGTCAGCAATATGCTCAACGCCATTCCGGAATTCGTCACCCGCGGTCTGCAAATCGCCGGCGGTTTTATCGTGGTGGTCGGCTACGCCATGGTGCTGCGCATGATGGGCGTGAAGTATCTGATGCCTTTCTTCTTTCTCGGCTTCCTCGCGGGCGGCTATCTCGACTTTAGTCTGCTGGCTTTCGGCGGCGTGGGGGTCATCATCGCGCTGATTTATATCCAGCTCAACCCGCAGTGGCGTAAACCTGAACCGCAGGCCGCCGCCCCCTCTTCCACCGCCCTTGACCAGCTTGACGACTGATGGAGCCCAACATGGAACAGAAAAAAATTACCCAAGGCGACCTGGTGAGCATGTTTCTGCGATCCAACCTGCAGCAGGCGTCATTCAACTTCGAGCGTATCCACGGGCTTGGTTTCTGCTACGACATGATCCCGGCCATCAAGCGCCTCTACCCGCTGAAGGAGGATCAGGTTGCCGCGCTGAAGCGCCATCTGGTGTTCTTCAATACCACTCCGGCAGTCTGCGGGCCGGTTATTGGCGTGACCGTCGCGATGGAGGAAGCGCGGGCCAACGGCGCCGCTATTGACGATGGCGCCATCAACGGGATCAAAGTCGGCCTGATGGGGCCGCTGGCAGGCGTGGGCGACCCGCTGGTATGGGGCACGCTGCGGCCAATTACCGCCGCCCTCGGCGCCTCGCTGGCGCTCTCCGGAAATATTCTTGGTCCGCTGCTGTTCTTCTTTATTTTCAACGCGGTTCGTCTGGCGATGAAGTGGTACGGACTGCAGCTTGGCTTCCGTAAAGGGGTCAATATCGTCATCGATATGGGCGGTAACCTGCTGCAAAAACTGACCGAAGGCGCCTCCATTCTTGGCCTGTTTGTGATGGGCGTGCTGGTCACCAAGTGGACCACCATCAACGTCCCGCTGGTGGTCTCGCAAACGCCGGGCGCCAACGGCTCAACCGTCACCATGACCGTACAAAACATCCTCGATCAGCTTTGCCCCGGCCTGCTGGCTCTGGGCCTGACGCTGCTGATGGTGCGCCTGCTCAATAAGAAAGTGAACCCGGTCTGGCTGATTTTCGCCCTCTTCGGTTTGGGGATTATCGGTAACGCACTGGGCTTCCTGTCCTGATTATTCCGCCCGGCGATGCCGGGTCTACTTCAACAAGTTAACCCCAAAGATGGCGCAGTACGGCGAGGCGGCAACTGGATTTATCCCTGGGAGCGTGGATTCACTGCGTGACCCGGGGACGTGAAGGAAGCCAATACAGTCGTAATGCGAAAGATGAAGGGGGTGAGGTGGTAAACATGCAAACAACAACAGCCCTGCGCCTGTACGGCAAACGCGATCTGCGCCTGGAAACCTTTGCACTTCCGGCGATGCAGGATGATGAAATTCTCGCCCGGGTGGTCACCGACAGCCTGTGCCTCTCTTCGTGGAAAGAGGCGAACCAGGGCGAGGACCACAAAAAGGTGCCTGACGATGTGGCGACTAACCCGATCATCATCGGCCATGAGTTCTGCGGAGAGATCATCGCCGTCGGCAAAAAATGGCAGCACAAGTTTCACGCTGGCCAGCGCTATGTGATTCAGGCCAATCTGCAGCTACCGGATCGCCCGGACTGCCCCGGTTATTCCTTCCCGTGGATCGGCGGCGAAGCCACCCACGTGGTGATCCCTGACGAGGTGATGGCGCAGGATTGCCTGCTCACCTGGGAAGGCGATACCTGGTTTGAAGGTTCGCTGGTGGAGCCGCTTTCCTGCGTCATCGGCGCGTTCAACGCCAACTATCATCTGCAGGAAGGCAGCTATAACCATGTGATGGGCATTCGCCCGCAGGGGCGCACCCTGATCCTCGGCGGCACGGGCCCGATGGGTCTGCTGGCTATCGACTACGCGCTGCATGGCCCGATCAACCCGGCGCTGCTGGTGGTCACCGACACCAATAAGCCAAAACTCAGCTATGCGCGCCAGCACTATCCCTCCGAGCCGCAAACGCTGATTCACTATCTGGATGGGCACGACGCCAGCCGCGAAACGCTGATGGCGCTCTCCGGCGGCCACGGTTTTGACGATATTTTTGTCTTCGTCCCTAACGAACAGCTCATCACTCTGGCATCCTCGCTGCTGGCCCCGGACGGCTGCCTGAACTTTTTCGCCGGCCCGCAGGATAAGCAGTTCAGCGCGCCGATCAATTTTTACGATGTGCATTACGCCTTCACTCACTACGTCGGCACCTCCGGCGGCAATACCGACGATATGCGCGCCGCCGTAGCGCTGATGCAGGCAAAAAAAGTCCAGACTGCAAAGGTGGTGACCCATATTCTGGGGCTGAACGCGGCGGGCGAGACCACCCTGGATTTACCGGCGGTGGGCGGCGGTAAGAAGCTGGTTTATACCGGGAAAAACTTCCCGCTGACGCCGCTGGGAGACATTCGCGACCCGCAGCTGGCGGCGATTATGGAACGTCACCACGGTATCTGGTCAAAAGAGGCGGAAGAGTATCTGCTGGCCCACGCGGAGGATATTGCTCATGATTAATCGCGATACGCAGCTATGCATGTCGCTGGCCGGTCGCCCGGGCAACTTCGGTACCCGCTTTCATAACTATCTGTATGAAAAACTCGGGCTGAATTATATCTATAAAGCCTTTACCACCCAGGATATTGCCGCAGCGGTGAAGGGCGTCCGCGCATTGGGCATCCGCGGCTGCGCGGTCTCAATGCCGTTTAAAGAGAGCTGCATAGCGTATCTTGACGCGCTTGCCCCTTCGGCAAAGGCGATTGATTCGGTCAACACCATCGTCAACGACGACGGCAGGCTAACCGGGTTGAATACCGACTACATCGCGGTGAAAAGCCTGATTGACAGCCATCAGCTCGACTCCTCTGCCAAAGTGATGATCCAGGGCAGCGGCGGGATGGGCAAAGCGGTCATCGCCGCCTTTCGCGATGCCGGTTTCCGCGATGTGATTATCGCCGCCCGCCATCGCGATCGTGGACTGGTGCTGGCAAAGCAGTACGGTTTTCAATGGCAGCCAAAGCCGGAAGGGATCGCGGCGGATATTCTGGTTAACGTCACGCCGCTCGGCATGGCGGGCGGTGCGGAAAGCGAAACCCTGGCCTTTAGCCCGACGATGGTGGAACGGGCCGACGTGGTATTTGACGTGGTCGCTCTGCCGCCGGAAACCCCGCTCATCAAACTGGCGAAGAAGCGGGACAAACACGTTATCAGCGGCGCGGAGGTGATTGCCCTGCAGGCGGTGGAGCAGTTTGCGCTCTACACCGGCGTGCGTCCGGACGCGGCGCTGGTCGCTGAAGCCGCGGCCTTTGCCAGAGGATAAGGGCAAACGAAGAGCGCCAGGGAGGGCGCTCTAATAACCATTGATCGGAAAGTCGATTGCAGCGCGCAGCGCAGCCCTTCCCTTGCCTGTGAATCATCACGTGAAACTAAGCGGTTTCCGCTAACCTGTCACGCCCGGTAGAGTCACTCTGCGAGGTACTTTCCAGATTAATTCGGAGAATCCCTGCGCCAAAAATCGCCGCTCCGCTTTGCTCAGCGCGTCTCAGCGTGAGCACGTCAGCAAGCGGTGAGATATCCTGTGATAACATCCCAGCCCGAATAATCATCTGGTCAAATGGAGAAATTATGGAACTGCTGCTATTGAGTAACTCAACGCTGCCGGGCAAAGCCTGGCTGGAACATGCGCTGCCGACCATTGCCGGGCAGCTAAATGGCCGCCGTTCCGCGGTATTCATCCCTTTTGCCGGGGTGACGCAAACCTGGGATGATTACACCGCGAAAACCGCCGCCGTCTTCAGCCCAATGGGCGTTACGGTTACCGGTATTCACAGCGTCGCGGACCCGGTTTCGGCGATTGAGAACGCGGAGATAGTTATCGTCGGCGGCGGCAATACCTTTCAGCTGCTGAAAGAGTGTCGCGACCGCGGCCTGCTGGCGCCGATGGTGGATGTAGTGAAGCGCGGGGCGCTGTATATCGGCTGGAGCGCGGGCGCTAACCTTGCCTGCCCGACAATTCGCACCACCAATGATATGCCGATTGTCGACCCTAACGGTTTTTCTGCACTGGGGCTGTTTCCGCTGCAAATTAACCCGCACTTCACCAACGCGCTGCCGGAAGGCCACAAAGGGGAAACTCGCGAACAGCGGATTCGCGAGCTGCTGGTGGTTGCGCCAGAGTTGACGATTATCGGCCTGCCGGAAGGCAACTGGATACAGGTGACGCAGGGCCACGCCACTCTCGGCGGCCCGAATCCGACGCTGGTTTTCAGAGCCGGAGAGGAAGCGGTAACCCTGAACGCAGGCCATCGTTTCTGACCCCCCGCCCTTGTCCCGGAGGCGGCGCTGCGCGCCTGTCCGGGCTACCAGCCCGCAGACAACGCTGAACCCGTAGCCCGGGCAAGGCGCTTTGCGCCGCCCCCGGGAGCAAAGCGCAGAGTGGCACAATTTCCCGGAGGCGATGCTGCGCGCCTGTCCGGGCTCCCCCCCGCAGACCGCGGTATACCTGTAGCCCGGCTAAGCGCAGCGCGAGCCGGGAATGTAAGGCGGCGTCAGCGCTTAATAATCATCGCGCTCATCGTCCTCATCCGGCTGCTCCATCACGCTATAGGCTACCGAGCAGAACAGCGAGTTCAGACGCTTCATATCGCCCAGCAGCGCCAGGTGCAGCGTACTGGTTTCGATACTCTGTACGTTTTGCTGATGCAGGCGATCAACGTGAGCATGCGAGTAACGACGGTTCATAATGCGAAAACGGTGTTTGCTACGGCGCAAGCGGCGGGCGCTCGGTACGTCGCCGGAAAAGAAAACCGACATCGCTAGCTGTAGATTGCTGAGCAGCTGATCGTAGAGCGCATCCAGCTCTTTCAACCCCTCCATGGAGAACGCGCGCCGCGCGGCCAGCGATTTATCGGCGATTTCGCTGCCCATTCGTTCAACGATATCTGAAGCCTGCTCGAGGTTGAGCGCCATTTCGATAATTTCCGCCCAGCGGCGGGATTCCTCATCGGCCAGCTCCTCTTTTGGCATCCGCGCCAGATAGAGCTTAATCGCGGTGTAAAGTACGTTGATATCGTCCGCCAGCCGCCGCAGCTCTTTCTCTTCACGCGGCTCACCGTGCATCACTTTATGCAGGCTTTCCAGCATCTGCTCCATGGCATCGCCGATACGCAGGGTTTCGCGGGCGGCGTTAGCCAGCGCCAGAGCCGGGGTGTCCAGCGCTGAAGTATCAAGATGCTTTGGCTTCAGTCGTGCATCCAGCTCCGGCTCATCGCGAATCAGTCGCTTACAGAGGTTAGCCATCGGCCCGGCGAACGGCACCATGGCGATACAGCGGATCAGGTTGTAGAAGACGTGGAAATAGATAACCAGTTCGGATTTTTGCAGCGGAAGCTCATCCATAACGTTTGCCAACAGATGGACAAACGGCAGGATAATCAGACTACCCACCAGCTTAAACAACAGGCTGCCGAGCGCAACGCGGCGCGCGGCGGCATTAGCGCCGCTGTTGTTTAGCATCGCCAGCAGCCCGGATCCGAGGTTGGCGCCAATCACCAGGCACAGCGCCACCGGGAACGAAATCACGCCGGTGGCGGTTAACGTAGCGGTCAGCAGCACCGCTGCCAGGCTTGAATAGCTGATGATGGCAAATACCGCGCCGATCAGCGCATCCAGCATAATATCGCCGGTCAACGAGGCGAAAATCACCTGCACGCCGTTAGCCTGGGTGATGGGATGCACCGCCTGAACGATCAGCTCCAGCGCCAGCAGAATCAAGCCCAGGCCAATCCCCACGCGCCCGAGCTGGCCCGCACGCGTTTGCTTGCGCCCAAGGAAGAAAATGACGCCGATAAAAATCAGCAGCGGCGAAAGCCAGGACAGGTCGAAGGTCAGCACCCTCGCCATCAGCGCGGTACCAACGTCAGCGCCCAGCACCATCACCAGCGCAGGGGCTAACGCCACCAGATCCTGGGCGACAAAAGAGGTGACCAGCATGGTGGTGGCGTTGCTGCTCTGGACCAGCGCGGTAACCCCGATCCCCGCGCAGAAGGCGAGCGGTTTTTTCTCCACGCTGCTGCTGAGTACACTTCTCAGGCGAGCGCCGTAGACGCGCATCACGCCGGTACGAACAATATGGGTGCCCCACACCAGTAGAGCGACGGCGGACAACAGGTGTAGCAGAGTTAACACGGAATCAGCTTCTCCTTATATTTATTTGTTCCAGAAACTCATAAACCGTTACAGGCCGGATAGCGCTTCGCTTATCCGACGGCAACGATCGCAAGCTCCCTTCAGTATAAGGGTTTATGCACAATAAAGAGACAGGGCGCTCGTTGAGCGCCCTGTTAGTTGTAAGGAAAGATAACGGCTGGTGGATCAGTCGGCATCGTAACCGAGGTTCGGCGCCAGCCAGCGCTCCACTTCCGCCACGCTCATCCCCTTACGTAACGCATAGTCCTCCACCTGATCGCGCTGAATTTGCGCTACCGCGAAGTACTTACTGTCCGGATGGCTGAAGTACCAGCCGGAAACCGACGCGCCGGGCCACATGGCAAAGGATTCCGTCAGCTTCATGCCGGTACGTTTTTCCACCTCCAGCAGCTCCCAGATGGTCGCCTTTTCGGTGTGCTCCGGACAGGCGGGATAGCCCGGCGCCGGGCGTATTCCCTGGTAATTCTCGCGGATCAGCTCCTCGTTGCTGAGGTTTTCGTTCGCCGCATAGCCCCAGTAGACCTTACGCACCCGCTCATGCAGATACTCGGCGAAGGCTTCCGCCAGACGGTCGGCAATCGCCTTCACCATAATCTTGTTATAGTCATCGTGCTGTGCCTCCCAGGCGTCGGCCAGCGCGTCTTCCTCAAGGCCGCCGGTCACCGCAAAGGCGCCGATATAGTCCGCCTTCCCCGACAGCTTCGGCGCGACAAAATCCGCCAGGCAGTAGTTGGCAAAGCCGACTTTCTCGGTCTGCTGGCGCAGATGATGCCCCACCGTCAGCACGTGAGTCCGGGTTTCATCGCGATAGATTTCAATATCGTCGCCGACGCGGTTAGCCGGGAACAGCCCCACGACGCCGCGTGGATTGAGGGCCTTCCCGGCACTGAGCTTATCCAGCAGTTCGTTGGCGTCTTTAAACAGGCGCTGTGCCTCTTCGCCCACGACTTCATCTTCCAGAATGCGCGGATACTTACCGGCCAGCGACCAGGTCATAAAGAACGGCGTCCAGTCGATATAATTACGCAGGGTTTCAATACTGGCTTCCACCTCATGCACGCCCAGACGATGAGCCACCGGCGGGGTGTAGCTTGCCCAGTCAAAGGCCAGGTCGTTATCGCGCGCGGCTTCCAGCGTGACGGGGGGAGTGCGCGGCTTTTTACGTCCGTGCTGAATACGCACCGTTTCGTACTCTTTGCGGGTACGGGCGACAAAATCATCGCGCTGGCTATCGGACAGCAGGGCGGCGACCACGCCGACGGTGCGCGAGGCGTTCTGCACGTAGACCGTCGGGCCGCTGTAGTTCTGCTCGATTTTCACTGCCGTATGCGCTTTCGAGGTGGTTGCGCCACCGATCAGCAGCGGAATAGTAAAGCCCTGACGCTCCATCTCCTTCGCCACGTTGACCATCTCATCCAGCGACGGCGTAATCAGCCCGGAGAGGCCAATCAGGTCGGCGTTAACCTCGCGGGCGGTTTTCAGGATTTTATCCGCAGGCACCATCACGCCCAGATCGACGATTTCATAGTTATTACACTGCAGCACGACGCCGACAATATTCTTGCCGATATCGTGAACGTCACCCTTCACGGTGGCGATGACCATCTTGCCGTTGCTGGAACCTTTCTCTTTGCTGGCCTCAATATAGGGTTCGAGGTAGGCCACCGCCTGCTTCATTACGCGGGCGGATTTCACCACCTGAGGCAGGAACATTTTCCCTTCACCGAACAGATCGCCGACCACGTTCATACCGTCCATCAGCGGCCCTTCGATAACCTCGATCGGGCGCGCGGCCTGCTGTCGGGCTTCTTCGGTATCGAGCTCAATAAATTCGGTAATGCCTTTAACCAGCGAGTACTCGAGGCGTTTTTTGACGTCCCAGCTGCGCCATTCCGCCTGCTGGGCGTTGGCGGTATCGTCAGTTTTGCTGCCGCGATATTTCTCCGCCAGATCCAGCAGGCGTTCGGTGCCGTCATCGCGGCGGTTCAGAATCACATCTTCAACCGCGTCGCGCAGCTCGGCGGGAAGGTCGTCGTAAATTGCCAGCTGTCCAGCGTTGACGATACCCATATCCATGCCGTTACGGATGGCGTAGTAGAGGAATACTGCGTGAATCGCCTCGCGCACCGGGTCGTTACCGCGGAAGGAGAACGACACGTTAGAGACGCCGCCGGAGATCAGCGCGTGCGGCAGTTCGCGTTTGATATCTTCACAGGCGCCGATAAAGTCCTGGGCATAGTTGTTGTGCTCTTCAATTCCGGTCGCCACGGCGAAAATATTCGGGTCGAAGATGATGTCTTCCGGCGGGAAGCCCACCTCTTCGGTAAGAATGGTGTACGCCCGGCGGCAAATTTCAATTTTACGTTCGCGGGTATCGGCCTGGCCCACTTCATCAAAGGCCATCACCACGACGGCGGCCCCGTAGCGGCGCACCTTTTTCGCATGCTGGATAAACGGCTCAACGCCCTCTTTCATCGAGATGGAGTTAACGATGCCTTTGCCCTGAATACACTTCAGGCCCTTTTCGATAACCTCCCATTTGGAGGAGTCGATCATAATCGGCACGCGGGCGATATCCGGCTCACCGGCAATCAGGTTGAGGAAACGCGTCATCGCCGCTTCGGCGTCGAGCATCCCCTCATCCATATTGATATCGATAATCTGTGCGCCGCTTTCCACCTGCTGGCGCGCCACATCCAGCGCTTCGTTATATTTTTCTTCTTTAATCAGGCGTTTGAATTTCGCCGAGCCGGTAACGTTGGTGCGTTCGCCGACGTTCACAAACAGGCTGTCATCGCCGATATTCAGCGGCTCAAGGCCGGAAAGACGGCAGGCGACGGGGATCTCCGGTAGCTGGCGCGGCGGCAGGCCGGCCACCGCGCGGCTCATGGCGGCGATATGTTCCGGCGTGGTGCCGCAGCAGCCGCCGACAATATTCAGGAAGCCGGCCTCCGCCCATTCGCGAATTTGCGTCGCCATCGTGTCGGCGTCCAGATCGTATTCACCAAAGGCATTCGGTAGACCGGCGTTCGGGTGGGCGGTGACGTAGCATTCGGCGATACGCGACAGCTCCTGCACGTACTGGCGCAGTTCGTCCGGCCCCAGAGCGCAGTTGAGGCCGAAAGTGAGCGCATCGGCGTGGCGCAGCGAGTTATAAAAGGCTTCGGTGGTCTGGCCGGACAGCGTGCGACCGGAGGCGTCGGTGATGGTGCCGGAGATCATAATCGGCAGATCGACCCCCAGCGCTTCAAACTCCTCTTTGACCGCAAAGATCGCCGCTTTGGCGTTGAGGGTATCGAACACCGTCTCAATCAGAATCAGATCCGCCCCGCCTTCCACCAGCGCTTTGGTGGATTCACGATAGGCTTCCACCAGCCCGTCAAAGGTGATGTTGCGAAAGGCCGGGTCATTGACGTCAGGAGAAATGGACGCAGTGCGGTTAGTCGGGCCGAGAACGCCTGCCACGTAGCGTGGTTTTTCCGGCGTGCGCGCGGTCCAGGCATCAGCGCTGGCGCGGGCCAGTTTCGCCGCCGTAAAGTTGATTTCCGCCGACAGGGATTCCATCTGGTAATCCGCCATCGCGATGGTCGTCGAGTTAAAGGTGTTGGTTTCAATGATATCCGCCCCGGCCGCAAAATAGGCATCGTGGATGGCGGTGATCACTTCCGGCTTGCTGAGAACCAGCAGGTCGTTGTTGCCCTTCAGGTCGCACGGCCAGTCGGCAAAACGCTCACCGCGGAAGTCCTGCTCACTCAGACGATAGCTCTGGATCATGGTGCCCATGCCCCCATCCAGAACCAGAATACGTTCTTTTAACTGCTGATGCAGTTGCTCAACTTTGCTGCTCA
This sequence comes from Klebsiella sp. S69, assembly GCF_016516145.1. Taxonomy (NCBI): domain Bacteria; kingdom Pseudomonadati; phylum Pseudomonadota; class Gammaproteobacteria; order Enterobacterales; family Enterobacteriaceae; genus Klebsiella; species Klebsiella sp. S69. The sequence goes on along the minus strand of NZ_JACVUU010000002.1, from coordinate 8,528 downwards.
CACTCGCTCCCGACAACGCTCAACCAGACCGAAAAAACTCAACGGACCATACTGGCACAAACCGAAGGGGTGGAAAAGAGAACAGCGGGCAAGATGAGACATGTTCAGCTTCACTCATCCGATCAGTCGGGTAGTGATTGCATTATCGCCAAATAAAACGAAAATCATTTCCACGATACAGAAAAAAGGAGTCCGCGATGGCGACCCCCGCTCCCGCAAAACGCGGCAGAAAACCTGCCGCCTCCGCCGCCGCTCCGGCTGGCGGGCAAGTTCAGTCCCTGACCCGCGGCCTGAAGCTGCTCGAATGGATTGCTGAATCTCACGGCAGCGTGGCGCTGACCGAACTGGCCCAGCAGGCCGGCTTGCCTAATTCCACCACCCACCGCCTGTTAACCACGATGCAGCAGTTGGGTTTTGTTCGTCAGGTCGGTGAACTGGGCCACTGGTCGGTGGGCGCCCATGCTTTCGTCGTCGGCAGCAGCTTCCTGCAAAGTCGTAACCTGTTGGCGATCGTCCATCCGATTTTGCGTCAACTGATGGAAGACTCCGGCGAAACGGTTAACCTCGCGGTGCTGGACCCGAGCGATCATCAGGCGATCATTATCGATCAGGTGCAGTGTACCCAACTGATGCGTATGTCGGCGCCGATTGGCGGTAAGCTGCCGATGCACGCTTCTGGCGCCGGTAAGGCGTTTTTGTCGCAGTTGAGTGAAGATCAGGTCACCGGCCTGCTGCACCGTCAAGGTCTGCACGCTTACACCCACGCTACGCTGGTATCGCCGGTGCATCTGAAAGAGGACCTGGCCCAGACGCGTAAGCGCGGCTATTCGTTTGATGACGAAGAACACGCGCTAGGACTGCGCTGCGTAGCGTCATGCATTTATGATGAACATCGTGAGCCGTTCGCCGCTATCTCTATTTCCGGGCCCATTTCCCGCATTACCGATGACCGCGTGACCGAGTTCGGCGCCATGGTGATCAAAGCGGCGAAAGAAGTGACGCTGGCGTATGGCGGAGTGCGATAAATGAGCGATCTGAAATCCTACTGGCAGGATAAATACCCTTCTGCTTTTTGCTGGTCTTTCGGCGATTCAGCGGAGCTGGCCGACGAGCTGGCGGCCCTGGTCATCGCGGGGAAGAAGCGCGGCACCTGCGGTTCGCTTGCCAGCTATCAGCAGGAGCAGCCGCCCGTGACGCCGGGGGCATATCACATTGTGCTGGACGGCCAGGGCAAAGCCGTCTGCGTGATACGCACCCTGATGCTCAGGCTGATCCGGTTTAATGAAATGAGCCCTGAGCTCGCCGCGCTGGAGGGCGAAGGTGATTTGAGCCTCGCTTACTGGCAATCGGCGCATCAGGCATTCTTTGAACGCGAAGGCACCTGGGCGCCGGATATGGAGCTGGTGTACGAAGAATTTGCGGTTATAGAGGCCGCCTGAACCTGGCCGCCTGATTACCCTGCCTGTTGCAGGTTGCCATAGCGCACGCAAAAGCGCTGACGGCGACGATAGGCGTAGACGTCTTCCACGTGGCCGTTGCGAATACGGTTTTGCAGCTCCCGCCAGTAGTCGGCGCGCAGCAGGTCGGCGTGCATCTCTTCAAATAGCGGCCCGATACGCGGGTCGGCGCACAGCCAGTGGCGAAACTCCTCCGGAAAAACATCGCCCGGCGAGACGCTGTACCAGGGCTCGCTGGCAAGCTCATCTTCCGGATAGCGCGCTGGCGGGATCTCGCGGAAATTCACCTCCGTCATATAGCAAATTTCATCGTAATCGTAGAACACCACCCGGCCGTGACGCGTAACGCCAAAATTCTTAAATAGCATATCGCCCGGGAAAATGTTGGCTGCAGCCAGCTGACGAATGGCGTTCCCGTACTCCTCGACTGCATCGCGCAGCGCCTGCCCGTCAACCTGCTCCAGCCAGATATTCAGCGGCACCATCCGCCGCTCGATATACAGATGGCTGATCGCAATCCGATCGCCGAGGTCGGTAATTTTCCCACCGGCTTCGGTTTGTAACAGGGCCATCAGCTCGGGCGCAATTTGCCGTTTCTCCAGCACAAAGTTCTCAAACTCCTGGGTGTCGGCCATCCGTCCCACGCGGTCATGCTCTTTGACCAGCTGGTAACAGGCGCGCACGTGAGCGGCAGTCATCTCTTTCTGCGGCGCGAAGCGGTCCTTGATGACCTTAAATACCCGGTCAAAGCCCGGCAAGGTAAACACCAGCATGACCATCCCGCGGATCCCCGGCGCTTCAACAAATTGTTCATTGCTGCGGGAAAGATAGTGCAAGTATTCCCGATAGCTTTCCGTTTTCGCATGCTTCTGGCAGCCAATCGCCATGTACAGTTCGGCGGTGGTTTTACCCGGCAGAATCTCGCGCAGCCACTCGACCAGCGCGCCGGGCAGCGGCGCGTAAACCATAAAATAGGAGCGGGCGAAGCCAAAAACGATACTGGCTTCGGCATGCGTCGTCAGGCAAGCATCGACAAACAGTTCACCTTCATCGGTACGATGGATTGGCAGAAGAAAAGGCAGCGTGGCCATCGGCGTAACCAATTTGCCTACCAGCCAGGCTGCCTTATTGCGGTAAAAAAGTTCATTCGCCACCTGTAGATACGACCGGGAGAGCAGCTCGCCACCAAGCGCTTCCTGCAGGCAAACGGTGATATACCCGATATCGCGCGCTCTGTTTTGCCACGGCAGGCGGAGAGGAAGATCGGATAACACTTTGCGTAATAACGTGTCCCAGCCGCGCTCGGGAAAGAAATCTTTCGCCAGCGGCCGCGGTATAGAGCGCAGGCGCCGCTCGGGCTGCGAGCTGAAAATAAAAAGCCGCTCGGGAGTCAGCGAGCGGTGGTCAAACAACCGACAATAGACGGAATTGAAAAAGCTCTCCGCAATTTCGAAGCGAGGGTAATCCGGCAGCAGGCGGGTATAGTGTTCTTTTACTCGCAGCAAAAAGTCGCTATCGGTATTTTTGCCATCGGTAATGCAGCGCAGCTGCTCGACGACCAGGCCAACATGGTGATCGTAGAGATGGATGCGCTGCTTCATCGCCTGCTGGACGGCATGCCAGTCGGCCTGTTCAAAGCGCTGCTGGGCGCCGGAAGTGACTTCAAGAAAACGACCGTACTGGGCGTCGAAACCCTGCAAAATAGTTTGCGCAATCAATAATTCCAGGCCACGTGTCATACCTTCCCCTCTCTCCCTCTCCCCCGGAGAGAGGGGAGAGGGGAAATGATCAGAACTGATCTTCTTCTGTAGAGCCGGTTAACGCCGTTACTGATGAGGTTCCGCCCTGGATAATGGTGGTGACCTTATCGAAGTAGCCAGTCCCGACCTCCTGCTGATGGGAGACAAAGGTATAGCCATCTTTCGCCGCCGCGAATTCCGGCTGCTGAACCTTCTCAACGTAGTGCTTCATCCCCTCGCCCTGGGCGTAAGCGTGAGCCAGATCGAACATGTTGAACCACATGCTGTGAATACCGGCCAGGGTGATGAACTGATATTTGTAGCCCATATCCGCCAGCTGCTGCTGGAAGCTGGCAATGGTTTTATCATCCAGCTTTTTCTGCCAGTTAAACGACGGTGAGCAGTTATAGGCCAGCAGTTTGCCCGGATATTTCGCATGGATCGCATCGGCAAAGCGCTTCGCCAGCTCAAGGTCCGGGGTGGAGGTTTCACACCACACCAGGTCGGCATAGGGCGCGTAGGCCAGCCCGCGGCTGATCGCCTGTTCGATACCGGCATGGGTGCGGAAGAAACCTTCGCTGGTACGGTCGCCGGTAATGAACTGACGATCGTAAGGATCGCAGTCTGAGGTAATTAAATCCGCCGCATCGGCGTCAGTGCGGGCAATCACCAGCGTTGGCACGCCCATTACGTCTGCCGCCAGACGCGCGGCAACCAGTTTCTGAATCGCTTCTTGCGTGGGAACCAGCACTTTGCCGCCCATATGGCCGCATTTCTTCACCGATGCCAGCTGATCTTCGAAGTGTACGGCCGCTGCACCGGCCTCAATCATCGATTTCATCAGCTCAAACGCATTAAGCACGCCGCCAAATCCCGCTTCCGCATCGGCGACGATCGGCAGGAAATAATCGGTATAACGCGGATCGTTCGGTTCAATACCCGCAGACCACTGGATCTGATCCGCGCGGCGGAAGGTGTTATTGATCCGCTCGACCACGGCCGGTACTGAGTTAGCCGGATAGAGCGATTGATCCGGATACATGCTGGAGGCCAGGTTGGCGTCCGCCGCGACCTGCCAGCCAGAAAGGTAAATCGCTTCAATGCCCGCTTTCGCCTGCTGTAACGCCTGGCCCCCGGTCAGCGCGCCCAGGCTGTTGACGTAGCCTTTTTTCGCTTCGCCGTGCAGCAGTCGCCACATCTTTGCCGCGCCCAGCTGCGCCAGCGTACATTCCGGGTTAACGGAGCCGCGTAGCTTCACCACGTCTTCGGCGCTGTATGGGCGAGTAATGCCTTCCCAGCGCGGGTTGGTCCACTCTTTGTTTAATTCTTCGATTTGTTGGGTACGGGTTTTCATGTGCAGATGCTCCATATTATTTTCCTGGCTTCCCAGGCATTATTGGTGATGACAGTTTGGTCACGGCCAGCGCGCAAAAACCGGAGCGTACTTATAGTACGTGAGGATTTTGAGTACTGCCCGGGGCCAAAATGGCAAACAAAGTAGCCTGGGCCGTCAGGCCAGCAGGCGGTAACCCGGCAAAGTCAGAAAGTCAATGAGCTCATCGGAAGTGGTGATCTGTTCCATCAGGCGCGCGGCCTCGTCAAAGCGCCCGCTGCTGTAGCGGTGCTCGCCCAGTTCGTCCTGAATCACCCGCATCTCTTCGGCCAGCCACTGGCGGAACAGCGCTTTAGTTACCGGTTGACCGCTGCTGAGCGTTTTCTCGTGATGGATCCACTGCCAGATTGAGGTACGTGAGATCTCGGCCGTTGCCGCATCCTCCATGAGGCCATAAATCGGTACGCAGCCGTTGCCGGAAATCCACGCCTCGATGTACTGTACCGCCACGCGAATGTTGGCGCGCATGCCCTCTTCGGTTCGTTCGCCCTCGCAGGGGGCCAGCAGCTGTTCAGCGGTAATTGGCGCATCGTCTTCACGGGTGACAAATAGCTGATTTTTGTTCTCACCGAGCACGCCATTAAAGACGGCCATCGCGGTGTCAGCCAAACCGGGATGCGCAATCCATGTGCCATCATGACCGTTATTCGCCTCCAGCGATTTGTCCGCTTTTACCTTGTTCAGCACCTGATTGTTCCGCTCAGCATCTTTGCTCGGAATAAAGGCCGCCATGCCGCCCATCGCAAATGCGCCGCGCTTATGGCAGGTCTTAATTAACAATCGTGAGTAGGCACTGAGGAATGGCTTGTCCATCGTCACCACCTGACGATCCGGCAGAACGCGGTCCGGGTGATTCTTCAGCGTTTTGATATAGCTGAAGATATAGTCCCAGCGCCCGCAGTTCAGACCCACAATATGGTCGCGCAGGGCATGCAGGATTTCGTCCATCTGGAATACGGCGGGCAGCGTTTCAATCAGCAGCGTGGCTTTGATGGTGCCGCGCGGCAGCTCAAAACGGTCTTCCGTAAAGCTAAAAACTTCACTCCACCACGCGGCTTCCTGCCAGGCCTGGGTTTTCGGCAGATAGAAATAGGGCCCGCTGCCTTTTTCCAGTAACGCTTTGTAGTTATGGAAGAAATAAAGAGCAAAGTCGAACAGGCTGCCGGGAATGGCTTCCCTGCGCCATGTCACGTGTTTTTCCGGCAGATGCAGGCCGCGCACGCGACAGATCAGCAGCGCCGGGTTCGGTTTGAGCTGATAGATTTTGCCAGCTTCATTGGTATAGCTGATGGTGCCGTTAACCGCATCGCGCAGGTTAATTTGCCCCTCAATGACTTTGCTCCATTCAGGCGCCAGTGAGTCTTCGAAATCCGCCATAAAGACTTTTACGTTCGCATTCAGCGCATTGATCACCATCTTACGCTCTACCGGACCGGTGATTTCCACCCGGCGATCCTGCAAATCCACAGGGATGCCGCGAATTTTCCAATCACCATTACGAATGGAAGCTGTTTCCGAAATAAAATCAGGTAGCTTACCGTCATCAATTTCCTGCTGCTGCTGGAGACGCGCCGCCAGGAGTTTATTGCGCTCAGGCGTAAAGCGGCTCACCAGTTCAGTCAAAAATTCGACTGCCTCAGGCGTTAAGATTTGCTTCTCCTGGTCGCCATATGGCTGGCTAAAAGCCAGTTCGTCAGTAATTGTCGCCTGCTGCGTCATGTGCTGCTCCTCTTGGTTGATCCAGTTGGCGCGAACGTAAGATCGTTGTGTAGTTTTCGTTCAGCACAATTAAGACTACGCATTTATTTTTCAAAATCAAAAACAATTTCCATTTTTAATTTAATTCTTATTTAACCTATTGATAACAATATAAATAAAGTTTAATCACAATATGAGCCGCATTTCGGAAATAAAAAAGGCACCCGAAGGTGCCAGAGGCAAAATACTGAAACGTTTTAGGATCGCGTTGTGTAGAAGATTAATCCAGAGTCGGATTCATATGGCGTAGATCGTATGGCGTGATCTGGTAGACGTAATAATTCAGCCAGTTGATAAACAGTAGATTGCCATGGCTTCGCCAGGTGGCGTGCGGTTTGTTCTGCGGATCGTTTTGCGGGAAATAATTGTGTGGAACCTGGGGATCGAGGCCCGCTTCCACATCGCGGAAGAACTCGCTGGCCAGGGTGTTTGCATCATATTCTGGATGACCGGTCACGAAGGCGATACGCTTGTCTTTGCTGGCGAACAGGTAGGCATCGCCCTCTTCCGTTTCCGCCAGAATCTCCAGGTCGGTGTAGTCGCGTATCAGCGCCGCCGGGAAATCGGCATAGCGCGAGTGCGGCGCGAGAAAGCTATCGTCAAAGCCGCGGGTTAATAAGGCATGTGGTTGCAGGATATGGTGTTCGTAGACGCCGGAAATCTTCTCAGAGCGCGTCTGTTTAGGGATACCATAGAGGATATTGAGGGCCGCCTGTACAGCCCAACAGACAAATAGCGTTGAGGTAACATGATCTTTAGCCCATTCCAGCACCTGTTTGATCTGCGGCCAGTAGGCAACGTCATTAAACTCAACCAAACCTAAGGGCGCGCCGGTAACAATCAGGCCATCAAAATTCTGATCGCAAATATCTTCAAAGTTGCAGTAGAAGTTGTTCAGGTGTTCCGCTGGGGTATTACGTGATTCGCGGGCATCGATGCGCAGCAGCTGGATATCAAGCTGCAGAGGAGAGTTGGAAAGCAGTCGCAAAAACTGATTCTCAGTCTCGATTTTCTTCGGCATCAGATTAAGGATGAGCACCTTCAGCGGGCGGATTTCCTGAGTCGTCGCGCGAGTTGTCGTCATCACAAAGACGTTTTCATTACGCAAGAAATTGACGGCCGGTAGCTCGTCCTGCACCCGAATTGGCATAACTTTATTACCTCATAACATACGTATAAACGTTTAGACATCCAGACAGCTGAAGATACCCAGGAATAATGTGAATGTCGAGCCTGCAAATGCAGGGTGAGAAAATTTCACGGAGATATTTACGTTAGAATATAAGAACAAATAAAAGGAGCATGTATGGTTATTAGTATCCGCCGTTCACGGCATGATGAAGGGAAAAAACTGATTGCGATCTGGTGTCGATCGGTCGATGCAACGCACGGTTTTTTATCAAAAGCATATAGAGCGGAGCTGGAAGAGCTGGTGAGCTCATTCCTACCCGAAGCGCCGCTGTGGGTAGCAGTAACGGAGAAAGATGAGCCGGTCGCCTTTATGCTTCTAACGGGGGAACATATGGATGCGTTATTTGTTGATCCTGCCGTTCGCGGCTGTGGCGTGGGTAAGCTTTTGATTAAACACGCCTTGTCGTTAGCGCCCAGACTGACGACTAACGTTAACGAGCAGAATGAACAAGCGGTCGGATTTTATAAGAAAATGGGCTTTAAGGTGACAGGCCGTTCTGAAACGGACGATCTTGGAAAACCGTATCCGTTATTGAATTTGGTACATGAGTAATGAAAAGGCCGGATAAGGGTAGACCGATGTCCGGCAGTTTCAGACGACAAAAACGCAAAAAGCCCATCCGTCAGGATGGGCTCTTCGCTTGTTTGATGCCTGGCAGTTCCCTACTCTCACATGGGGAGACCCCACACTACCATCGGCGCTACGGCGTTTCACTTCTGAGTTCGGCATGGGGTCAGGTGGGACCACCGCGCTACTGCCGCCAGGCAAATTCTGTTGTCAGAAACGAATCTTTTACACCGATGCTGCGTTGGCTGCATTCGTAAAGTCAGTCACATACTACAGTATGCTCCTTCCTTTTCTTCATTTGCCGCCTTGCCTCAGCGTAAAATCTTTCGTTCCCGAAAATCCGGAATCTAAGCTGAAAATCTTCTCAAATCCGCCAAAACATCTTCGGCGTTGTAAGGTTAAGCCTCACGGTTCATTAGTAC